>NZ_CP109460.1:7800000-8100000 GCF_036227565.1 Streptomyces sp. NBC_01454
CCGTCCTGTCCGCGCTGGGCGCACGCTTCAGCAAGGGGCCCATCAGCACGTACTCGGCGAGCGCCGCCGTCATCACCGAGGCCATGGCCCGCCACGGCGTCAAGCGGCTGCTCGCCATCAGCTCCAGCATCGCCGACCCGCACTGGCGCCCCACCGGTGCGCACTTCTTCAACCATGTGCTCGACCCACTGGTGAACCGGCGCCTGGGCCGCACGCTCCACGAAGACATGCGGCGCATGGAGGAAGTGATCCGTGAGACGGACCTCGACTGGACCCTCGTCCGTCCCTCGGGGCTCTTCGACCATCCGGTCGTCACCGACTTCCACACCGCGGAGACGAGCGCGGACGGCGTCTTCACCGCCCGTGCCGACGTTGCCGCGAGCATGCTGCGCGAACTGGTGGAACGGCGCTACGTCCGTACGGCCATGGGCGTGATCACCACCGCCGTCAAGCCGAACATCGCCAAGCTCATCTGGAACGAAGGGGTGAAGAAGAGGTGAAGAAGAAGTGAGCCGGGCGATCACCGAACGTCCGCCCGGCTCAACGGCGTTTCTCGACCGGCCCCGCTCGGCCACATTCTCCGTCCTGACGGCACCCGGCACGTGGCCCCCGTCGGCTTCCCCTTCGACGTGGTCACCGCACTGGTGCGGGTGACTACCCGGGCAGGGACGTGCGAGGCCCGGAACGTCGCGGCAGGCGGACCGTCGGCCCGTGTCGCCCTCTGCCGGCGCAGCGGCCGCATCTGTCGAGCGGCCTCGCCGGTGTCGTGCTCGACATGTACCAGCACGGACCAGCACGGACCAGCACGGACCAGCGCGTACTAGCACGGACCAGCACGGACCACGTGTCAGTGGTGGGGAACACGCATACAAGGGCGGCTGCCCGCGGGCCGGCTACCAGCCCCGATTCCCCGGCGGCAGATCTTCGGGGAGCCCGTATGTGCCATCCGATGCCGTGTGCCTGTCCCACTGCTGGTGGCACAGGCGCTTAAATATCGGAGTGTGACTAGAGAACCGCAGCGCTTCACGATCTTGTTGGTCCCCGAACATGTGGAGGACAGAGGCGGTGCCTCCGTGGAGGACTCAGCCGTGCGATCGGCGGTCGTCGAGGCGACAGGCGATATGGGCGCCTCGGGCTACCCCCGCTACGTCGGGCACGGGATCGTGGCCGACATCGACCCCAGCACGCGTACGGTCGAGGCGTTGCTCGTCGATGGTGCAGAGCTGGACTATGGGCTGACCGCCAGGGTCACCTCCTGATCGTGGTGTCGTGCGCAAGCGGCCAGTCGTGACAGCGGGGCGCATCGAGCGGTCAGGGCTGTGGACGGCTCCGAGGGAAGCGGCGGACCAGTGCGGGGGCTCTATATGCCCAGCCGCCAAGCCGCCCAGGCGGACGTGCTCGCGCCGGCCGCCAGTTCCGTCGCGACCAAGGACCGGCAGGCAGAGCATGGCGTACCGGAGCAGCGCCGGCCGAGAGTGGCCGGATCGGCCTCATCGGCATGGTGGGTGGCTTGTGGACCTGTGGGCGTGCGCGCATGCTCAGGCCGTATGAGAGCGCTCCCGAGGGGCGGGTGCGGAACAGGGGGGTGCCGCGCGATCCATCGCGTGGAGCGGCCGTCCTGGTCGCCAGGGCGGTGGGGCGGTGGGGGGCAGTACGGAGCGCGTCAGCGCCGCACCGCAGGTGCGAGGACAGGTAAAGGCATTCTGCCATAGAGCATTTCTTTCAAGACAATTGCGGAAGTATCCCCTTCATGTGTATCGCGAATCCTGTGGACTGATCGCCGGTTTTGTGCCGCGAGCAGTGTGGGACGGCCGGCGATCGGGAGGGGCTCATGGCGCTCGGGGAGATCGGCCGCGGGAGCGAGACGGCGCGGCTCCGTGCCGTGCTTGAACAGTCCCGTAGGCGTCGCGGCGCGGACCTGACGGTCATCCGTGGCGAGCCGGGAGCGGGGAAGTCGGCGCTGCTGGACGCGTTCGGAGAGGAAGCCTCCGCGGTCGGGTACCGCGTGGCCGCGGTACGCGGGACAGGGCCGGGGGAGCGCCCGTATGCGGCGGTCCATCGGCTCATCGGCCAGTTACGGGCCGGGGACGGCCCATTCGTCGTGGATCAGCACTGCCCACCGGACGGTGACCCTGTCCAGGGGTGGGCTGCCGCGGTGCGGACAGGGAGGGATGCCCCCATCGCCCTGTGCGTGGACGACGTGGCCCGTGTCGACAGCTGGTCGCTCCGATGGCTGCTGGATCTGTCCCGGACAGTGCCGCCGGTACCACTGGCCATCGTGCTCACGGACCGGACCTTCGGCACCGGGGCCAGGGCTGTCTCCGCCCTTATGAAGGGCATCTCCCACGCGCCCGGCTCCGTACTCCTCACCGCGGCCGAGCCCGTCGATATGCCGGGGCTGCGCACGGAGGATCTGCCCGAAGCGGCCGCCGCACGGTCTCGGGTCGTGCTCGACGCCCGGACCGCCGCGGTGTGCGGCGACCTCACCGGAGGTAATCCCGCCCTCCTGCATGCCTTGCTGGCACCGCACTCCGACAGTGCGCCCACGGAGGACGCCCTCCGCGCCACCGCGGCATCCGGTGTCCTGACGGGAGCCGACCGGTGGCTGGCACCGCTTGGCGCGCCCGCCCTGGACCTGGCGCGGGCGGTCGCCGTGCTCGGTGGCGGCGCCGAGGTCGCGGTCAGCGCTGAACTGGCACACCTCACGGTTGAGGAGGCGCTCGCGGCCGTCGATCAACTCGTCGACGCCTGTGTGCTCGCCAACCGCACGCCGCTGGCCTTTCGCCACCCGCTCCTGGAGGCGATGGTTCTCGGCAGCATCGCCGCCGGCACCCGAACCGCCCTGCATCTGCGGGCAGCTGCCCTGCTGCGCGACCGACAGGCCGAAGCCACCTCCGTCGCCCACCACCTGCTCGCCGCCGGCCCCGTGGGAGAGGAATGGGCGAAGCGCTGCCTGCGGCTGGCCGCCCGCCAGCTGGAGCGGGAGGGCAGGCCGCACGACGCGGCACGGTACCGGCGCTGCGTCCTTCGCGAACCCCTCGGTCCGCAGGAGAAGTTGACCATTCGCCGGGAACTCGCCGAGCTGTACGCCGTCATCGACCCCGAGCGGGCCGTGCACCTGTTGGACGCCGCCCGCTGCGAGTCCCATCCCCCCGGCATCGTCGTGGAGTACGCGCTGGCGCTGGCGGCCGTGCTGGACGGGTGTGGCCGGTCCGAGGACGCCGTCACCGTCCTCGACGACGCCGCCGCCCGGCTCGGACGCACACCGGGCGACGGCTCCTGGCAACTGCGGCTACGCCTGCACAAGGCTTTTGTCTGCCGGCGTGCCCCGCTGTGGCTGGCACGGGCCGCCGATCCGCTGGGCAATCTGAGCTGCCAGGCCCCCCACCGGGGCGTCGCCGGCCGGGAACTCGCGGCGCTGCGCGCGGTCCGTGCGGTCGACGCCGGCGCCGACCGGGGAGCGGCAGCCCGCTACGCCCGGCAGGGCTTGCCCCGGGGCGAGGGGTGCGGTGCGGCCACCCTGCTGTGGCACACCTGCGGCGCGCTGGTGGCGGCCGGTGACGTCGCCGAGGCGTGGACACACTGCGGCCGCGGGCGCCAGGTCTCCGGTGTCCGAGCCGGCCGCTTGGAGCAGGTCACGTTGGCACTGGTGCGCGCGACGGTGCTGCGGGCCCGAGGTGACCTCTATGCCGCCGACGCCACCCTGACCCCCATGGCTGACCGCCTGCTTTCCTTCGCAGCCGCCGGGCACCCCTTGGCCGTGATCGGTGTGGCGGCCCTGGCCGAGGTACGGGCCCTGCGGGGCGCGACGGACTCGGCGCGTTCCCTGCTCGCCGAGAGCAGGCTGGACCGGCACCAGCTGCCCTGGCGGCGGGACTCGGCGTACGCCCTGGCCGCGCGGGCCGCGGTCCACGAGAGCGACGATCCCGGCCGCGCTGTGGAGGACCTGTTCGCGGCGGGGCGCCTCCTGGACGAGGCCGGGGTGCGCAACCCCGCGGTGCTCCCTTGGCGCTCCCGTGCCGCTCGGGTCCTCGCGGCGTGCGGGGAACGCGAAGAGGCCGCCGCACTCGCGGGAGCCGAGCTGACGGACGCCCGCCGCTGGGGCACCCCGGAATCCGTCGGCACCGCGCTGCACGCCCTGGCACTCAGCGAGACCGGGGAGCAGCGCATCAGTGTGCTCGCAGAGGCGGCCAGGACGCTCGCCCGGTCCTCGGACCGTATGCAACATGCCGTGGTGCAGGCGGCCTTGGGGGCGGAGCTTTCCGCGGCCGGCCGGGCGGAGGCGGCGCGCGCCGAGTTGCTCCCGGCCCTCCAGCTCGCCCATGCCTGTGGTGCCGATCCGCTGGCGCACCGCATCCAGAGGGCCCTGGGGCCGCTCCGGGCAAGGTGCCTGGAAGCCTTCGCCGCCTCCGGGGCGCTCCCGGCCACTCCCTGCCCCCGCTCGGCCGGTGAGGTGGCGCCCGCCGCGCCCCCGGTGCCCGCAGGTCACGCCGCCGCGCACGCCGCCCATCCGCTCCTGAAGAGCCTGACGCCCCAGGAACGGAAGATCCTTCACCTGGCCCGGGACGGATACTCCAACCGTGACATCGCGGGCCGGCTGTTCGTCGCCGTCCGCACCGTCGAATTCCATCTCTCCGGGGCGTACCGCAAGTTGGGCATCGCCGGCCGCCGCCAGCTCGCGGAGGTGTTCAGCGCCGGCTGACCACGGACCCGGAGCGGCGCGGGCCCTATCGCGTTCCCTCCGCCCACTCGGCGCCGATCCGCCGCCAGCTGGGCTCCTCCCGCCCGTCCGGTGCGGCGACGTATCTCTCGAAGCTGGCGATGGCCGAGGTGCCGTGCACCGACTCCACGGTCCGCGCCGCCAGGTGGCACAGCAGACCGCGGTCCATGGGCGCCAGTCCCAGCCGGTTGAGGTGGAGGTAGAGGTAGTTCATGGCCAGGCGGAACGAGGCGAACCAGGCGTCGTCGACGAGGAAGTCCTGGTGCCCGTGGTCGGACAACAGGAGCGTGTGGAACTCGCTGAGCTGCCGGGTCGGCATGCGCGGAGCCACCGCCGCCCCGCCCATCGACACCTCGCCCGAGGCGAGCAGTGGCTGGGCGATGCGCTGGTGGCGATGCACGGCCCGCGCCCACTCCCGTACGAATGCCACCCCGGAGCCCGTGGCGTCGGTGCCGTCCGACTCCGCGAGGGCCGCCTCCACCTCCCGCAACCGTGCGCTCAAGGCGGCTTCCTGCCGGCGGAACCGCTCGTCGAAGCGGGTGCGGTAGGCCGCTGGATCGTTCGTGCGGGACAGAAAGGCGTCCGCGTGCGAGCGCAGCGACAGCACCCCCCTCTCGATCGGGGCCCCGCCGGCCTCGAACGGGATCGCCGCCGCGGCCGCCGTGGTCCACATCAGGTCCAGGGCCAGCACGGATAGGGGAGCGGTGCGCAGCTGCTCGTACATCCGGAACACGAGGTCGGTCGTGTCGGAGAGGAAGCCGGCCAGCAGCTCGCTCGCGCGGAGTGAGCCGAGCACCTGCAGGCGGTGGTCATACGGGCGCTCCACGACCGTGTTGTCCGCCACCCACGGACGGAGCGGCCCGGGCTCCATCTCCAGCTCCGCGAGCCGCTCGTGCACGGGCGCTAGCGCGGCCTCGTCCAGTGCGACGGTGGACGGGCGCACCCGTAGGTGGTCCGTGAGCACCCTTCGCACCACGGGGCGCACCTGCTCACACCACGCTGTCTCGTCCGTAAGGAAGTTGAGGCGCAGGTGGGGGCCGCGCAGCCAGTGCCGGCCGAACCAGCAGTCACGCACCCAGGGCCGCACCGCGGCGAACGCGGGACGTACCGCCTCAAGGATCAGTTCCGGCTCCGCGGCCTCGTCGTGGTGGTGGACGTGCAGGCTGTGCCAGGACGCCTCGACGGCCCCGGTCATGCGACGCCCTGCGCCTCGGGCAGTTCGGCCAGCACCCGCCCCACCAGGAACCGCAACTGGTTCTCCTGCCACAGGGTCAGCCCGAGCCGGTTGTTCACCAGGTGGGCGCAGCGCAACAGCACCAGGCTGGTGGCCGGGTGCGCGGTCGCCGGCAGGTCCAGCGGATCCGCCAGCGGAGAGGCCGCCCAGTCGGCGGCGAACTCGCCGGACTCCTCCATGCGGTGCAGCGCGTCGCGCAGGTGCCGCACCGATGCGAGCCAGTATCCGCGCTGGCCGGTTCCGGCCGGTTCGGCGGCGAGCTCCCAGGTGCGCCGGGCGCGCGCGTGCAGCTGCTCGCGCTGGAGCCGGTAGCGCGGTTCGACGTCGGCCGCCTCGGGGCCGCTCCCGAACGGCAGCGGCGGACCACCGTGCTGCGCCCACCGCTCGCGGATCTCGTCGCACAGCGCGAACACGCCCACCACCAGGTCGAACGCCAGCAGCGCCCGCTGCTCCACGGTGGTGCCCGCCCTGATCACCGACAGCGCCAGCCGGCTCGACTCGCAGAAGTGCCGCTCCACGGCGGCGATGGCGGCGCCGTGGCCGTAGTCGGCGTGCTCGCGTGCGTACGGCAGGAACTCCACGGTGTTGTTGGCCCGCACCACGGCGTCGTGTCCGGCGCGGCCCTCCAGCCCGGCCAGTCCCTGCGCGACCTGCGCGAAGTGGGAGCGGTCCACCACGTCCGGAGCGGGTGACAGCGCGAGGAACGCGCTCAGGCCCCGCTCCATCGCTTCCGCGACTTCGGCGCGGTCGCCGGCGCGGGCGGGGAGCAGGCGCAGGCGCACATGGGGGCCGCCCTCCCAGTAGCGCAGGAAGAAGTACCGCTGGATCAGTCCGTGTTTCTCCAGCTCCGCCACCAACGGCTGCACGCAGCGGGTCAGGAGCGCGTCCTGGTCGGTGTCGTAGAAGACGTGGGCGCACACCCAGTCCTCCGACCGCGCGGTCGCCGGATCCGGGCGAAGGCCGTCGCCATGTCCGTTCGTCATGCTCATCGTGTCCGTCCTTCGTTGATCTCGACGAGGAATTCGGTCACCCGGGGCCCGCTGTCTCCGTAGTCCGGCATCTGCGAGGGGCCGGGCCGGGCCTCCTGGAGGAAGAGCACCTGACCCGCACCGGCGGCGAGCAGCCGCTCGAAGACCCCGACCAGCAGCAGCTGGGCGAAGTCCACGTAGAGCGGCTTGCGGGACTTGACCCGCCACACGTCCCCGCTGACCACCGACCGAGGGTCCAAGGCGCGGACGAAGCAGCGCTGCGGCATCCCGTGCTCTGCCAGCCACCCGGCGAGCCGCAACAGCAGGGACCGGTCGCTCTCACCCTTCGCCCGCCGCGGTATGGCGTCGGGTGGCAGCACCCACTGCCGGCGGCTGACCGTCGTATGGCCCACGACCACCCGCGGCTCCGCCAGGACCTCCCGCACCTCGGCGAGGGAGGGGTCGCCGAACATCCGTCGTCCCGGGATCAGCAGATTGGACGTGGCGCCGAAGGTCTGCATCAGCAGGCGCAGCGCCGGCGGCAGCCACAGCTCCGCGATCAGGTTCGGGTGCACCGGCCGCAGCTCGCCGGCGTGCCCGCGGGCGTGCAGGGTCAGCAGGCCGAGTGCGGGGTCGTGCCGCACATACAGGTCCCCCAGGGGGATGCGGTGTTCCGGGTCGCGCAGGCTGCGCCCTCCGGGGTACTCGATCTCTGCGGCCACGGCGGACGCGCGCAGGCCCACGTTGCTTCCGAAGTGGCGGCAGGTGTCGGCGTGGAGGACGCCGGCAGGCGGGAGGGCGGTGTCCACGGCCGCGTCCCGCGACGTGCCGAGGCCCGCCTGGGTGAGCAGCCGCCCGATACGGTCACGCCCCCGGCCGTGCCCGGAGTTGACGGCGTTGACCACGAACTCGGGCACGGAGCCGGTGCCGAGGGGCTGGCCGTAGTACGCCACGGAGTCCGGCGCCCGCATCCACGCGGGCCGGCGCCCGGCCACCGCGAGGAGCCGCTCGGGGGCGATCCGTGCCACACCGTGCGCATCGGCCGGCGCGGCGCGGACCACCTCGCACAATTCGTCCCGCAGTGACGCCAGCTCGCCCAGCCGTGGGAGCCGATGCTCGTGCATCGTCCGGTAGCCGTGCACGGCGACGGAGAGCAGGGCGGGCAGCGCGGGGTCCTCGCGCAGCCACGTCTGGACCTGCCGGTGAAAGGTCAGGAACGGCACTGTCTCCCCGGCCCCGACCCGCTCGGCGAACAGGTCGGCGAGCGTGACCCGGCCGGGCAGGGCCGGGTCGAGCACGGCGTAGCAGTGCCGCAGGGCGTCCAGATCTCTCAGGACCGGTTGCCACGCGCCTCGGTCCGGTCCGGGAAGGGGCGCCGCCAGCAGGGCGTTCTCGATGACGCTGTTCTTGGCGGGCAGACTGATGCGATCGGCGCCGAGCAGGTCCCTGATCCGTCGTAGCGTGCCCTCGACGGCCTCGATGGCACGCACTCGTTGCGCCGGATCCGTCATCTCCGGGTAGCCCGACAGCGTTCCGGCGATCACGGCGAGTTCCCGCTCGACCCCGACGAGCTCCGGGCTCGACGCGCCGGCCAGCCATGCACGCAGGTCGGCGACGTGATCGAGGCTCTGGTCGGCGAAGGGCCGCTCGGCCTCCAGCAGCCCCAGCTCCTCCAGGCGCGCCAGGTACGCGGCGGCTGCTGCCGGTTCGCTGCCGGTGCGGCGCGCGACGGACCGGGCCGCCTCCTCGCGGGTGGGGCGGCCCTCGCGCACCACCTCCACGCACACCCGTACCGCAGCCGCCTCGGGCAGCGTCCGGAGCGGCTCCTCGGCCCCCGCCCCCAGGAACTGCCAGCCACCCTCGGTGCGCAGGGCGCCGGGGTTGAGACGCAGCCTGCAGCGCCCGGCGAGTTCGGGATGGCTTTCGAGTCTGCGGACGATCTGCTGGACGACCCATACGTTCAGCTCGGCGACCGTACGCACCTCCGGACCGGTGGTGGACGCGCTGCTCCGTGCACCGTCGCTCCAGGTACCCAGGCCGCTCGCGGTGAACGTGCTGAACGGGCTGGTCTTCATGGTCACCCGCCCGAGGTACTTCGCGAGCCGCAGCGCCAGCGAGCGTTCCGGTGCCCGCTCGTCGGGGTGCGCGAGCCATTTGCGAACCTCGGCGAGGAGCACCGGACTGCTCAGGACGAGGCCGTGCTGGAACCCGGGATCTGCTGCCGCTTTGCGCAGCAGTGTGTGCTGGGTGCGCAGGTGGTGGCCGATCAGGTCGTCGAGTCGGGCCAGCGCCTCCTGATGGCCGGCGCGCAGCCGCGCCCAGGTGTCCACCCGGGCGACGATGGCGTGGGGCAGCAGCGCACGAACGGCGTCGTTCCAGTGGCGCTCGGCGAGCGGGCGGCGGTTGTGGATGGCCCGCCGCACGGCCACCAGGAGCGGCTTGCCGGAACCGGCCCGCCCGATCTGCTGGTAAAGGAGGTCGGACAACTCGGCCGCCAGGCAGTCCAGTTGGCGTTCCGTGTCGCGTACGGTCTCGACCTGGCGCCACAGCTCCGGCGAGCGCATGTCATCCAGCGTGTTCGCGGGCAGCCCGCCGATCCGTACGCCGAAGGCGTCCGATGGTGAGAACTCATCGGTCATGGCCGACTCCAGTCACGGAAGGTGCGGAAATGCGGGGCGTGGGCACGGCGACGTCACGGGAACGGGTGCGGGTGCGAATTGATCTCCTCCTCGGCCAGGGGCGCCGCACGATGGCCGAGTTCTGCGGGCAGCCGCAGCAGCCGGGGCAGCCCGTGGGTGCGGCGCATCCGGTGCCCGAACGTCATCGGCAGCAGCCCCGGCACGATCACCTTCGCGCAGGCCAGCCCGCCTGCCCGGTGCTCATCGGTGGTCTGGTCGACCACGACCACGTCCAGACCCCGATCGGTGAACCGGGCCACCGCCTCGGCCAGGTCGTCGCGCATGTCCTGGTGACGTGGCCGGCAGGTGGCGTGCGCGAACGCCTCCTCGACGGGCAGGCCGCCCGTCTCGGCGTCACCGCCGTCGCCGAGCAGGAAGGCGAAGCGGCCGAACGCGGCCGGGTGGCAGTACAGCAGCGCATGGTCCCGCATCTCGCGCACCAGGCCCGGATCGTCGACCATCGCCGCGATGCGGTCGCGCTCCTCGCGGAAGGCCGACCGGTTCCATCCCAGATTCGCCGTGAGCTCCAACAGCCCGTTCATCAGGGCGCGCTCGGGATCGAAGTGCGCGCCCGCGGCGCAGACCGCGGCGGGCTCGTCGTGCCGGCCCGCATCGCCGGGGCGCACGGCCATCACCCAGGCCGTCGGGATGCCGTGGTCAGGGGTGGTGGCGAAGGCCAGCACCCGGTGACCGCTGTCCTGGCGGATGCGCTCGGTGAGCGCACCGACGCAGGGGTCCGACACCGACCGCAGGTCCACCCGCGGTGCGGGGAGGCGGGCGTACCAGGTCAGCAGGAACGCGTCCCGCTCGGCGAGTTCCACCAGTCCGTGCAGCGCCGCCTCTTCCAGGCAGCCGCCCAGCGCACACCCGTTGGACACCTCGTACGCCAGGGGCCTGGCCGCCGGATTGTCGTGCCGGGTGCGGTAGTACGCGTAGTCCTCCGGAACGAGGACGGGGGCATCGCGGGCGAAGGAGTGTCCCCACACCCAGTTGAGCACCAGGTCCGGAGCGTACGGCGGATAGGGGAAGCCCGGCTCGGCGTACCGCTCCGGTGGGTACAGTCCCAGGTCGAGCGGGCACAGCGCCCGGTCGGCCACCTCCGCGTAACCGGCCCGCACCGTCGTGCGCCGCCCGCCGGGCCGGGCCCCGCCCAGCCGCTCCAGTGCCTCCGCCAGCGCGGTGCGGGCGCAGGCCCCGTAGCCCAGGTCGCGTCCGAACCCGGCCTCCTGCTCGCCGCCCGGCAGGTGCAACGGGGCGGAGACCATGGGGTAGGGGTAGTCGGTGCGCACGTCGAGCTGCCGGACCAGCCCCGTGCGCCCGTCGACGTACCGGGCGACCAGTCCGTCCCAGCCGGCCCGCAGGTCGCGCACACGGGGCACGTCCCGGTCGGGTTTGGGGCGGGGCCATTCCATGAGGACGGGCGGCCGGTCCTCGGGGAGCCCGCCGCACCAGGGGCACGCCGGGTCGGGCAGGAACGGATGCACGCCGACGGCGAGGGTCGTCAGCGACAGGAAGACGAGGGCATTGTCGGTCAACCTCCCGGTGGCGGCGCCCAGTTCGCTCGCCACGAGCGTGGCGGCCGTTTCGCACGACCAGGTGGTGAGGACCGGCGACGCACGCTCGGCGAGCCGTTCGCCGTGGCGCTGCAGGAGAGCCGAGCGCGGGCTGTCCTTGCCCAAGGCCCGATGCCGGCGCGTCCGGGCACATCGGGCGCATCCGGTCCGGCCCGGAACGGTGGTCGGGCCGACCACGAGCTGGCCGAGCTCGACCCGTACCGGCAGCCAGCGGATGTCGGCGCGCGGCGGCTCGGTCGCGGTCACCCAGTGATCCTCGGCCGTGACGACCGCCTCGCAGGCGAGGGCCTCCTCCGGTACCAGCCGACTGGTACGGGACAGGGCGGTGCGGATCGTCGCGGCGAGGACGCCCTCGCCGACGACCGCGACGCGGGCCGCGGGGGCCGTCGTCGCGTCACCGGAGCGCGCCGGGAGCGGTGCGGGCGGCCGTCCGGTGCGGGGGGCTGTCACTGCGTCGGTCAACGTCACGTCCTCGTCATCGCCGGGATGCCGTGTTCGGCGGGCCAGGGCCCGCCGAACACGGCTGTGCTGGTGCTCGATTCAGCAGCAGCAGCAGGAACAGCAGCTCGCCGGGGTCCCGGTGGAGGTGCAGTTGGATGCGCCGATCTCGACCATGGCGTGGCCCACGTTCACGGTCTCCAGGCTCGCGCCCGGCGAGGCCGGCAGGATGTCCAGGTCGTCCACACTCAGGTCGGCGAGGTCGAGGACGAGGTCGTCGTTCATCGCATTCCCCCTTCTTCTTGGATGGGTGAGAGTTGGGCCAGTCACTGGTCCCTCCGCATCCTGCGGCGCGTGGACGTCCGGCGTCTTCACGGTCCGACCGCAGGACGGCCGTGGCCTGAGCCGCGGTCGCAGCCCGTAGGACGCCCGTAGGTCCGGCCCACCAGGTACCGCAGGGCGGCTCACCAGATCAGCTGCGGCTCGTACTGGGCGGTGGGGCGACGCCTGCCCATGACGAGCGTGAAGACGGGCACGTGGGCGGCGCTCACTCCGATCAGGTCCCTGACCATCGCGTCGTGGTAGCCGTTGGTGACCCGTACGGACAGCCCGGCCGCGGCAGCGAGCACACTGACCCGCTGGGCGACGATCCCCGCCTCCTGGTGCAGGATGCGGTACCCCCGAGCCCCGAACCACCGGTCCCCGGCCAGCCGGTGGGCGGTGAGGAACACGAGGGCGTCCGCCTTCGCCGAGTTCACCGCGGGCGTGCGATCGCACAGCATGTCGACCACGGCGCGCCAGTCCCGCTCCGGCAGCCGCACCAGCGCGGGTGATCCCGCGCCGGCCGTCAGCCGGTACAGCCCGGGGCGGATCCCGTCCACACCGAGGATCAGCACGTAGGCGTCCACCAGGGGGCGGCACGGCGCCTCGGTGTGGTCCGAGGACACGGGCTCCAGCACGTACCGCAAGGCGGCCGCCAGCCGGCCGGCGGCCAAGGGGCGGGCGGCCGGCAGGAACATCCGCCCTCCCGAGTCGCGGGCGCGCAGCGCCGCGGACAGCTCCACGCCGCCGGGACCGGGCTCCGGCAGCGCGAGCGCAAGGGCACCGTCCGGGTCCGGTGCCCGGGCAGGCAGCGGAAAGCTGTCGGGGTCGATGGCCGGGCCGGGGCCGGTGAGCCGGGCGGCGAGGTCGAGCGTGGTCAACCCGGACCAGGTGCGGGAGGGGGAGCGGTTGGTCCGTACGTGGGGAGGGTCAAGGACGGGCAACGCGCAAGTGGGAAGGGGAGTATGGCGCGCCGGGGCAGGCAGTGGCTCCGCGTCTCCGGCCGGGGCCAGGTCGATCACCGCGAACGCCGTCTCCTCCCTGCCGTCGAGCCCCAGCGCACGGTTGACCACGGCGTCGTCGAAGCGGTGGTGCACCCGCCCGCGCAGCCCGAGCGCGGCTCCGGTCAACAGCGCGTTCCCGACCGTCATCCCGGCTTCCTGTGCGCACAGCCGATACGCGTAGTCCCGGTAACGGAAGGCGGTCTTGCGAAACCATGCGGACACCACCAGGAGTCCGCGGTCCGCCCGTACCCCCGCGGCAGCGCGTACGGCGTCCGGTACGCCGCCCTCTCGCAACCGAGTCAGCGAGTGGTGCGCCGGGTGGTAGTGATAGCACCCGGCGGGCAGCTCGCCCGCCGGACGGGCCAGCCACACATACAGCTCCACGGGATGGAAGCAGCGCGCGGACGCCACCATCCGGTGGTACGGCCACACCGCATGCGGACCGAGCTCGATCCGGCCGACCCCGTACGTCCAGTACAGCAGGGCGGAGAGCGTGCGGAGGTCCAGGGCGCCGAGGCCGGGGGTCTCATGGGGGTGAGCGGCGCGGAACGCCTCGAAGGACCAGCGCGCGTCCCCGATCCGTCGCGCCGGCTCGGGCAGGACGTGGCGGGGCAGCCCACGGTATGTCTTGACCGGCAGCGGGTCGTCCGCGCCGCCCTCCTCACCGTGCCCCTCGGCGAAGAGGTCCTGGACCCCTTCGAACGTCCGCCACCAGAACCGCAGGCCGACAGAGCTCCGCAGGTCGTCGGCGACGCTAGTCAAGGGCCCGCACCGCCGCCCGCGGCCCAGCTGCCGCCGCTGCCTCACCTGCCTCGTCGGCGAGGACGACGCGCACCAGGAAGGGCAGCACCTCGTACACCGCCGGATCGTGATCGAGCGGTACCACGAGCGGACGCCTTCCCCGCGAGCGCAGGGCCGTGACCATGCGTGCGTCTCCCGCCGGCTCCGCCCGCCCGAGGTGCCGCCCGCCCGGGGCAGGGGCGTGCAGCTTCCCCAACTGGACCGGTGCATAGGCCGGTTCGTTCGTCATCACCGACTGCCGGTCGAGCAAGGCCGCACGGAGACCCTCGGCGACCGACGAAGGCCCGCAGGTCACGGCAACCGGGCGGTCCCCCTGCCACCAGGCGAGGACGGGCAGGCCCAGGGCCCCGCCGATATCGGCCACCTCGGCCGAGCCGCGGGAGGCGTGCAGCAGGTCGAGGAGGCGCCGCGCCTCGGGGGGCAGGGCCCCGGGATCCAGATGCAGGGGCTGTGGCCGCGCCCGTCCCTCCGCCACATCGCGCAGGGCCAGGCGTACACAGTGCTGGGCGAGGCCGTCCGCCACGGCGTCGTCCCAGTTCAATCGGGCGGCCACCCCGACCTCGTGGTCCGCCGCGAACACCTGGCCGGCCGCCACCGCCTCGGCGCGCCGCTCGTCGAGCGCCCACCCCCACACGGTGCCTCCGGGCCCCAGCCGGCGGTCATCGACCTGGCGCACGGCGTACGAGGCGAGCCCGCGCAATGCGGCGTTCCGGCGCGCCTCGGCGAAGCCCGTTCCCGCCCCGTACACCGGCACGGCGCCCGACGCGTGCGGCACCGCCTCGGTCACGTGGAGCGGCACCTGCGTGCACTCCCGTTCGTCGAGGGCGCGCAGGACACCGACGTACGGATCGAAACAGCGGGCCGCGCGCCGGGAGAAGGTGTCCTCGTCCAACGGCGGTGTGGCGCTGAGCCGTTCGAGCCGCCGCGTGAAATCCTCCCGTGTCTCCGGACGGGCGGGGAGCGCTGTGGGATGGGGCAGGAAGGCGTGCGTGGAGGTGCGCAGGGTCTCCAGATCGATGCGCGTGATCTCCTCCCGTGCGCCGACTGTGGCCTCCTGACCGGAGGCGATCCCGGTGAGTGCGGTGAATGCCGCGAGTCCCAGGTGCGCCGCCACCACCGCGGCGGCCGGCCCGGTGAGGAAGGCGTTGGGCCGGAACGGGCCGCGTGCAGCGAGCCGCCGCCACGCCGATCGCCAGGCGGCACCGGATGGCCCCAGCCACGCGATGTCGTCCAGCACCAGCCCCTGCACCAGCAGTGTGCCCGACTCCCGGCACAGCGCGTCGAGGCGGACGGCCCGGTCGACGCCCGCACCGTCCGCGACATGCAGAACGGCATCCGCCTGCTCGACCACCCGGCTCAACGTGCCGTCGTCCAGCGGCGTGTGGTGCACGATCTGTTGCGGATCGCGCAGTGTGGCTTCGGCGGTGAGCTCCGCCATGCGCTCGGCGTGGGTGCCGGACGCGTCCGTGCACACCGCTCGCAGGCTGCGCACCCCCGAGCGCAGCGCCGAGCACACCAGGGAGACGAACACCGGACCCGAGCCCACCACCACCATCTCGCTGTGGCGGTAGGTCTCGAACCGCCGCGCGGCGGAGTCGCCGTGGTACTCGAGGAACGCGATCTCGGACGCATAGGTCTCCAGCTCCCGCCGCGTGAGCCCGTGCGGCAGGTCCACCCCGGCGTCGACCAGGCAGCCGGCGGAGCGCAGTTGGCCCACGAGTGCGTGCACCACCTGCCGCTTGTCGTTCGGCAGTCGCCCGAGCAGATCGTCAAGCTCGACCGAACCGTCGAGATGCGGCGCGAGCCGGTCCAGCCACTGGTAGGCGGACCTGCCGCGCAGGGCCAGGTCGACCCCGGCGCCGAAGACATGGACACCGTCGCCGGTCGGCACGTACAGGACATCGGACTTGAGTCGGGGGCGCATCATCCGCCTTCCGGGTCGGGTACCCACCGGTCGGCATCCGATGTGCCATCGAGCCCGGCCTCGGCACCTGTAGTCGGTGGGAGCCCAGCCGAGTATCACGGCAGTCCACAACCGTGTCTTCACGGTCGGGCCACAGGGCGCACCACAGGTTGTGGTCGGCGCCGGGTCTTGCTACCTCCGCTGGGACCGCCTGGCCACTCAGGACGATGCCGTCCCGCCTGGTGCCGATGGTTTCGTACGGGGCGGTCACGTTCGCTTGCTCACGGGGAATCACCCTTGCGAGAGAGGCTTGCCCCGTCGGGTCGAGCGGTGGTGCGGTCCGTGGGATGCGGCAGCGGAGGCAAGGACGGCTCGCGCAGCCAGGCATCGAAGAGTCCGTCGAGGGGCGAGGCGGCGTACCGCTGGGCGTGCGCGGTGAAGTCAGCGGTGGTCACGGCGCCGTGGCGGTGCTTCCTGGTCCAGTCCCTGAGCATGCGGAAGAAGGCGTCATCTCCCAGGGCGCAGCGCAGTACATGGACCGTCAGCCCCCCTCGTTCGTACAGTCGGTCGTCGAACATCTGCAGTTTGCCGGGGTCGGCCAGCAGCAGATCCTCCGGAAGCGCGGCCAGCGTGCGGTGCGCCGCGGCGGCGTGCGCGGCCGCCGTTGTGCTGCCGGCCTGCTCCGACCAGAGCCACTCCGCGTACTTGGCGAAGCCCTCGTTGAGCCAGATGTGCTGCCAGTCGGCGACCGAGACGCTGTTGCCGAACCACTGGTGGGCCAGTTCGTGGGCGATCAGGCGCTCCGAGGTGCGTGCGCCGTCGAGGTGGTTGGTCCCGAAGGTGGCCACTCCCTGGGCCTCCACCGGGACGGTCAGTTCCTCGTCGGTGACCACGACCGCGTACTCCCCGAAGGGGAATGCCCCGAATGCCTCCTCGAAGAAGGTCATCATCTGGGTCTGCCGAGCGAAGTCCACGGTGAATGGGGGCAGCAGTCGTGCGGGCAGGTAGGCGGTCTGTGGCACCTGCGGGGGCTGTCTGTCCGCCGGCGCGGGGGCGGTGAGTGGCACGGCCGTGTACCTGCCGAGGGAGACGGTGACCAGGTAGGTGGAGGTGGGGGCCGGCTGCTCGTATACCCAGGTGGTGCTGCTTGCCCGGATGGTACGGCTGAGCAGTCGGCCGCCGACCACCGCGGTGTACGGGGACGGTGTCGTGATCGACACCCGGTAGGACGCCTTGTCGGCCGGCCGGTCGTTGCAGGGGTACCAGGACGGCGCGCCGATCGGCTGGCTGGCCACCAGCGCACCGTCGGTCAGCTCCTCCCAGCCCAGGCCGCCCCAGGGGCTGCGCAGCGGCTGGGGATTGCCGGTGTAGCGCACCTCGACGGTGAAGGGTGCCCCTGGGGCGAGCGCGCGGGCCGGCCGGATGCGCAGCTTGCCCGCCCGGTGGGTGTAGCGCGCGGTGCGGCCGTCCACGAGCACCCGGTGAATTCTGAACGGGGCCAGGTCGAGTGCGATCTCGTTCAGTGCGGCGGGTCCGGTCAGCGCGCTGAGCCGCGCCGAGCCGCTGAGCCGGTTGGACAGGGGCCGGTAGTCCAGGTCGAGCGCGTAGCGTTGCACCTGGTAGCGGGTGTCCCCGTGATCTGGGAAGTACGGGTCCGGGCCGGGAGCGGAATCCTGTCGGGGGTTCAACGGTCTCCCTCCTCCCGGGCGGCGGGCTGACGGTCCATGGTCGTGCTGTGCCTCATTCTCGCCAGGCCCCGATCGGGTTGCCCAGCCAACGGGTGCCGTCCGGTACGGTTTCCGCGCCCATCGCCAAAGACCCCGGCCCGAGGGTGCTGTGCGCCCCAAGAGTGCTGCCGGGCAGCACGATGCCGTGGGGGCCGAGTGTGGCACCTTCGCGAAGAAGCACGCTGTTCATCCGGATGATGCGATCGTGAAAGAGGTGGGTCTGCAGCACACATCCCCGGTTGATGCTCACCCCGTCCTCCAGCGTGACCAGGTCGGCTTCCGGCAGCCAGTAGGTCTCGCACCAGACCCCCCGGCCGACGGTGGCTCCCAGGGCCCGCAGCCAGAGGTTCATCAACGGTGTGCCCGGCACCGCACCGACCAGCCACGGCACGGCCAGCACCTCGACGAACGTGTCGGCGAGCTCCGCCCGCCACACGCACCCGCTCCAGAGCGGGCGTTCCGCCGGCCGGAAGCGGCCCACCAGCAGCCATTTGGCAGCGATGGACACCCCACAGGCGGCGCTTCCCGCGGCCAACAGCACCAGGCCGGACAGCAGCGCCGCCCCCGCAGGAGAGCCGCGTGCGGCCAGTTGGGCGAGCGCGGCCAGCACCAGCAGGCCAAGGGCGGCGGAGACCAGCACCGGCAGCAGGCGGCACCCTTCGACCAGCCCTCGGCCCCAGAGCAACCGGGGCGGCGGGTCATAGGTCCGGCGGTCGTCCGCGGTGTCGGCCGAGCGCGGCAGCCGCATGGGCGGCATCCCCAGGTACGAGCCGCCCTTCTTGGCCTTCTTCGGAGCAGCGGACAGCACCCCCACCAGCGACCGCTCCGGGACGGCGCGTCCCTGCGCGGTCATGCCCGAGTTGCCGAGGAACCCTCGCTCGCCGATCTCGGCCGCACCGATCCGCAGCCACCCGCCGCCCAGCTGGTACGGGGCGAGCAGGGTGTCGTCGGCCACAAAGGCCCCGTCGCGCACCGTGGTGAAGGTGGGCAGCGCCAGCACGGTGGAGACCTCGACGCGTCTGCCGACCGTCATGCCCAACGTGCGCAGCCAGAGCGGAGTGATGAGGCCGGCATAGAGCGGGAAGAGCGTGCCACGGGCCAGGTCCATGAGCTGGCTCACGGTCCAGGCCCGCCAGGCGATCCCGCCGTGCACCGGGTGCCAGCCGGGGCGCAGACCACGGCTCAGCAGCCGGACGGCGACGATCAGCAGCGCGGCGTACACCAGCCCGAAGGCCAGCGTGGCGGGCACGAGAGCGAGGAGTGCTCCGCGTACGGCTTCCGTGAGACCTGCCCCGGCGTGGACGAAGCGGCCCGCCACCGCCAGTGCCGGGATCCCCGCCATCAGCTGGAGCAGTCCCAACCCCGGGCCGCTCACTCCGTAGAGGGTTGCCCACCGGGCCTGGCGCGGGGGACGCCGCTTGGGCCACCGCCGTTCGGCCTTGCCCCTTTCGGCGGCGGGCGCACCGCCCCAGCTCTGGCCGGTCGGCACGCGGCCGCTGACGACGGAACCGGGAGCGACCTGGGCCCGCTTGCCCACCCGGGCGCCGGGGAAGAGGGTGCTGCGGGTACCGACCACCGCGCCCGAGCCGACCTTCACCGGACCGATCTCCAGCCGGTCCCCGTCCAGCCAGTAGCCGGACAGGTCCACCTCCGGCTCGATGGCACACCCGCGGCCCAGCTTGAGCATCCCGGTGACCGGCGGCAGCGAGTGCAGATCCACCTCCGGTCCGATGCGCGCGCCCAACGCCCGGCCGTACCGGACCAGCCACGCCCCGGACAGACCGATGGCCCCACTGAGTTCCGCGAGCCGCTCCGCCGTCCACAGTCGCAGATGTACGTGTCCGCCGCGGGGGTAGCTGCCCGGCCGCAGCCCCCGGAGCAGCAGCCGGGCCCCACCAGCGGCTATCGCCAGCCTGCCCGGCGGGCTGAAGAACAGCAGGCCGCCGGCCGCCACCCACCACCACGAGGCCGTCGGCGCCCACGGATAGCTGCCGCACCACGCCAGCACATTGCCCAGAGCCAGCAGCGCGAGCATCCAGCGCAGCCCGACCAGGGTGAAGAGCGGGAGCACCAGGAGGAGCTGCCCGATCTTGGCCCGGGCCGGGACGGGCAGCACGCAGCGAGTGCCGCTCCCGCCCTGCGCGGAACGCTCCAGCATCCGGGCCATCTTGCGCAGCGTGGGCCGCTGGTAGACATCGCGGACTGCGGTGGCCGGGTAGCGGTTGCGGAGCAGGGTGGTGAGCCGGGCGGCGGCAAGGCTGCCGCCGCCGATCGCGAAGAAGTCGTCCCGGGCGTCGGTGACCGGCACACCGAGGATCTCGCGCCACTGCTCGGCCAGCCACGCCTCGGTGGCGTTGAGCAGCCCGGCCGAACCCGCGGCAGCGCGATCCGGCCCTGCCGTCCGCGGCAGCGGCCAGGGCAGCCCGGCCCGGTCCACCTTGCCGGAGGTGCGGGTGGGCAGGACGTCGACGGGAGCGAGCAACGGCACCAGGGCAGCGGGCAACTGGGCACGCAGCCGTTCGACGGCCTTCGCGCGGTCCCAGCCTTCCCGGGTCACCACATAGCCGACCAGCAGGGCATTGCCGCCGCGTGCTGTCCGGACGGCGGCAGCGGCACCGCTCACGCCGGGGAGCGCCTGCAGCGCCGCGTCCACCTCACCGAGCTCGATCCGCCGGCCACCGAGCTTGACCTGTTCGTCGTTCCGGCCCAGGAAGACCAGGCCGTCGGGCTCGGCCCGTACGAGATCACCTGTGCGGTAGGCCCGCTGCCAGCCGAGCGACTCCAGCGGACCGTACTTCTCCGTGTCCTTGTCGCCGTCCAGGTACCGCGCCAGCCCGACCCCGCCGATGACCAGTTGGCCACTCCCGCCCATGGCGACGGGCGCCCCGGACCCGTCCACCACGGCCAGCTCCCAGCCGTCCAACGGCAGACCGATCGCGACCGGCCGTTCACGGGTCAGCAGTGCGGCGCAGGCGACCACGGTGGCCTCCGTGGGACCGTAGGTGTTCCAGACCTCCCGTCCCTCCGTGACCAGCCGCTCGACCAGTTCGGGGGGACACGGCTCGCCTCCGAAGACCAGCAGCCGCACCTCGTTGAGTGTCTCGGCCGGCCACAGCGCGGCGAGCGTGGGGACCGTGGACACGACGGTGATGTCCTGTTCGGCCAGCCACGGGCCGAGACCGGCTCCGTCACGGACCCGGGAACGTGTCACGGGGACCAGACAGGCGCCGTGCCGCCAGGCGAGCCACATTTCCTCGCACGAGGCGTCGAAGGCGACCGAGAGACCGGCCAGCACCCGGTCACCCGGGCCGATCGGTTCGTCCTGGAGGAAGAGCGCGGCCTCGGCGTCGACGAAGGCCGCCGCGCTGCGGTGGGTGACGGCAACGCCTTTGGGTCTGCCGGTGGAACCGGAGGTGAAGATGATCCAGGCGTCATCCCCGGGACCCGGGCGGCGTGGACCGCCCATGGCTCGCGGACCTGTCATGGTGAGACGCCGCCCGGCCCCCAGGACGGCGCTCACCGCCGCTTCGCCGAACATCAGATCCGCTCGCTCGTCCGGGTCCTCGGCGTCCACCGGTACATACGCTGCCCCCGCGGCGAGCACGGCCAGAATGCAGACGTAGAGATCATTGGTGCCGGAGGGCACCCGCACCCCGACGCGGTCGCCCACGCCGATCCCGGCCGACGCCAGCCGGCGCCGTAGCCCCTCGACCTCACCGGCGAGTTCCCGGTAGCTCAGTGTGGTCCGTCCGTCGTCCAGGGCCGGCTCGTGCGGATGGATCAGGACGGTGGCGTCCAGCACATCCACGAGCGTGCGCGCAGCGGGAGCCGTACGTCCGCCGAACACCGCGGGGAGGCGGCCGGCGCCCTCGTCGACGGGATCCTGCTCCCGCACCATGCGCCCCGACACCAGTTCCACCATGCGTTCCTCGTCCCTGTTCCCCCCTTCCACCGCCGAGCGGGACGGGTGGCCGCGGGCGTGCCACCACGCCGCGCGACGCCGTTCCCGGAGGCACCGACCGCACGCGTGGCCCACAGGATCCACTCGTCCATCCATGCGAATATGCGACGACCGTCGAGACGCGGCGAGCGGTAGTGGCAATAGGGTTGTTCTTTCACCGGTGGCCGGCGCCTTGCCTCTCTCGAAGGGCGGCCGGCAGGTCACCCATTCGGCCCGGTGCGCGGTGCCCCGCGTCAGTCCCCGGCCGATGCTGCTCTGGAACCCTGGTGGAAGGAGTGGTCCCGGTGACGTCGTTGGCCGAAGACTGGCTGGCCCCGTGGGTGGCGAAGGCGCACTCAGCCCTTGAGGGCGGATCGCTGGCGGGCTTTCTCGCGGACCTTGCCACCACCGCCCCCGCACTGGGACGGGCCGCGGCGCACATCATCAGCCTCCCCGTGCACTCAGCCGCACGAGCCCTGGGCACGTCCCCGGAGGTCCTCACCACGGCCTTGGCCCAGCTCAGCGAGGCCGGTTTGCTCACGTACTCCTACGACGGCGCCCCCGACGCGGCACACGCCACCATCACCCTGCTGCCCGCCGGCCCCTCCTCGTGGTCGTGAGGCAAGGGGCGAACCGGGGGGCCGAACTCCCGACATTGACGGGGGCGGGGCGGGGCGATCGCGGAGCGGGCATGTTCGTCCGCGCATCGCTTCCCCGTAGCAACTGCCCCTTTCTGCTGAGTTGTTGACGGCCGGTCTTCGCCTGTGCGGAGATGCGCTTGGCCGCGATCCGGTCCGGGCTTACTCGGGGGGTTCACACAGGCGCACGGCGAGGGCGGCGATGTCGTCGTCCAGGCGTCCTCTGCTGTAGCGGAGGAGATCGCGGTGCAGAGCCATGAGCAGCTCGTGGGGCGGCGTCGGGGGCTGTTGGCGCATCCAGGCCGCCAGCGGGAAGAACCCGCCGTCGCGGGCGCGGGCCTCGGCGACCCCGTCGGTATAGAGAAGCAGCAGGTCACCGGGGGTGAAGTCGAAGGTGTCGATGGTGTAGTGATCGCCGATCAGCTCCGCGAGATTGAGCAGCGGTGAGGGGGCGGTGGGCTCCAGGGCACGGAGTTCCCCGCGGTTCAGGAGCAGCGGCGGGGGATGTCCGCAGTTGAGGATCTCGATATGCCTCTCCCCGTGCGGGATCTGCACGAGAAGCGCGGTGGCGAAGCGCTCCATGGCCCCCTCGGGGGGAAACGCGGCGTTGTATCGGGTGCTGCTGGCGTCCAGCCGGCGCGCCACGCTGACCATGTCGGCCTCGTCGTAGGCCGCCTCCCGGAAGGAGTTGACGATCGCCGCGGCCGCTCCCACTGCCGGCAGACCCTTGCCCCGCACATCACCGATGAGCAGCCTGACCCCGTATCGCGTGTCGACCACCTCGTAGAAGTCCCCGCCGATACGGGCCTCCGCGGCGGCCGCGAGATACAGCGACTCGATCTCGACGCTCGCGAAGCGGCGCGGCATCGGACTCAGCACCACTTGCTGCGCCGCGTCAGCGACGAGCCGCACCTGAAAGAGGGTGCGCTCCCGCTGGAGCCGGACATGACTTCCGTACGCGGCGGCCACGGTGACCGCGATGATCCCCCCAGCCGTCCACCATGTCCCCAGACCGGGGAACACCACGCTGAGGCCGATCATCAGAAGGAGGCAGACCGTCCCCAGCAGGACGGTGGGGAGCACCGGCCACATGGCGGCGGCGAGGGCCGGCGCCGCGGGCAGAAGGCGACTGAAGGCCACGTCCGGGGGAGTGACGTATGCCAGGGTGGCGATGACGACGGTCAGGATCACCGGCGACAGTCGCACAAGCCACCGGCCGTGGCGACGAGGGATCCGCGGCCGTCCAGAGTCGATCACACTTCACAGGGTATCCACGTAAAGAGGACATAGCGCTCTGGCGGCAGCGTGACGGGGGACAGTGCCATGTCCCGGGCTGTCCTCCCGCCGCCCTGTCAGCGCTCTCCGGGCCCTGTCGTGCGGCGGCCGGTGCTACGAGCGCACGCCTCCCACGCCTCGCACGGCTCCCACGCCTCTCTCGGCTTGACCGGTGCCACCGAACCTTGAGGCGTGATCAGCTGGGGGCCTTGGCGACAAGGCGCCTCAGTGCAGCGTGTGCGGGTGGGCCCCAGCTGGGCCTGCCACCGGGGCGGCCGCGGACGCCGGCTTCTCCGATGAGGATGCCGCCGAGCGCTTTCAGCACCGCCCAGCCGCGGGCGCGGCCCAAGGTCGCGGCGTCCGCGGCCGGCTGGTAAGCGCAGTGGAAGCGGTCGGCGGCGCCGTCCGGCAGGAGTACCCAAGAGGCGGCGAGGTCGCAGGCCGGATCGCCCGCGCAGAGGTCACCGAAGTCGATCACGCCGCAAAAGGTGCCGTCCGCGGTGAGGACGTTGGCCGGATGCAGGTCGCCGTGGAGCCACAGTGCCGGGCCCGGCCAGGTGGGCGCGGCGACGGCGTCGTCCCATACCGCGCGGACAGCGTCTGCTTCGGGGAGCAGCCCCAGCTCGGTGGCCGAGGCGAGCAGCTGGGCGAACCGTTCGGTGCAGCCGGACAGCGGCCGCCCGCGGCCACGGCCGGCGGGCGCCTCGTCGGGGGCGGGTTGGTGAAGAGCTGTGAGGAAGGCGGCCAAGGCGGCGGCCGCCTCCGCGGCGCGCGTGGCGGGTGCGCGGTCGGCGGGCTCGCCCGGCAGCCAGGTGGTGACGATCCAGGGGCGCGCAAACCGCTCGGAGGGCTCGCCGAGGCGCTGCGGGACGGGAAACCGGCAGGGGAAGGCGCGGGGCGAGAGAGGGCAGCCAGGCGTGCTCCTTGCGCAGCAGCGCGTCCGCGGACTGCGTCGCCCAGGGCAGCCGGACGGCGAGGTCGTCGCCGAGCCGCCACAGCTGGTTGTCCCAGCCACGCGCACCGAGCCGCAAAGGACGATCTGCCAGGTCGCGGTGCTGGTCCCGCAGCAGATCCTGGACCAGCTCCGCGGTGACCTCGACGGCGTATCGCCGCGCCTTCCAGCACGGGAATGCCTGACGGCGCGGGTCAGGCGGCGCGGGTCAGGTAAGGCGATCACACCGGCTCACCGCGCACTCGACGCCTTCAAGTGCGCCAGCCACAACGAAGGCACGCGCATGACCCGTGACATCGGCGAGTGGCTCGTGAACGAGATCGTGGCCCAGCGACCACCGGGGTGGGAATCGCAAGGTTCACCCACCCCGAGTGTGACGGTCACGGCGCCCGCAACTTCAGGCACCTCGGTCGTGGCCCCACCGTCGCGCGAAGGCGCTGCACCTCAGCCTTGGTCCGACCTGGTCAGGGCGTCGGTGATCAAGCGGGTGGCGAAGTCGTGGTCGTCGGCGATCCGGTTGGTGTGCTCAGCGAGCAGGACGGCCGTAGCTTCCAGGGGGTTCATCTCGGCCTCGATCCAGCCTCCGTACTGGGCCCGCCAGAGGTTGGGGCTCAGGTCGGTGGCTGCGGCGACGAGTAGGCCGGCCATGGTGGGGATGATCTCGGGGCGGAAGGTCTTGGGCATCATGCGCATCGTGGCCACGAGGCTGGGCACCGTGTACTCGATGACGTCTTTGTCGTGCTCCTCGCAGGCTGACCGCAGCCACTTCATCAGCATGTAGATGAGTGTGCATGTGCCGTCCAGCAGCGCATCGACTCCTGTAGGGCCCAAAGACGCGGCGAACTGGTCGATCATTTCCTGGTGTTCGGGGTCGGTCTCGGTTTTCTTGTCGTAGAGGGCCTTGAGCCGAGAGTCGATCATCATGAGTGCTGCGCCCACGTCGCCGGCGCGCGCGTACTTGGGGTCACAGGGCGATGACACAGGACTCCTCCTCATATGACCGCAGCGGGCTGTGCGGCATGTCCGTACGGTAGACCGCCGATCGGGCCGGGATCCGGCGAATCCCGAGGGAGGGCCTTCGGCAGCTGGACTACTCCACCTTCGGGGCGCACGCGCACGTTTTAGTGGTATAGCTCGCCGCCGACGGGATGTGCTCGGAGCCATGCTGCCTCGAACCCGTCCGGAAGGATTTCTCTGTCCGTGCGCTCAGGGGAACAGAGGTCCGCAACCGGCGGAGGGAATGTGCGGTCGTCGGGGCCGCTCTTCGGGGAGTCGACCGGGCGCTGAGCGCGAGCAGCTCATGGCACCCACCAGTCACCTGACGCGACACGTCCACAGCGACGCGCCCCGTTACCCGGCTATGACCCAGCCCGCTTGAGAGCCGCTTTTCTCGTGCAAGTAGATTCGCCTTGAACCGAGTTCTCCTACGTCACCGGCGTCCCTTCGCCGGGAGAAGGGACGCCCCATGGGTTCCCACGCCCGTCCCAACCGAATACACCGCACCGGTGTCCGGGTCGCGATGGTCGCACTTGTCGGTGCCGCCCTGCCGATCACCGCCGGCGGTCTCGCCGAGGCGGCCACCCCCGGTGCCACGCACTCCGCGGACGAGAACGGCCGGCAGGGGAGCGAGGCCACCACGACGGCCGCCCGGAGCCAGGGCGTGAAGGACCAGGCCGCTCCTCAGATCAACACTGACCACGCCTTCCTTCTGGACGCCCGCGACGGCAGCCGGCGGCGGGAGCTGTGGGGCGGGGCCAAGGCGGACGAGAGCGTGCCGATGGCCAGTACCACCAAGATCATGACTGCCCTGGTGGTGCTCAAGCGTCCGGAGTGGCTGAACCGGCAGATCACGGTGAAGCAGGAGTACCGGGACTACGTCCAGAAGGTCGGCGGCAGCACCGCCGACCTCCAGACCGGCGACAGGCTGACCGTCGCGCAGCTGCTGCACGCCATGCTGCTCCCGTCCGGCGACGACGCCGCGATGGCTCTGGCCGACAACTTCGGCTCCGGGGACACCGAGGACGCGCGGATCGCCGACTTCGTGCACCAGATGAACGCCGAGGCGCAACAACTGGGCATGACCGGCACGCACTTCGACACCTTCGACGGCATCTCGCACGGCAACAACCACAGCACCGCCCGCGACCTGGCCAGGCTCGGCCAGCGCGCACTGCTGCAGCCGGTGTTCGCCGACATCGTGAAGAACAAGCAGTTCAAGACCGAGGCCCCGGCGGCCAACGGCCACATCCGGTACTACACCTGGGACAACACCAACAAGCTGCTGAGCAGCTACGACGGTGCGCTGGGCATCAAGACGGGCAGCGGCCCGGAGGACGGCTACTGCCTCGTGTTCGCCGCCAAGCGGGACAATCGCACCCTGGTCGGCGCGATTCTCAAGGACGACCAGGGCCGCTTCGACGACGCAACCAAGATGCTCGACTGGGGCTTCGCCCACTGAGCGCAGCTGCCCGGGGAGGTCGGGGTCGCGGTGATATCGGGCAACCACGTATCACCGAAGTTCCCGTCACACCATCAACGCCTGCGTGAACCGCTCTGGGCGGGGACGATGGGATGCCTCGGCTCGTTGTCGATCATGCCCATGGCGTTCGCGTGGTCGACATAGGCGTCCATTACGCTCAGCT
Source organism: Streptomyces sp. NBC_01454 (assembly GCF_036227565.1). Lineage (NCBI taxonomy): Bacteria > Bacillati > Actinomycetota > Actinomycetes > Kitasatosporales > Streptomycetaceae > Streptomyces > Streptomyces sp. NBC_01454. The sequence goes on from NZ_CP109460.1 coordinate 7,826,816, forward strand.
GATCGCGAACGTACAGCCAGTCTGGATTTCTGGGGTCCTTGGCCAATTCCGCAGCTATCCAGTCCTCAAGCAAGCCGGCACCACGGACTGTCGCAGCGCAGTGAATGAATTGCGAAATGTACTTTCCGGGGCCGTGCGTGTCCCACGTATACCCTTCGCCTGCCGGTCTGACATCTACTTCAACGCCGAGCCGAAGAGGAGTGATGTCCACAGACAGGCGAGAAAGGTGTCCGTAGATACTGTTCGCACGGTCCAGGGCATTTTTGATCGAGTTGTCAAAACTCTTCATCCGGCCGTTGGCGCTGGAAGTCAGAATAGTGAGATTCGCCGACCGTCGACCGTCCCCGCCGAAGGATGCGTTGACCAGATGTCCGGCGATGAAGGTCTCGTTCGTATACTTCGCGCGGGCGTCGACGATGGCCGGAGGCAGTTGGGAATTGGCATCGCTTCGCTGATCCAAGAATCCGCGTGGGCCCAGGATCACGTGTCCTCTCGTACCCCCGCCGCGCCCGAATGTCGGGCCGTACGCGGGTAACTGAAGGTAATGCACATGCGGCAGTGACGAGACAGGGATGCGTGGCGGGCGGGCGGACGATCGGCCGGAGTGGCCTCCGTCCCTTGAGGACGAGCCGCGCCCTCCGGCCCTCTGTACCGTCCGGCCGCCCTGGAGCAGCCCTTCGCCTTCCCCCACGCGCTCGCCAGTCGTATCCGCCACCCGCTGGACGGTCCGGTGCGAAGCGGTCGTCGCCTGGCGCTGGGCGCTGAGGGAGGGGGCCGTCGTAGCGCCCGCGGCGTAGGCGGCGCCGTCCTGCGCGGCAGCCCGTTCGGAGCCCTGCTCAGGGTCGGTGACATGAACTCCGGCCCCGTTGTCGTTGCCCCTTTCGGACACACCCTTCACGTTCTTGTCGACGTGGCTGAGCTCGTGGCCGATGACCTCCTCGTTGCCCTCGGCCCCGGCGGACAGGAAGACATGGTTTCCGACCGTCATGGCCTGGGCCCCCATCGCCGCGGTGGCGCGCTGAGCAACCGTGCCGCGGTGGACGCGGGTGGAGGAGAGTTTGTCGTTTTGGTAGAACGGCGCAGCCTTGGCAAGCACCGACGAGGGCAGCGGCTGGCTCGGCGACCGCATGGCGGCGGCCAGCAAGGCTCTCTGCCGCTCCGGACCGTTGTCCTGTGCGCCGTCGTGGCCGCAGTCTGTGCCGTGGACGTGCTGCTGTACCTCCTCCAAGGCACGCGCGACGGTGCCGCCGTCCACGGAACTTCGCATCTGGGCTCCCGGCGGCTGGTGCCCGCCTCCAGGGTCGTGCTGGAGCTCGTCCTGCGTCCACAGATGCCCAGCCTGACGGAGCATCTGAACCACCGCCGCATTTCCGACAGCGCTCTGCGAAGCGAGCATCCGCTGAACAGCCGTGCCGGTGGAAGAGGCGGTCGCTCTCGACCGCTCAGGCCCGCGCACCCTGTCCGACGTGGGTTTCTCGTCGCGGTTCAGGCCCATCTGCCTTCCTCCGGAGTCAAAGGGTGAATCGTCCTTCACCACCCTGACACGCTCAACGGACGCGCCCCAGAGACGCAAGGGCAGAGACGCGGAACAAACGGGCAGGAACCCAGATGCTGCCTGTTCCCCCGCATCACGCCTCGCCGACTCGTAGTTCGGTCCTTGGGCTGAGCAAGATCCCCGGTCGCTCGGTCGGCACGCTCTCCGGAAGAGGCCGGGCGCTGAGCGATCCCGGATGGGTTACGGATGATGGCGTTGAAGGGCGCTGAGCCGAAGCAGGATGCGTGTCACCAAGATCGGCGCTGAACTGCTGTTTTCCTGGTAGGCGGCATGGCAGTTGGCATCCAATCAGCAGCTACTTGTCACGGACAGCGCCCTTGGTTCTCGCGTCGTCCCGGACGCGCCGCCGTCAGAAGTCGTACGGCTTCTTGGCGCTCCAGTTCAGCACATCGGCCTGGTTCCAGCTGAACTGCGGCTTCTCGCCCTTGATGTAGACGGAATAGAAGGGGCCGTCGTGACCGTCCGCGCCGCGCATCGCGAGGGCGAACGACTGCGCCTTGTGGTTCTTCGAGCCGTAGTCGAAGAGGTTCACCGCGCTGTATGCCATGCCGCCGGGCTGGAGCGTGAGGTGCTTGTCGCCGCCCGGGTTGTCCTTCTTCGAGTGCGGCAGTGCGGCGCCTTCGCTGCCGAGCTTCACGGCCGGGTAGGAGGTGACCCAGCAGGGCTTGGTGCCCTTGTTCGACGCGGTGACCAGCAGGTGGTCGCCCTGCTGCCCGGCGAACCGGTGCACCGCGGTGAGCAGCATCTCGTTGCCGCGGCACTGCTGGGCGCCGGCCGTGGTGCCCTTGCTCGCGGCCTTGCCCGTCCCGCCCGAGGCGGTCGTCGAGCGTGCGCCCTCTTTGGTCTCACCGCCGCTGGCCTGCTCCGCGCCGCCCTTGCCGTCCCCGTTGGACGCGGACCTGCTCTGCGCGGTACCGGCGGCGTTGCCGCCGCCCGCCGCCTTCGAACCGCCGTCGGCGCCGCCGCAGGCGGTCAGGCCCAGCGCCAGCGCGGCGGTGACGGCGGTGAGGGTGGCGGTACGAATCCGGGAAGTACGCATGATCGGGTTCCCCCTGTGTTTCGTGCGGGAGTTTTCTTCGGCCGTTCCCGCGGTGTGGACACCACTTTTCCCGGGGCCACTGACGTTCCGGAAACGCCTCACTCACGTCCCGCAAACAAACCGCGCGAACGGGTGAGTCCGAGCCGCGGGCAGCCTGGAGTTCCGCACCTGGATCTTGGCGCCCGCAAGCGGCCCCGAACAGTGTCACCTGCCCCATGGCCAGCCACCACCACCGACCCGGCAGCACCGCCCGCGCTCAACTGCCCAGCAGCCCCGACGAAGAGAAGCTGTGTCAGAACCCGTGCGCCGGGCCGTGGCGGAAGTCGCTTCAACCGGTCACAGACCGACGACGTCCCCGGCCCTCTTCAGTACGGAGCCGAGTGCGTCCACCACGGCGTCGTGCCGCCTCGCGCGCGCCGCCCGGTCCGCCGGCACCAGCCGCGCGGCGGCCTGCACGGCATAGGCGTCCGGGTCGCCGAAGGCGGTCCGCGGGTGCCCTCCTGGGTGATCGGCAGCCGTCCGTCATGGAGTTGGACACCGGGGCATCGAAGTGGTTGCGGAAGCGAGCAACTGATGAGGCGCAGGTGACTGCCGGGAGTCGCACCAGCTCTACCGACACTGAGACCGCGCGAACTTCGGATGCAGATAACACCTCGGTAAGGGCTCGGAGTTCGGGTTCCACACGGGGCGGCTCGACTCAGGGACCCTCTTCTTCGGTGTACACACCGGGCTCCGCGTACGCCCTCCCGTCCGGTCAGAGGATCGTGGACAAGACGCGTCGCCAACTCCGCGCAGCCGGCCGCGCCGCCACCCCTGCCCAGGCCGAGGCAGGGGCCCGTTGATCCCCTCCGACTGGCGCCGGCTGGTCGGCGGAGGCCCGCGAGCCCTCGCCGTTTCAGGCGAAGCCAGTTCGCGGAAGCTGTTGCGGACGTCCGTCAGCGGCCGTTGCGGGGTCCAGGAGGCCCTGGTCGTAGGCGATCAGCGAGCGGGTGACGGGTGCGCCGATCAGGTTGGCCCCCCGGTGCCCGGCGTCGGCTCAGCGTTCGCCGACCGTCCCGCCTCGGTCCAGGACGGCCTCGACCGCAGCGAGAAGCCGCGCCCCCACCCGGTCGACACTCCCATTCTGGGCGCTGACCTGCGCACCCTCCATGAGGAAGGTGATCTCTGCGGCGGCCTCGTCGGGAGCCCGCACGCCGGCCCTCTCGCACATGCCCGTGAGCCGGCGCCGTTGGGTGGCCTTGTGGTCCTCGATCAGCCGGCGGGCCGGGTGTCCCCGATCGGGCAGGCCGGCGATGGAGTTGACGAAGGGACAGCCCCGCTGCGCGATGTCCGGCAACCCCTCGGCGATGAATCGCGTCACGGCGAGGACCTGGGCCCGGCCGTCGCCGGGGTGTTCGGCCTCCGTGCGGTCGAAGGCGGTCGAGTACCCCGCTGCGACGATTCTCAGCCACTCCTCGATCAGGGCGTCCTTGGTGACAAAGTGCCGGTACAGGGCCATCTTCGTGGTCTTCGCCTGCTCGGCGATGGCCTGGACACCGACGGCCCTGATGCCCTCGCGCAGGAAGAGCTCCTCGGCGGCGTCGAGGATGCGCTCACGCGGGGGCAGGCGGGCCACTCTCGTGTCCCGGCCGGGCCTTGGGGGGCTGCTCGCCATCTCCGCCTCACTTCGGTCGCCGTCGCCGGCCTCTCCCCGCCCATGCTACGTTACCGACCAACCCCGAACGATACCGCTCGGTATCATGCGGGACCGATCGGATCACTGCGAGGTTGAGCGTCGTGAAGCTGCACGAATACACCCGGTACGACGCCGTGGGGCTGGCCCAGCTCGTCGCACGGGGAGACGTCACCGCCGCGGAACTCACCTCCGCGGCCCAGGACGCGATGACTGCCGTCAATCCCCACATCAACGCCGTCGTGGAGAACTGGCCGGCCGAGGACGCTCCGAGGCCGGGCAGTACACCGCTCACCGGTGTCCCGTTCCTCATCAAGGATCTGGCCGTGGCCATGAAGGGCAAGCACGTCGAACTGGGCAGCCGCCTCGCTGCCGGCAACGTGGCAGCGGCGGACTCCTTCCTCATGCGACGGTTCAGGCGGGCCGGCCTGGTGACGCTGGGCCGTACGGCGTCCCCCGAATTCGCCTACAGCACCACCACGGAGCCGGTCCTCCACGGAGCGACACGCAACCCCTGGGACCTCACCAGGACGCCGGGGGGTTCCAGCGGCGGGTCGGCCGCAGCCGTCGCCGCCGGCATCACCCCCATCGCGCACGCCACCGACGCGGCCGGCTCGATCCGCGTCCCCGCCGCCAGTACGGGGCTGTTCGGACTCAAGCCCACCCGCGGCCGCGTCTCCATGGGTCCGGACGCCGACGAGGTCTTCAACGGCTTGGCCGTGCACGGTGCCCTCAGCCGGACCGTGCGCGACAGCGCGACGCTCCTCGACCTGATCCAGGGCCCCGAAAGCGGCGATCCCTACGTCGCGGCACCTCCCCGACGCCCGTACGCCGAGGAGAGCACCCGCAATCCCGGGCGACTGCACATCGGACTGCTCACCACCCCCTGGAACGGACGCGCCGTGGAGCCTGCCGTACACGAAGCCACGCTGGCCGGCGCCCGCCTGCTGGATTCGCTCGGCCACCGGGTCGAACCCACCGGCGTGCACCTCGGGGTGAGCTGGGAGGAATTCGTCCTCGCCAACGCCCGACTGTGGACGGCGAACCTGGTGACATGGATCGACGGCTTCGCCGAGGCGTTCGGCCGCCCCGTGAACGAGACGACCGTCGAGCCCGAGATGCTGGCGAGCTACGCCTGGGGACGTCGGGTCAGCGGTGCGGAGTTCGTGCAGGCCCTCGATGTGCGCAACCGGGTCGCCCGGTCGATCGGCGCGCACTTCGACCGTCACGACGTACTGCTGACACCCACCCTTCCCGAACTTCCCGTCGCCATAGGCACTTACCACCATGGAGCGGAGGGGGCAGACGGCCGGGGCTGGCTGGAGCACCTGTTCCACAGGTCGCCGTTCACCGCGGCCTTCAACGTCGCCGGCACCCCCGCCATGTCGGTGCCCCTGGCGGCCGATCCGGCCACCGGCATGCCCATCGGCCTCCAGTTCGCCGCCAGGTACGGGCGAGAGGACGTTCTGTTCCGCCTTGCCGGGCAACTGGAGAGGGCCGCTCCCTGGGTGCAGCGCACGCCCCCCGTCTGGGCCGGCACACTCCCGGCCGCCTGAACCCCGCCGACGGTCTCGGTTGGCCGGGGAACGAGTCTGGGCCCGCAGCACCGTCGTCGGTGCTGCGGGCACGCATGCTGCTTACGAACACCGCACCAGCGTCATCAACGCCTTCTTCGGCCTCGCGGATGCCGTCATCACCGTGCGCAGCCTGTTTCCATGCGCCTGGACCACCCACCGCTGGGAAGACCGCCTCACCCGCGGCCCTGACCCCGTACCTGTCCGAGCGAGCGCCTAACCACCCTGAGCTGTCTTTCCTGCGGGCCGTGACCCGTGGATGTACTGGTCGGCCCAGGCGCTGATGATGCGGGCGGCTCGCTGCGCTTGTCCTCGGGCGGTCAGGAAATGGTCCGCTCCTTCGAGTGAGACGAAGCTTCGAGGGTGTCGTGCCTCGCGGAAGATCTCTCCGGCGTTGTCGATGTCGACGGTGTTGTCGGTCGGCGAATGCAGGACGAGGAGCGGCAGGTCCAACTCGCCGATCCGATCCCGCAGGTGAGCACGGCGGACGTCTTCGACGAAGGCACGCTTGAGGACCAGGGTCCGCCCGCCGACGAACCACTCGTGCGACCCGTCACTGAGCACGCGATCCACGACCGCGTCGTACTGTCGCTCGACGTGGCTGGGATCGACAGGCGCTCCGATCGTGGCGACCGCGCGGACGCCGGTTGCCTCGGCTGCCGCGGCGAGGACGGCGGCGCCTCCCCATGAGTGCCCCACCAGCAGGTCTGCCGGAGTCCCCCGCTCCGCCATCATGGCTGCGGCACGGATCGTGTCCTGGACCTTGACGGTGAAGGAACCGTCCCCCCAGTCGCCGTCGGAGTCCCCGATCCCGAGGTTGTCGAAGCGCAGCATGCCGATCCCCTCGCGTGCCAGCTGCTTGCTGACACGCGACGCGGCCGGCGAGCCCTTGCCGAGGGTGAATCCGTGCACGAAGATCCCCCAGCCGCGGATCTCGCCGTCCGGCAGGTCGATCGCTCCGGCCAGTTCGGGGCCGACGACGCTCGGGAATCTCACTTTTTCGCTCATGTTCTGATCACCTAGGCAGGGGCTGTTCGTGGAGCAGGGAAGACAAGGGTGCCACCGGCCGGCCCCACGCGCATGCTCCGGGCAGGGGAGCAGCGAGCGCGGTGCCGGCCGTGATCGGCGCGTCAGGCGGTCGGCTTCCGGTCGGAGGACCGCTCGGTGGTGAGCAGTGCGGTGATCTCCTCGGCGAGGTGCGGGCCGAGCTCGCCCCAGCCGTCTTTGTAGCCGTAGACGCCGGCCAGGGTGCGGGCCTCGTAGTCGCCGTTCATGATCTCGATGTCCGTGGCCGTGATGAGCGCCGGGTGGGCGACGCCGACGGCCGCCGAGACCTTCAGCAGCTCCTTGCGGAGGGTGCGCAGGTAGACAGCGGCCCGGGTGGCCTTCGAGGTCGGGTCGAGGCCGCGGGCCAGCCACGGGCTCTGGGTGGCGATGCCGGTGGGGCACTTGTCGGTGTGGCACTTCTGCGCCTGGATGCAGCCGATCGACAGCATCGCCTCACGGGCCACGTTGATCATGTCGGCACCCAGAGCGAAGGCGACCGCGGCGTTCTCGGGCAGGCCGAGCTTGCCGGAGGCGATGAAAGTCAGGTCGTCGGTCAGCCCCCGCTCGGCGAAGGTGCCGTAGACCCGGGAGAAGCCCATCCGGAAGGGCAGCGACACCGAGTCGGCGAAGGTGAGCGGTGCCGCCCCGGTGCCGCCCTCGCCGCCGTCGATGGTCACGAAGTCGACACCACGGTCACCACGCGCCATCAGGGTGGCCAGCTCCTGCCAGAACTCCATCTCTCCCACCGCGCTCTTGATCCCCACCGGCAGGCCGGTCTCGGTGGCGAGCAGTTCGACGAAGTCGAGCATCGAGTCGACGTCGTCGAACGCGGTGTGTCGCGACGGGGAAGCGCAGTCCTCGCCGAGCGGGATGCCGCGGATCTCGGCGATTTCCGGGGTCACCTTCGCGCCCGGCAGCATCCCGCCCAGCCCCGGCTTGGCACCCTGGGAAAGCTTGATCTCTATCGCCTTGACCGGGGCACCGGCGACCACATCCTTGAGCTTGTCGATGCTGAAGCTGCCGTCCTCGTTGCGGCAGCCGAAGTAGGACGTACCGATTTGAAGGATGAGGTCGCCACCGTTGCGGTGGTACGGCGAGAGACCGCCCTCGCCCGTGTTCTGCAGGGTGCCCGCCAGCGCCGCCCCCTTGTTGAGCGCCGTGATCGCCGCGCCGGAGAGCGATCCGAAGCTCATCGCCGAGATGTTCACCACGCTCGCCGGCCGGAACGCCTTGGCGCGCCCGCGTGGCCCGCCCAGCACCTTGGCCGACGGCAGTGGGGCCTGCGGGTCGTGCGCGTCGGGCAGCGTGCCGGCGAATGTGCGCTGCTTCAGGTAGGCGTGCCCCTGCGTGTGCTCGACGTCGTTGTCGGTTCCGAACCCGAAGTAGTTGTTCTCCCCCTTCGCCGACGCGTAGATCCAGGTGCGCTGGTCACGACTGAAGGGGCGCTCCTCGTCGTTGGAGGTCACTATGTACTGCCGCAGTTCCGGCCCGATCGTCTCCAACAGGTACCGGGCGTGCCCGAGCACGGGGAAGTTCCGGAGCAGTGCGTGCTTCTTCTGGACAAGGTCACGAGTGGCCACCAGCGCCAATGCTGTGGCGGTGGCCGCGGCGATGCTCCGGGCGCGCATGAACGTTCCTCTCCTCGATGCTCGACTCCATTGCCATGCAGTGGAGTCGTCGTGCCGGGCGTTGGGCGGTGGGCACGACCCAGCGGGCGTCAGCGTCCGTCGGAGGACGCCCGATGATATTAGGGGCTCGCCCGGATAGTGGGTCGCGCGTGGGGTGGTCTTCCCAGTGGCGGGTGGTCCAGGCGTCGAAACAGGCTCTGCACGGTGACGCTCGTGTAACACGGCGTAACGTCTGAGCGCCGGGCGGGCCGGGCGGGCCGGGCGGGCCGGGCGGGACAAGGACTGCCGATCTTCGGCCGCTGCGTCCGGGCCGATCGGGAGGGTCCATCTGCGGGCTGGCGCCGGCGGCTCGGCGTCTCCCACACCGGCTCTGCCCAGGGGGCTTTCCTTCGTCAGTCACCACGCCCGGCCGGTTCATCGCGGCTGCCACGGATATCTGAGCCGACGACGGGCCTCGGCGCTGCGGCTGTCCCCTCTGCAGCGGAACGACCCCCCACCCGCGCAACTGGACTCCTCACAGGGGGTCGGCATCCTGGACCGCCTTGCCGCAGAGGTGGCAGTCATCCTCGCGGCTTCCGCAGAAGATCACGGCAGGGTGGGTGCGTGAGTGTGATCGCGTGCCTCCGTCGCACGGCAGCCGTTCGCGCCGCGTAGGCGACGCCGGTATCCGAGGGGTCCGGGCGGTGAGGGGCGACCGGACGGCGGCGGAAGGGACCGGACGGCCCCTGTCCGGCTCCGTCGTCGCCCTTGATCCTGGAGGTGTCACACCGGCCGTTGGACAGCCGCCGGCATTGAGGAGGCATGACGTCATGCTGAACACCCCGCACATTGTCAGCGACGTGATGACCAAGACGGTGGCCGCGGTCGACCGTCAGGCGCGGTTCAAAGAGATCGTCGAGACCATGGAACGGTGGAAGGTCAGTGCTCTGCCGGTGCTGGCGGGGGAGGACCGGGTGGTCGGCGTGGTCTCCGAAGCGGATCTACTGCCCAAGGAGGAGTTCCGGGAGTCGGACCCCGACCGTCTGGAGCAGCTGCGACGGGTCGATGACGTCCGCAAAGCGGAAGCGGTGACGGCGGGGGAGCTGATGAGCAGCCCTGCCCATACCGTGCGTGCCAATGCCACGCTCTCCCAGGCCGCTCGCACCATGGCGCTCGAGTCGGTGAAACGGCTTCCGGTGGTGGATGCGCACGGGGTGCTCCAGGGCATCGTCAGCCGTGCCGACCTGTTGAAGGTCTTTCTGCGAACGGACGACGACCTGGCGCAGGAAGTCCGCCGGGACATTCTCGGCGCGCTGTTCGCGGCCCCGACCCGGGATCTGCAGGTCACCGTCACCAACGGCGTCGTCACGCTGCGCGGACGAGTTCGGGACACTTCCCTCATCCCGGTGGCTGCGCGCCTGGTGCGTGCGGTCGAGGGGGTGGTGGACGTGGAATTCGATGTGACCGGCCCGGATGCCGCACGCACGGGGCCCATGGCGGCGGACCGGCCGGGAGAAGGACGGTGAGAGAGGACAGCTCATCCCTCACCCCCGCGACCTGCCGCGGAGCCTGCACTGTCACCACGGCGTCCTGGTGGCACCCCCCTCACCCCCCCGCGGTGACCTCGTCATCAGTGGTTCGGCCGGTGCTGTCGTAGTACGTCCAGGACGACGGAACCGGCGATGGTCTCGTGGGTGATGAGCCGCTCCGCGAGGGCGTCCAGTGCCGTGCGGTGTTCGCGCAGCAGGGACACTGCGCGATTCTCGGCCTGCCGGACCAGGCGGGTGGTTTCCTCGTCGACGATGCGTTGGGTCTGCTCGGAGTACGGCCGCTGCAGGGCTGCTTCGGGGGGTTCTCCGCCGAGGCGTTGAGGGGTGCCCGAGGCGTAGCCGACCGGGCCGAGGGCGGGGGACAGGCCGAAATCGCGGACCATGCGGCCGGCGATCTGGGTGGCGCCGGCCAGGTCGTCGGCGGCGCCGGTCGAGCCCTCGCCGAAGGCGACGAGTTCGGCGGCCCGGCCGCCGAGGCGGACGGTCAGCAGGTCGTTCAGATAGCCCTCACTGTAGAGGTGGCGTTCGGCTTCGGGGAGCTGCTCGGTGGCGCCGAGGGCCGGTCCGGACGGCAGGATGGTCACCTTGGCGACCGGGTCGGCGTGCTCGCACAGGGCCGCGACGAGGGCATGCCCGGACTCGTGAACGGCGACCGCATGGCGCTCTTCGGGGAGCAGGGCGTTGGAGGTCTCCCGCCGCCCGAGCAGAACCCGGTCGCGGGCGGAGTCCAGGTCCTGGGCGGAAATGACGCTGCCGCCCGCGCGGACCGCGTTGATGGCTGCCTCGTTGACCAGGTTCGCGAGGTCGGCTCCGGAGAAGCCGGGGGTGGCTCGCGCGATGACGTCCCAGTCGACGTCGGGTGCCAGGGTCTTGCCGTGGGCGTGGACCCTCAGGATCGCCGCTCGCTCGGCCTGGTTCGGCAGCGGGACGGTCACATGCCGGTCGAAACGTCCGGGCCTCAGAAGCGCGGTGTCGAGGGCTTCGGGCCGGTTGGTCGCGGCGAGCACCACGATCCCGCTGCTCTGGTCGAAGCCGTCCATCTCGGCCAGGAGCTGGTTGAGGGTCTGCTCGCGCTCGTCGTTACCGCCCAGGCGCACCCCGCCGCGGCGGCTGCCGACGGCGTCGATCTCGTCGATGAAGATGATCGAGGGAGCACGTTTGCGTGCGTCGGCGAAGAGGTCACGGACCCGGGAGGCACCGACCCCGACGAACATCTCCACGAATGCCGATCCGGTCACTGACAGGAAGGGCACCTCGGCCTCGCCGGCGACGGCGCGTGCGAGCAGCGTCTTGCCGGTGCCCGGTGGCCCGACCATGAGCACTCCGCGTGGTCCCTTGGCTCCGGCCACCGCGTACCGCTCCGGGTGGCGCAGGAAGTCGACGACCTCGCTGATCTCCTGCTTGACGCCCTCGTACCCGGCGACGTCGACGAAGCGGGTGGTCGGCCGCTCGGCCTCGATGATTTTGGCCCGGGACCGTCCGATACCGCTCAGCCCCCCGGACAGCGTGCGGGCCGCCTTCCGCCCGGTCCACAGGAACAGCGCACCGAGGAGGACCAGCGGCAGGATGAATGCCAGCAGCGTCCCCAGGCCGCTGCCGCCGCCGGTGTTGGAGGCGGTGATGTCCACCTTCTCGGAACGCAGTTGTTGCTCCAGGCCACTGTTATCCAGTGCGGTGGGGATCTGGGTGGTGAATTTCCGTCCGTCTTTGAGGGTTCCGTCAACAGCTCCCTTGTCGTTGATGTCGACCGTTTTGACCTGGCCCGTGTTCACCTTGCCGAGGAACTGGCTGTACGTGACGGATGTCCCGGGCGAGGGCTGGGAGCGCATCAGGAGGACGAGGAACACGATCACCAGAACGATGGGCAGCAGCCACCGCCGCCACCCGGGGGTCGGTGGCGAGGCCGGCGGTTTGGGCGGCTCTCCTGGCGGCCCCGGTTTGGCCGATCGCGTCGGATGCCGGCCCGGCAGGCGCACTGCTGTGATCATTGGATGGCTCCCTCGACGCAGGCCTCCCACGACGCGCCTGTTTCGCGCTGCGGCCGGTGCCGGCCGCCTCGGGCGTCTCCCTTCCACGGTCAACGCTCTTCCCGCCTCCCGCACCACGAAATGCGACAGCACAGGTCTGGACGACGTCCTGCGGAGGCTCAGGGCGTGTCACCAGAGGAGACCGCACGGCGACGGTGGCCTCACGAGCGCCAAGCGCACACCGCAGTCGCCGGACCGAAGCTGGACCGTTCGACCCATTTCATGCCCGGTCCGCACGTCGGAGACCGATTCCAAGCCCATCGGAGCGGCGGACGAGGGACGCACCGCAGCTCTCGTTCCAGGCTGCAAAGGCCGAGACCTTGCACGCCTCGCCGAGCGTGTCGGGGAGCCGTTCGCTCCCTCTTTGGCGGAAGACCTGCCGACACCACCGCGACGCCGTTCTGCCTTCACGGCCGCGTCGTCACCCCGCCCCGGTCGGGGGCTGATCGGGAGGAGCCGCCGCCCATGCGACGGCGTTTTCGAGTTCGTTGTACCCGAACCGTCGCACTTCGGCATGGACGAAGTGGTTCGCAAGATGAGGTACCAAACCGGCGAGCTTGCTGTCGGCTGCCAGCGCCACCTTTCCGACCTTCCGGTGGTGGTCGCGGACGAAACGCACATGCCGGAGCAGACTCCCGGCGTTCTCCCAGCCGGGAAACTCTCGCGCATGGACCACGACGCCGGCCAACTCCTCATGCACTTCGAGCCAGCCGTCGACGGCCAGCGCGAGGGCATCGAAGTCCTGTGCGCGCAAGGGCTGTTCGATCTCCGCCACCAGAACCTGGCTCTCGGGCAGGAGCCGGTGGGAAATTCCGGGACCTTCAGGCAGCGAACTCAACCAGCGGAGGGCCGCGTCACGCTCCTGGTTGCCGAACACGCGCACCGGGCAGGGCATCAGAAAGCTCATGAGCCGGGTCGACTCACGGATCCAGCCGATGTCGCTGACGACCGCGCAGCCCTCGAACAGCCGCAGGGAGGAAAACCCGATCTTGAGGTCCTCCCACCCGGCCCCTGGGGTGAACGACTGAAACTCCGGGCCGAACTCATACAGGAAACGGATGCGGCGACCTTCGTTGCGCGCATCATTGACGAGCGGCTCGATCACCCTCTCGTAGTCGCTCTTCGATACGGTCCCGACCGCCTTCACCGCGTCGACTGCGGCAGGCACGTCCTTGAGCCTCTCAAGCATGTCGCCCTTCTCTCAGGACCTGTGCGACGTGCAGCTCAAACCGAACCGACGCTCGGCGCACACCACGGCGCACCCAACTTCGACCCTCCAGAATCATTTTACGTCGAACTCGGTTTCCACCACGCTCCTGCTTCTCCGCTCTGTGCCAACGTTGCAGGTCACGAGCGCGCCCCGCCTCCAGTCGGGCGACGGTACGGGGCGCGCCATGTCGTATCTCGCGGGGGCATCCTTCCTTCTCCACGCTGCGCGGAGTGCATGGCTGAGGGGATGGGCCGCAGGTCCTCGTCCCGGGCCGACCGGCCCTACGGGTGGCGCGGACGGAGTGCGCGTGGGAGGGCGTACTGCGTCGAACGCGACGCTGACGATCAGCAGACGAAGGGGCCGGACGGCCCCTGCCCGGCGCGGACGGACTCGCGCAAGCTGAAGGTGTCGCAGCGGCCGCGCGACGGCAGTTCGTCCCGAGGAGGCGTCATGGAGCACACCCCGTGCACGGTCGGCGATGTGATGACTCGGACGGTGGTGGCCATCGGTCAGGAGGCGCGGTTCAAGGAGATCGTCGAGACGATGGAGCAGTGGAAAGTCAGTGCTCTGCCGGTACTTGTGGGGGAAGGGCGGGTGATCGGTGTGGTCTCCGAGGCCGACCTGCTGCCCAAGGAGGAATTCCGGGAAGCGAACCCGGACCGTAGGGAACAGCTGCGGCGGTCGGATGACGTGCGCAAGGCCGGCGCCCTGACGGCGGGGGAGCTGATGACCACGCCGGCCCTGACGGCGCATGCCGGAGACACCCTCGCTCAGGCGGCGCGGACCATGGCGTTCAAGTCCGTGAAGCGGCTTCCCGTGGTCGACGGCGAGGGGATGCTGCAGGGCATCGTCAGCCGCTCGGACCTGCTGAAGGTCTTTCTCCGGTCCGACGAGGACCTGGCGGCGGAGGTACGTGCGGAGGTCGTGGGCCGGCTGTTCGCCGGTTCCGCGGAGGAGCTGTCGGTCAGTGTCACCGATGGGGTGGTCACCCTCAGCGGCCGGACCCGGAACACGGCGCTCCTCCCCGTGGCAGCACGGCTGGTGCGGGCGATCGAGGGCGTCGTAGAGGTGACGTTCGACCTCAAAGGACCGGAACTCGAACGGACCGGGTCCACGGCGGTGAGCCGCAATTTCGAGCATCGGTAAGGGGCCGGGCCACCGTGCGGGAGGGGCTGCACGATGCGCGGCCGGCACACGGAGTCGGTCAGAGGGCCGGTCGGTCCCTGCGAACGGCACCGGACGGCCCTCGGGCCGAAGGCGCACGGCGACGGACTGCTGTGCGGTTACCGGGGCAGCAGCCTGGCCGACGTCGCAGGTCTGGAGGACCTGCCGGCACGCCTCTCCCGCATGGCGGACGATCTTCCCGAGGCGGCATGCCATCCGGTTGTCGCCAGGCCGGACGGCAATACCGTCGTCGACGCCCGAGTCCGCCTGATGCCGCGCCACGCGCGTGACGCCTACCTGCGTTGGCTTCCCTGAGGCCGGGCATGAGCCGAGAGAGGGCAGGAGATGAAGCGCCGACAGGTGGGAAGTGTCATGACCGGGGATGTCGTCCGCGCGCACAGCGGGACATCCGCCGAAGAAATGGTGCGGTGGCTGGCGGAGCACGACATCTGCGGCCTGCCTGTGGTGGACGGCGATGACAAGGTGATCGGCGTGGTGTCCGCGACGGACCTGGAGCCCGTGCGGCACAGGGCCGGAAGTGGTGCGGCCCCCAACGCCGGCGAGTTGATGTCGGTTCCGGCTCGCACGGTTCGCGCCGATGACTCCGTGGTCCGTGCGGCCCGCCTCATGAGCGCGAGCGGTGTCGAGCGGCTCCCCGTGGTGGATGAGGAGGCACGGCTCGTCGGCATGATCACCCGGCGTGATGTGCTGCAGATCTTCGCCCGTCCGGACTCCGCAATCCGCGACGAAGTCATGGATGAGATCGTGGTGCGGGCGTTGTGGCTCAGCCCGCAGAGTATGGAAGTGTCGGTCCATGACGGTCTGGTGACCGTTGAGGGGAGCTTGGAGAGCAGCGGCCAAGTAGCCGTCGCGATACGGATGATGCGACAGGTCGACGGCGTCACCGCGGTCGTCAGTCGCCTCACCTACCGGCGCGAGGCTCCCTACCAAGAGCCGGTGTAGTCCACCGTCCGCCTCGCCGCCCGCGGCGGTGCGTCGCCTCTGCCGAGCGATGCGGCAGCCTCGCGGCAGTTCACGGTCACCACGGCGGAGACACTGTGCCACTGGTGGGTCTGCTGCTGTGATGCGGCGTCCACTGCGCTCGCGGCCACCACGCCTGCAGTCGGTGCCGGCACGGCAATGAGTACCCCCGTTCCGGCAGGTGCGGGGACCGTCCAGCCCTGGCACGCCGCCGCATCAGGGGTCAGGATGGAGAAAGCGGTGGACGCCGTACCCAGCCGGAGGGCTCCATGGACAAGGCGGAGGCATTTTCACCGGAGCGGCCGATCCGGGTGTTCCTGCTCGACGACCACGAGGTCGTCCGACGGGGGGTGCAGGATCTGCTGGATGCCGAACCCGACATCGAAGTGGTGGGTGATGCGGGTACGGCCGACCATGCGCTTGCCCGTGGCCCGGCGCTGCGCCCGGATGTAGCGGTGCTGGACGTGCGGCTGCCGGACGGGGACGGCGTGTCCGTATGCCGGGAACTGCGCTCACGCATGCCGGGTCTGGGCTGTCTGATGCTCACCTCGTTCGACGACGACGATGCGTTGCTCGACGCGATCATGGCTGGTGCGGCAGGTTATGTGCTGAAGGAGATCAAGGGGGCCGATCTCGTCACCGCGGTGCGCACGGTCGCCTCCGGGCGCTCGATGCTCGATCCGGCAACCACGGCGCGGCTGATGAGCAGTCTGCGCGGCGAGAAATCCGATGCGGGGTCCGAGGAAGATGTGTTGTCCGGGCTGTCCCCGCGGGAGCGAGAGATCCTCGGCCTGATCGGGGAAGGGATGACGAATCGCCAGATCGGCAAGCGGCTCTATCTGTCAGAGAAGACCGTCAAGAATCACATCTCCCGCCTGTTGGCGAAGCTCGGTGTGGAGCGGCGCATCCAGGCGGCAGTTCTCGCCACCCAGGCCGCCGCGCCACCTGATGAGGCAGCCGCCGGGACGCACCAGAGCTGAGGAGTGCGGTACGGCGAGCGTCACCCCGAAGGAAGGCGCAACGGCACTCGCCATACCGGTCTCGTACCGCCCTCGGCCGGTGACTCGAGCGTCATCTCACCGCCCAGGCTCTCCGGTATGGCCGCCCAGGGCGGGTGCGGTCACACTCTCCACGGTAGTGACCACGCACGGATGAGCACCCTGAACGGTGGGCCGTTCGGTCCCCTCGTAGCCCCCATCGGCTCATTGGCTGGAAGGCGGACCGTGGAGCAATCTCGATAACACGGCACTTACACACCGCTCGCCGCCGGCGAACGACGTACGTCAGTCGGTCGGTGCCCCGGTCAGGACGGTTTCCTTTCTCCGTCCCCGAAGGAAGGGCGGCCATGGAGCCGGAAATGATTACTGTGGGACTCGACGGCTCACCGGAAAGTCTGGCAGCTGCACAGTGGGCAGCCGCCGAAGCCGACCGGCGGGACTGCGTGCTGCGACTTCTGCATGCTTGGATACTGCTCGCCGCCGAAGCGCCGGACACCCCGCCCGATCGTGATCAGAACGCCGGTGCACGGCGGATCGTGCGCCAGGCCCTGGAAGCGGTGCGCGAACGCCATCCGCATCTGCAGATCATCGAGGATCTGGTGGGCTCCGAGGCCCAGCCCGCATTGCTTCGCGCTGCGGACGAGTCGCGGATGGTGGTGCTGGGTTCGCGGGCTCTGGGCACGTGGGGGAGCTATGTGTTCGGCGATGTCAGCCTGGGCGTTGTGGGCCGATCCGACGGGCCGGTCGTCCTCGTACGGGGGAGCGGCCGTGCGCAACCGGACGGTGCCGAGTCCGCGGCTACCGCCAACGGCCCCGCATCACGGATCGTCGTCGGCGTGAGCCTGAACGGACCCTGCGAACCGCTCCTGGCATTTGCTTTCGATGCCGCGGTGAGTCGTGGACTTCCGCTACAGGTCGTTCACGGACGTCCGCTTCCTGTGCAGGCCTACGCGCCCTGGGGCGTGGACCCGGATACCGCGGCGGAAGTCGCCAAGGACGCGGACGGTGAGCTGCGGGACGTCATCGGTCCGTGGCGTGCCCGCTTCCCCGACGTTCCGTTGGAACTGACTGTCCTGATGGAGAGCGCGACCAGGGCCATGGTCCAGACGGCCCCGGGGGCCGAGCTCCTGGCCGTCGGCCGTCGGCGGCACCGACCGTTTCTCGCGCCGCGCGTCGGCCCGGTCGCGCACGCCGCAATCCACCACGTGACCTGCCCCGTGGCCGTGGTCCCCCACGACTGAGTGCGGCGCCTGGCAGTCCCGTGGCAGCACGGCAGCCCCTCGCTCAGCGGGTTGGTTCGGTGGGCTGTATCCGGGGTGTGCGTGACGACGCCCGCCCCGCCTCCAGATCGTCGTACGCGGTCCTTTTCCGTTGTGCCGCCAGATCGCTCATCGCCCGGCCGGCCGCGAGTTCGAGGTGTTGTACGCGGTCGGCGAGGCCCTGCGTCTGATCGACGCTTACGAACCCCCGTCCAGCCCGTACGTCGAGGTACCCGCACGGCCAGGCACCGGACACGGCGCGACGGAGGCCCCTCGTGGCATGACGGGCTGACCGCCCTGTGCGAACGAGTGATCCGCAACCACGATCCGTGCATCTCCTGCTCCACACACTTCTGGGCGTCGTGACGTCACGGAACTCAGATCCGCGGTACGACCGCGACGGGGCACGGCGAATGGTGCAGAACCGCGAAGACGACGGGGCCGAGAAGCATCGGTGTGCGCTGCATGCGACGCCCGACGACCAGCAGACTCGCCTGCGAGCAGGCCCCCAGCAGCACCGCTGCGACTCTGCCCCGCTGCACGTGTTCGATGACGTGAACAGCGGGGAACTGCGCCCTCCACGGTGCCAGGATGTCGGCAAGCTTCTTCTCCTCGCCGGCTGCGAGCTCCTCTTCCTCCGGTGACGGGGTGGGGGTGGCGGATGCAAAATCGACGAGTGCGGGGGCTTCCCACGCCCGCACGGCGCGCACGCCGATGTGGTGGGCCTCGGCAGCGGCGAACGCAAAATCCAGCACTGCCTCCCCCCGTGTCCCGGCCTCTTGGACGCCGACCACCATCTCGGGCTTCTGGTCGGCGCCGCCCTCCTCCTCACGCACGATGACGACGGGGCATATCGCGCGTCCCAGAACGTGCAGGCTGACGGAGCCGAGCAGGAAACCGGCGATGGCGCCGTGCCCACGTGATCCGAGCACCATCACCGCGGCCCGCCCACTTCGGTCCACCAAGGCGTCCACCGCCTCTTCAGAGACCTCTTCGGTCGCCACCGAGATCCCCGGATGCAGCTCCAGCGCCATGGCTTCGGCTGAGCCGAGCACCTCGGCTCCGTAACGCCGCTTGTTCGCGGCCTCCTGGGCAATGGGGATGTTCAGGGGCTGGGAGACCCAGGAATGCAAGAGGTGAAGCGGGAGGCCCCGGGCTGCTGCCTCCTCGGCGCCCCAGCGCACTGCGGGCCCACTGTTCCCCGTTCCATCCAGTCCTACGACAACGGAATCACCCATGACGTACCTCCGCCGCAGTCCGGGCTGCGGGTGCAACCTTTCCTCGTTTCCAGCATCGGGGCGGCGCTGACGCAGACCCATGGGCCGAACGGGACCTCGCGGGGGACATGCGGCGCGCTGAGGTGCCGCGGACCCGGCCGTGCTCGTCCCGGCGCTACCGGCCGGGGGAGTCCTTGGAACGGCGCTCAGGATGCCGGATGTGCGCATCGGGGCCGGGAAAGATGACCGACACCTCGTCGGTGTCCGACCAGAGCACGTCGTAGGGCGGAGTCCCGTCCTCATGGTGCAGTCCGATGATTTCCCCGTCACGCCGAATGCCGCCGGTGGTCGGGCTCTCGACCACGAGCTGATCCCCGATGTGTGCCTGCACGGCTCTCACTCCCTTGCACATGCGTGTGCCGTGCTTCGACCGTGCCACGGCGTGGGGCACGCGAGTAGGAGACGAAGAGTCCGCGAAGGGGAGGCCTGATGGCCTGCGCTGACATCAGGGCCGGTCGGCCCTTGGCCGATCCGAACGGCTCTCCGCCGAGACGCTCGTGTGCGCCTTGCTGAAGGTGACGAGGAGGACAGGGAGACGCGGAGCAGCGGAGCGAAACCGTGCACC
Organism: Streptomyces sp. NBC_01454; assembly: GCF_036227565.1. Lineage (NCBI taxonomy): Bacteria > Bacillati > Actinomycetota > Actinomycetes > Kitasatosporales > Streptomycetaceae > Streptomyces > Streptomyces sp. NBC_01454. The sequence continues at coordinate 7,846,341 of NZ_CP109460.1, forward strand.
GCGCCATCAGGGCCCGCGAGAAGTGGGTGGTCCTCCTCGCCTCTGTGTCCTTCGTGCCGGTCGATGGCGGTCAGCCATCGCTCCCCTCGGGGGGAACGACCGCGACCGTACACGGGGCGTAGTGCAGCATCGCGTGGTTGACGAGTCCGAGCTGCCGCCCCAGCACGTTTCTTCGCCGTTGAGCCCCCACCACCAGCAGATCGGCCTGGGACGTGGCCTGCAAGAGCGCCGGGCGCGCACGACTTTCGACCACGCTGCGACGCACCGGCAGATCAGGATGCGCGGCCGTGGGACGTGAGAGAGCCTCGTCCAGCCACTGTTTCTCCCGCTCTTCGTGGGAAAGCCTGCTCTCGCCGCCCCGGCCGCCGCGCGCGGTAACGCGTTCCCTGTGAGGCCGCGTCCAGGCATGCACCACTTCGACTCCGCAGCCGCGCAGAGCGGCTTCTGTGAAGGCGAACTCGACGGCCGCAGCGGGCATGCTCCCCGGCTCTCCGAGCCCGAGCACGACCCACCGGTCGTCCCCGACGGCCCGAGCACCTTCACGTTGCACGATGACCGGGCAGTGGGCACGAGCCGCCACGGTCAGGCTCACCGACCCGAGGAGATTGCCGGACAGACCGTGCCCCCGGCTGCCGACAACGATCGCCGCGGCACGCTCGCTCGCATCGACCAGCGCGTAGACGGGGTCCTCGTCGCTCACCTCGGCGGTCACGACCACGTCCGGGGCCCGCAACCGCGCCCGCTCCTCAGCGGTGGCGGCAATGGTCCGGTCGGTGCTGACGGGACTGCGCTGCCGAAGGCCGTGGACAGGGAACGCAGGCCCCTCGTAGGGCGCCCATATCGATGCATACAGGAGACGCAGCGGGCATCCACGGAGGGTGGCCTCATCGGCGGCCCAGTCCACCGCGCGCAGGGCGTCAGCAGAGCCGTCGATGCCGACGACCAGAGGAGGCTCCATGCGGTTCACCGCCTGACGAGGAAGGGCACCCGTGGCACCTGCTTGTCAGCTGCCATCGTGCGGCCGGGAGGAAAGGCGTCACAGGGGCTCAATGGCCCCACCACGGCCCGTTCGGCCTCGGGCCGGGAGGGCAGGTGCGGTGGCCCTGCGTACCCATGCGGAGTGCCCCTGCGGATCGGAAGCTGGTGGGAGTGCACGAGTGGGCACGGCGGTGCCCGGAGCGCCGGCCGGATGTCGCCTCGCGGAGGTAGCCATGAGCAGCCAACCGCAGGAAAGCGGTGCTGCTGGAGGCGGCACGGGGCGCCTCACTTCTGGTGGTGGGAAGCCGTGGCCTGGGCGGCTTCAGCGGGGCGCTCCTGGGATCGGTCAGCCAGCACTGTACGCATCACGCCACCTGCCCGGTCGTCGTCATACGGGGCCACTGATATCGGCGGGTGAAGCCCGGATGCCGCTGCCGCCGGCTCCTTGATCACGCCCCGGCCTTGGGGACCATCGGCCCACCGCACCGCGCCGAACAGCCCTTGCGGCGAATCTCGGCCGCGTGCGCACTCTGTGGGTGACCGGCACAGCAAGGCCGATGCCGACACATCGTCGGCCTCGATCCGGGAGAGCGTCATGACCACCGCACCATTGCTCAATGTGCTGCCACCGGAGGGCCGCGCACGCCTGATGCAATTCGCTCACGAAGTGACCTTCCCGGCAGGGACGCGGATCTTCGAAGAAGGCAAGCCCGCCGACCGGTTCTGGATCGTCCGCACAGGTTCGGTCAATCTCGATATCCAGGTGACAGGCCGACGGCCGGCGGTCATCGACTCGCTGGGGCATGGCGACCTGCTGGGCTGGTCGTGGCTCCTGCCGCCGTACGCCTGGCGGATGGGTGCGGAGGCGTTCACCCCCGTGCGGGCATATGAATTCGACGCGACGGCGGTACGCGCTTTGTGCGAAGCGGATCCGGCCCTCAGCCTGGCTGTGACCCGTCGCGTTCTCGACGTCGTCGCCCGCCGCCTTCAGGCCACGCGGCATCGTCTGCTCGACCTCTGTGGCCCCGGGGTGAGCACCATGCCGGCCCCGCCGTGAAGCGGCGCCTACCTGCGACGGCGAGGGGTACGCCCGCCGTCTCATCGGAGCCGAGCGGCCCCACCTTCCTCTCCGTCCGGCCCTGCTGCCTGGCGGCCGACCGTGCGACGGTGACGGAAAGGGCACTTCTTCGCTGAGGGGAGAGGCGGTGGGGACGATGGCGGGCCCCCTGGTAGTGGGTGTGGACGGCTCGGACGACAGTTTCCGCGCGCTCGACTGGGCGGCGGACGAGGCCACGCGCCACGCACTGCCACTGCGCCTGGTCCACGCCTCCCGGTGGGAACGATACGAGGGCACGGCACTCGTGCTGAGCCTCGGCCGCCCTGCCGAACGGGTTCTGGCCGACGACATCGTCGGCGCCGCCGCCGAACGTGCCACCTTGCGTCATGCGGACCTCGACGTCTCCACGCAGGTTCTGGGTGACGACCCGGAGACCGTGCTGCTGCGGGAGGGGCACGAGGCGTCCGCGGTGGTCGTGGGCTCGCGTGGACGCGGCGCATTCACCGGCCTGTTGCTGGGGTCTGTGGGGCTGGCCGTCGCAGCCAGGGCCCAGTGTCCGGTGATCGTCGTGCGCGGAGACAAGGCGGGACTGGAAGGGACACACGAGCGCATCCTTGTTGGTGTCGGTGATTCACCCAAAGGCTCGGAAGCCCTCCGGTTCGCCTTCCGGGAGGCCGAGGTGCGCGGATGCACCCTCGAAGCCGTGCGCGCCTGGCGCTCGCCTGCACACGAGTCCACCGACCATCCGCTGCTCGCCGGAGAGCCGGAGCGACACCACGAGGACCGGGCAGCGGCGCTACTGGACGAGGGGCTCGCGGAGGAGGCCGGGGAGCATCCGGCGGTGCGGGTACGCCGTGCCACGGTCGAGGCGCCGGCCCACAGGGTACTGGCGCACCGCTCCGCCGCCGCGGATCTGCTGGTGATCGGAGCACCACGCCGACAGAGCAAGTTCGGCCTCCAGTTGGGGCGGGTGGCTCATGCCGCTTTGCATCACGCCGCGTGTCCGGTGGCGGTCGTGTCTCAGCGGGCGTGAGGGCTCGGTCCCGTTACCGGGACGCCCTGGATGCTCATCCTCACGACGTCGCCTTCGAGTGCGCCTGGGCGCCCATGACACGAATCCGGCGGCCGGTGATCCGCTTCGGATGGATCGCGATCCACTGGTGGCGTCCGTCTCCTACCCAGGGGTCGGTGTGCGCGTGTTCCTCCAGCCGACGGATCTCGTAGGGGTGGGTGACCACCAGGGCGTGCCCCGCCACCAGGACGCTCCAGCCCTGGCTGAAGGCGTCGTCGATGTGATCGACCTCCAGAGCGACATCCTGGCCGGCCGCTGCCGCCGGGCCGGCTTCCGGTGCGGTGCGGTAGGCGATCAACTCGTCCGTGACGGTGTAGTTCACGGGGAAGACGGCGGGTGCGTCATCGATGGTCAGCGCAATTCTGCCGACGCCGTGCGTGGAGAGCAGTGCGCGGCACTCCGCCTGGCTGAGCACCAGCACTTCGGGATGCGCCGCGGCCTTGCCGAAACCGGCGGGCAGTTCCATCGTTCCTCCCACCAGCTCGGCCACCGTGGTTTCCAGTGCACCGGCGAGGCGCAGCATGAAACCGATGCCCGGGTCGGCAGCACCTTCTTCCACGTACTGCAGGTACCCCGGTGACGCAGCGGCCCGGACTGCGACCTCCTCGCGAGTCAGACCCATCTGCTGCCTGCGCAGCGTGGCCCGCCGGCCCAGGTCACTGCGCGTCCGGGAGACCTCTGAGCCGGAGCCTGTCTCGGGGTTCGTCATCGTGTACACATCCCTCTGTCGTCCCGGATGCCCGGGGTCGGGGACTCAGTGCCCAGCGGTCGGGCCCGGGCCCGTGGCGGACGAGTGCGTCAAAAGGCGCCTGTCGCCGTGCACGAAACGGACGAGGTGACTTGTTACCCCAGCCTCGGTCCGCGCGGGGGATCGGCACATGGGCCGGTCGGCCCTTACCCAAGGTGCACCGGCCCTCATCTGCCCGGACACCGCAGAGGTGATGGCTGACGACGCCGAGTGTGGTTCACCCGGTTTCAGGCGTGCGGGACGATGGCTACCGGACGCGGGGCATGGTGGACGGCTGCTTGCACGACGTGCCCGATACGCGCGGGCAGTATGTGCCCAGTGTGCCGACGGCCGGCAACCAGGAGTTCCGTGTTCGCGCTGCTGTGCAAGAGGGCGGATGCCGGACTCTCCATCACCACTTCCTCGTCCACACGAACGTCCGGGTGGGACGACCGGACTGCTGCACGGGCCTCCTCGGTGATCCGTCGCGGCCAGCAGTTCTGCTCCGCTTCCTCCGACGGGGCACCGGACGGTTCCAGAGTGAGCAGGACCCAGGCGTGCACGAGCTGTAGTGACGAAGCTCTGCCTCCCGCGCCGCCCACACGGCCGCGGAGAGCGACCGCAGCGTGCCGTCCGGACCGACGCTGAGGACGTGGTTCAAGACCGGGCTCGGCCCCCTTCGACGGAGCCGGCAGGGCTGGCAGCCATGGCCGGCTTCAGGTCCTCGGTGACCGCGACGACACCGTCGACACCGGCGCACATGCGTACCAGTACCGGGATGAGGGCGGTGCTCTCCACCGAACCGTGCAGTGCCACCTGCCCCTGCACGACCTCAGCGGTCACACCAGCGGCCCCCAGACGCGCCGTGCGCCCGATGACCTCCCGCGTGATCTCCTCCTGAATCGCCTTGTCCTTGCGCAGGAAGACGCGCAGCAGGTCGCTCCGGCTGACGATGCCCAACAGGGTGTCCGTCTCATCGACCACCGGGAGACGCTTCAGGTGTTGCACCTCCATCAGGCGAGCCGCCTCGACAACGGTCCACTCCGGATGTGCGCACACCGCAGGAGCCGACATGAGTTCGGAGGCGGTGCGCCCCTCCGCCCGTGCCCGTTCCCACGCCTCGAGGTGCGGCAACGGTGTCCTTCCGGAGAGATCAGACCGGTCTGCTGCTTTCCGCAGCAGATCGGCCTCCGAGACGATCCCGGCCGGTCTGCCGAGGCTGTCGAGTACGGGCACAGCGCTCACCGCGCTGTCGGCGAGCTTCTGCGCGATGTCCTTGAACGAGGTATCGAGTTGTACGCTCGCGACCTTCTTGGTCATGAGTTCGCTTATCGTGCGGTGCTCCATCTCCGGCTCCTTTCGCCAGGGCGCCCGGCGCCTTGCCCCGCACCTCAAGCGTGATCGAAGCGGCGGCTGTCCCGGCATGAGCCACACGGCCCCATCGGACGGCCGGCAGGCCCGAAGAGGAACCGGTTGGCCCGCGCATCAGGGACCTCTGGCCCTGACCCGGGAAGAAGCACCCCCACCACGCTGAAGGCGTCCATCGATACGCTTCTGCCCCGCCCGGGAGGCTCCCGGTGTTCATCCAGACCCTCGATGACACGTTGGTCAAGAACCTGGTCGCCGACGCCGTCACCGCGCCCTCCATGCACAATGCCCAGCCTTGGAACTTCAGCTACGCCCGGCACAGCCGCACCTTCACGCTTTCCGTAGACCTCGAACGTGCCATGCCGCACGCCGACCCCACGACGCGGGGCATGCACGTGGGCTGTGGAGCCGCCCTCCTGAACCTGCGCGTCGCCGCTGCGCATGCCGGCCATCGGACGAGGACGACGCTCCTGCCCGACCCCCATGCTCCGGCGCTCCTGGCCGTCATGCGGCTGGATGATGCCCACGAGCCCACGGACGAGTCCCTCCCCGGTCTCCATCCCGCAATCCACGACCGGCACACCAGCCGTTTCCCGTTCTCGGAGCGCCAGATCCCGGAGAACGTCCGCGCGGCCCTGAGCGCGGCCGCCGCCCGAGAAGGAGCACAGCTGACCTTTCTCACCACCCCGCACCGCGAGACCGTTCTCGACCTGATCATGCATGCCGAGGGCTACAACCGCATGGACGCCGACCGCGAGGACGAACAGCGCCGCTGGACCCATGGCACGACTTCCGACGACCCCACCGCCGGCATCCCCGACTATGCCTTCGGTCCCGTGAAACGCAGTGGATCGGCTCCTCTCCGGGATTTCGCCGGACGGAGCACCGTGGCCGGCCGCGCGTACGCGGACTTCGAACGCTGCCCCCAGCTGGCGTCACTCAGCACCACCGGCGACGGACCGGCCGACTGGCTGCGCGCGGGCCAGGCATTGGAACGCGTTCTGCTCCTGGCCACGCTCCATGGGCTGGTGAGTTCCTTCGCGACTCAGGCCGTCGAATGGCCGGACCTGCGCTGGATCCTGCGCGACCCGGTCTCCGGGACCGGGCATGTGCACATGATCCTGCGCTTGGGCTACGGCCCGCGGGGGCCGCACACACCGCGTAGGCCGGTGGATCAGGTGCTGACGATCAAGCCGTGAGTGGCTGCCGGCCGGCAGCACGACTGCCCTCGCTGCGCTGCGATGGCTCGGCCTGGAGGCGGTCGTGATCACCGGCCACACCGGTTGTGTTCGCCTCGTGCCGGTCGTCTTACCAGCCGTCAGCCGTCAGCCGTCAGCCGGCAGCCGTCAGCCGGCAGCCGTTCAGCTATGGCCGGGGCGGCTGGTTCGCTGCTGGTCACCCCGACGTGCGAGGCAAACAGCGCGGCAAGGACCCCGATCAGGACGGTCAGCGACAGCTAGCCGCGCCGTGGTCGGGTCATTGCGGCCTCGGCCTGTGGACGGCGAGCCGTTCGCGCGCCTGGGTATAGGTATCCGCGTCGATCTCGCCGGAAGCGAAGCGACGGTCGAGGATCTCCTCCGGCGTCTCTCGTGGCGGCTCATTGCCGTCACGGCTGCCGGTACGGCTGCCGGTACGGTCGCTGGGGTGGCGCGTGAGGCGGACCACCGCCCACACCACGAGGCCGATCAAAACGATCCACACCAGGGGCATGAAGACCAGCCAGCCCCAGCCTCCGCCGCCGTCCCAATACATCACCGTCGTCACCTCCCACCGGGCTTCCACCTCCCCAGTCTTCAACCGGAACCGGAGTAGTGCCGAGTGCCGTTCGGCCCGGGCCCCGAGCCGTTCGGCCCTCGCACCGGGCCTCATGGCCTCATGGCGTCGTCGCGCCGCTGGGTCACATGGGAGTGCGGAGTTGGCAGGCGGTGATTCGGAGCGCGGTGATGACGATGCGAGCGCACATCGGAACTCAACGAGCGCCGGCGTCAGCAACTCATCCGCGCGAAGCCTGCCGCTGGCCCACTGCGGTGGTCGGATCCACCTTCCAGGGCCCTCGGTCGACCCTTCACGACGCGCCGCCAAGTGGTGACGTGGTGGAGGCCCATACAGATGCACGGTGGGGCCAGGCGGGCGGCGCCATTCCTGAGCCCAGCTCGGGGTACGTAGGGCAACTGCGGTCATCGACGGGACCTGACACCGCCTGGCAGGCGGGACGGGGCCAGGCGGGTGACGATGGGACTGGAACGATCTCACCGTGTTCTTCCGTGGAGGAGGCAGACGGCATGACATACCCCTCCGATACCTCGGGCACCGGCCCCCCGCGCGGCAGCGAGCCACGCGGCGGCTCCCCGGCCGAGGGCCTGGTCGCTCTGGCGAACATGGGCTGGCAGTTCCTGCTCACCGCGGGCCTGGCTGCGATCGCCCTGGGCGTCCTTGTCCTGGTCTGGCCGGGCCAGACCCTCCGGGTCGTCGGCGTGCTCTTCGGCATCTACCTCCTGGCCACCGGTGTCTTTCAGCTGGCCGCTGCCTTTGGCACGCACGTCCCTCGGCATCTGCGGGTGTTGCATTTCGTCACGGGCGCGCTCTTCGTCCTGCTGGGCCTGATCTGCTTCCGGGGCACCCTGGAATCGATTCTGCTGCTCGGGCTGTGGATCGGCTTCGGCTGGCTGCTGCGCGGCATCATGGTGACGGCCACGGCGGTCTCCGCCGAGGGCAGCCCGGCACGCGGCTGGCAGCTGTTCCTGGGGATCATCACCACTCTGGCGGGCATCGTGCTGATCGTGTCGCCGTTCAGCTCGATCGCCGCGCTGACCTTGGTGGTGGGCATCATGGCCATCGTCCTGGGCGCGGTCGAGGTCTTCCACGCCATCAAGATGCGCGCCGAAGTCGGCCGCCTCACCCCGAAGACTGCCCCCAAGCGGCGGCCCGTGTTCCGCTCCCGACCCCACCCCCAGCACTGAGGAACATCAGCGAGCAGCAGAGCTGATCCGGACGTCGGCGCGTCGGCGCCCCACCAGGATTGCCGACGCGTCGACCATGGCCAAGTCCCGCTCGGGCGCATCCGGCGGGTCCGTCACCAACCGCCGGACGACACACCTAGGCGGCGAACTGACCGACATAGGCGGCCGGGCAGTAGTCCCAGCCCTGCGGGGATTCCATCGCGCCGTGCGCTGCGGGCGCGCCCGCAAGCCGTGGCGCTCGAACCGGCCGGCTGTTCGCCACGGCCGAACCGGCCGCGGCCCCTGGACCGACCACGTCGTGTCCAGGACGCCGTACGCACCCAGCCGCGCCACATCCTGCCCGCACTCGACGCCGAGGCATCCCTCGTAGATCTGCTGGACCACTGGGACAGCCGCCGCCGGCCCGCCGCCCGTGAACTGCCGGCCGTGGCCATCGAGTTCGCTGTCCGCTCCCGCGACCGCCCTGATCACCCCGAGGCGGAGGCCGAGGTGAGCTCGGCAGCCGGCGCCCGGTACCTTCGTGCTCCCGCCGGTGTTCCCCGGCTTCGCCGGGGAACACCACACGATGCGCCTCGAGTCAGCAGTAGCCGTTCTCGGGCCCGCGCCAGTCGGCTCCTCCGTACCAGTGCAGCGTCCCGAACGCGAAGGGCGCGCAGTTGTTCACCGTCGCGACGGCCTCCCAGTCGTCAGGGTTCGCACTGTGGATCGGCACGCCCGGGGAGTTGACGTCCTTGACGCTGGTGGGGACGTCGTTGGTCCACTGGGTCGGCCCGGACGCGTCCGGGCTGAAGATCCCTACTGACACCTTCACGTCCGTCCCGGGGTGCCTGCGCTGGAAGTCCCCCGCCCACTGCCAGTGCGCCCAGACGTAGCCGTTGCAGGTGTTGTAGACCTGCTCCACCTGCCCGGCGTACTCCCCGTGGTACGTGTAATTGCCGGGCTGGCCAATGTTGATGTAGCCGCAGCTCGCGGTGCGCGGGCTCACGGCCGCGGCAGCCGGTCCCGCACAGCTCAGACCAAGAACCGCCGCGACCGCGGTGGTTGCTGCGACAGCACGACGAAGACGCACGATGTATGGCTCCCAGTTCCACTACGCCAGCGCGGCGCGGGCGATGGCACGCGTCGCGACGCGCCGCGAAGCGCCGGTCGCCGACCGCAGCGGCGGCGGCTTTGTCGGCGGCGCGGTCCGCGGCGAGGCGGATAGCGACGCGGGCCGGGCGCAGGCCGGGGTGGCAGTGCGCGGCGAGTTCGGCGGGGCGAGAAAGTAGTGGTGGCGGCCTGCGATGTGGGCGCGCTCGTGAGCGAAGAGTGCCTCGCGCTCGGCCGGATCGAGGCTGCGGAGCATCTCGGTGGTGACGACGATGCGGCTGAGCCGGCCCGGCAGGGCATAGGCGTCCGGATGTGGCGAGTCGATGACGCACAGGTCGCCCGCGGTGCGGCTGCTGTCGGCTCGTGCGTGCGCGGTACGCAGCGCAAGGATCTGGCGCAGGGCTGTGCGTGACAGCGTCCAGGCGCCGATGGTGAGCACGCCGGTAGATGCGGCAACGGCAGGCAGGCCGAGGAGGTCCGACGGGGTGCGCAGGGGGTGAATCAGTTCGCTGAACGCCGCGAAGACGGGCAGCTTCAGCGGGCCGGTCAGCACCAGGGAGCCCAGCGCCACCAAGGAGTCGCCTGCCGGCACGACCGTGGTGAGAGTCAGCAGCCACAGCGCGGCGAATGGGGTGGGTGAGGCGCTGCGAGCAGCGCCCTGCCAACACCGGCACGGCGAAGGGGAGCAGCAGGGCGATCACTGGTCACCCGATTCCAGCGGATCACGCAGAGGTCGCCCGTCGTCGGGGCTGAGCCGGAGGACGCATCGGGCCAGGACCGTCTCGCGGTCGGCGTCCCGGTTGAGCTCGGTGTGCCTCCGCACCTCGGCCGGGGTCAGGGGGCATCGGCGGCCCACAGGGCGGCCGGGGCACCTGCTTCGAGTTCGCCCGCCGGCCGACGCTCATCCTTCGCGATTGCCATGGGGACGTTCTTCACTCCGCCATCGTCTACAGTGCAGTAGACCGTCTACTCGCTTGTAGTCACTCGGGGTGCCGTGTCCGGCTGCGCCCGCTCGTCCATTGTGAAAGGGCTTGCGACGATGTCTGCACCCTTGTTCGCCGCGATGCCGCAGTTCGCCGTCAATGTTCTCGACGCTCAGTCGCTCCTTGTCGCCTTCGGTGTGCTGGGTGTCGGTGTGGTGATGTTCGCGGAAACGGGTCTGCTGGTCGGATTCTTCCTGCCCGGTGACTCCTTGCTGTTCACTGCGGGCCTCCTGTGCGCGGGCACCTCGAACACCGGCCTGAGGCTGTCTCTGCCCCCGCTCCTGGTCGCCGCGGCCGTGGGCGCGCTCGCCGGTTCGCAGTGCGGCTACCTGATCGGCCGGAAGGCCGGCGGCGCTCTGCTCGCCCGCAGCCGCTCGGCCCGGCTCCATGAGGGCGCGGAGCGAGCCGAGGCGCTGCTGGAGCGGTACGGGTACGCGAAGGCGATCGTGCTGGCCAGGTTCGTTCCGGTGGTGCGCACGGTACTGAACCCCATGGCGGGCGCCTTGCACGTACCCGTTCGTACCTTCACGGCGTGGCAGGTGGTCGGCGGTCTCCTGTGGACCGTGGGTCTGACGGTGGCCGGCTACGCGCTGGGATCGTCCGTCCCGAACGTCGATCACTATCTGCTGCCCGTCATCGCTGTGATCGTCGTTGTGTCTCTGATCCCGCTCGCCGTCGAGCTTTACCGTTCCCGCAGGAGCAGGAGTGCGGTAGCGCAGGAGGACGGAGCGCGCAGGTGACGCCGGCCTCCGACGGGTCGGTGGTGAGGCCGGCCTCCGACGGGTCTGTGGCCGACGGCTCCGCCTGCCGGGGCATCGTGATGCTCGCCGATGGCTCCCCTGCGTGGCTGGACGGCCTGGTGGCCACGCGGGGTGGGGCACCGCCTGTCATGACCGTGTTCTCCCGCCTCGGGCGGCCCCGCACGCTGCGCGGCCGCCTCTCCCTGGTGGCGCTCACCACCGCGACGCTGCTCATGGTGATCCTCACCGTGGTGTTCAACTCGGTGGTCCGCCGGCATCTTTGGCAGCAGGCCGACGACGAACTGCGCACCCGCGCCGGCGCCGTCGCCGCGACCGTCGACACCCGGCACGATCCGGTACGTGTCCTGGAGACGCCCGACGACGCACTCCTGGACACGAACGTATGGATCTACGCGGGCACGCGGCTGCTCGAACACCCCGCCTCCGCTCCGGCCGGAAGCAGCGTCACGCGGACTGCCGCGCGCCTGGCCGCACTGGGCGGCCGCCGCTGCACCACCGTTGAGGGCGGCGACCCCGTGCGGTTGTGCTCCCAGCCCGCGGGTGACGGCCACACAAGTGCCCCACCGCGCGCCGCCGTGGTCACCGCCCTGAGCCTGCAGCCCTACCGCTCCTCCGCCGACACGCTGCTGAACGCGTCCCTCGCCCTGGACGCGGCCGTTCTCCTGTGCACCTATGCCCTGACCAGGCTCGCGGTCGGGCGGGCGCTGCGCCCGGTGCGCGCCATGACCGAACAGGCCACCCAGTGGAGCGCCATAGCCGCCGGCGAGCGCTTCGGCACCGCAGACCAGCCCACGGAACTCGCTGGTCTCGGCACTTCGTTGGACGCACTTCTGGACCGGATCCGCGCGGTGCTGCGCCATGAGCAACAGCTGACCCGCGAGCTCTCGCACGAACTGCGCACGCCCCTCGCGAGGATTGTCGCCGAACTCGACTGGTGGCAGGCTCGCTCACGCTCCGCCGCCGACACCCGCGCCGTCCACGCCACCATCACCGACGCGGCCCAGTCCATGCGGACGATCTGCGACACCCTCCTCGACGACGCTCAAGGCAGCGCACACACCGCCCCCGGCACGACGGATGTCATGCCCGTCCTGCGTCGGCTCACCGACCGGCTGGGCGACCACGGGGACGTCACCGTCACGGTCACCTGCGCGGACGGCCTGGTAGCCGGAGTGCCCGCCGCCGTGTTGGAACGCATCATCAGCCCCCTGCTCGACAACGCGCTGCGCCACGCGCGCTCGCGCGTCGAGATCGTTGCCGCCCAGTGGCCCGACGGCATGGGCGTGGAGGTCGTCGACGATGGCCCAGGTGTCCCGGACTCCTTCACCGCGCAGCTCTTCCAACCGGGCAGGCGCGCCGACCCGGGTGACGGACATGGCGGAGCGGGCCTCGGCCTGCCGCTCGCGCGGCGCCTGGCCCGCTCCGCCGGGGACAAGGTGAGTGGCGACGCGAGCACACGCCGCGGCGGGGGGCCTGGTCAGCGTGCTACCTGCGGGGTGATCCGGTCCTGCTCGATGACATCCCGTCGGGTCACCGCCAGGAAGATGACCAGACCGAGGATGACCGCAAGGAACAGCACGCTGGTGACGACGGTGCCCAGACCGAGCCCGCCGTCGGCGGTCGGCTGGGAGAGGTAGTCGCCCATCGACGCGCCCAGCGGCCGGGTCAGGATGTACGCGATCCAGAAGGTCCACACCGCGTTGAGACCGAGGGCGAAGTGCGCCACCGCGACCGCGGCGATCGCGAGGGCGAACAGGCCGGCGGAGATCCAGTAGCCGAGGTCCATGCGCTCTGCGACCAGGTCACCGGCGGCGGTGCCCAGGGCGAAGGTGAACAGGACGGCCAGCCAGTAGAAGGTCTCGCGGCGCCTGGTGTCGACGTGGTGGATGGACAGGGTCCGCTCCGTGCGGTACCAGGCGGCGAAGACCACCGCGAGGCCGATGGCGAACACGATGGTGCTGGTCTCCAGGGGCACGCCCAGGTTGTCGGTGAGGTTGTCGCTGATCAGCGTGCCGACGACGCTGATCAGGGCCACCGCGAGCCAGTAGACGCCCGGACGGTAGGCCCGGGTACGGAACTGGGCGACGAGGACCGCCACCAGCAGCGCGCTCGCTGACCGTGGTGCGCAGCACCTTGATCACCCAGAAGTACACGGTGATCTCGGGGACCTTGTTCCATCGGAAACGACGGCCGTCGGCCCGGTGGGAGGGAGCGTGCCCTTCCGGGGCCTGTGTGGTTTCGGAGGTCTCTGGTGTCATGGTGCCTGACCGTGCCATGGGCAACCTGAATGCATCCTGACCACCGTGTGGTCGCACCCACGAAGCTCGGCGGGCACGCCGGACCATGAGGGGCAACGGCTTCGCGCTCAGCTCCATCCTGCTGCCCTGCCCGCAGCCCTTTGGGGCTCCCTGGTGCTGACCTGCGTCGATGCCGGCGGCGCCCTGGGCAGCCTTCTCCCCCCTCCGCGTCCCCTCCTGCCGGCAGCGACTCGAACGTGGCCGCCGGCCGGGTCGTACGCGACCGGTCACCCGGTTAGCGTGAGGCTGTGGCAGGCATCATGATCGTCGAGGACGACGAGACCATCGGAGGCAGGCTCGCCGCGATGCTGCGGGCGCTGGGCCACGACTGTGAGTGGTGCCCCGACGGTGCGGCAGCGCTGGGGCGGGCCGCCCGGGGACCCGCCGAGCTGGTGCTGCTCGATCTCGGGCTGCCGGACGCCGACGGTTTCGAGCTGTGCCGGAAACTGCGGGAGCGTCTGCCCGAGGCCGTCCTGGTGGTCCTGACCGCCCGTACCGGGGAGATGGACGTGATCCAGGCCCTGGAGTCGGGCGCGGACGACTATCTGACCAAACCGTTCCGGCTGGCCGAGTTGCAGGCCCGGATCGCGGCCCACCTGCGACGCGCAGCGCCGGACGGTAACGGCGGGGCGGCGCGGATCCGTCACGGCACGCTGCTGATCGACCGCGCGGCCCGCCGCTGCTTCACGCCGACGCAGGAGGTGGAGCTGCGGCCCAAGGAGTTCGACCTGCTGGCGCGGCTGGCCGCCTCCGCGGGGCAGGCGGTGAGCCGGGAGGACCTGATGAGCGACGTATGGGACGAGAACTGGTTCGGCCCCACCAAGACGCTCGACGTCCACGTGGCGGCGCTGCGCCGCAAGCTCGGTGACCGGGTGCGGATCACGACCTTGCGGCACTTCGGGTACCGGCTCGAACAGCCTGGGAGGCGGTGACCGTGCGCCGCCGCCTCCTGCGGGCCACGGTGGTGGCGGTGGTGTGTGCGGTGGTGCTGTTCTCCGTCCCGCTGGCCGTGGCGGTGCTGCGGCTGTACCGGCAGGACGAGGTACGCGAGCTGCAGCAGCTGGCCGATCGAGTGGCCGTGAGCGTCCCCGCGGATGTACACGACAGGCGGGATCCGGTGGAACTGCCGCCCGTCGAGCCCGGTACCCGGATCGGGGTGTACGACAACGAGGGCCGCCTTGTCATTGGGGGCGGGCCGGCGCGTGGGGACAGCCCCGTGCACGACGCCCTGGCGGGCGGGGCCGCGTCGCGCCGAGTGGGCGACTGGTTGGTGGCGGCGGCACCCGTGGGTTCCGGCGAGCGGGTACGGGCGGCGGTGCGGGCCACTTCCCCGGCCGATGAGCCGGTGCGCCGGGCGGCTGTCACCTGGGCGGCCTTGCTGGGGCTGGCCGCGGCCGCCGTCGGGGTGGGCGTCGTGGTGTCGGTGCGGTCCAGCAGGCGTCTCGCCCGCCCTCTGGAGGCGCTCGCGGCGACGGCGGTTCAGCTGGAGACCGGTGACCTCACTGCCCGCGCCGCCCCTTCCGGGCTGCCGGAGGCCGACGAGGTCGCCGCTGCGCTGAACCGCGCCGCCGAACGCATCGAGCAGCTGCTGCGACGCGAGCGGGCCTTCAGTACGGACGCCTCGCACCAGCTGCGTACCGCGCTGACCAGAGTGCGGCTGGAGCTGGAGAGCGCGCTGTCCGCGACCGCGCCGACACACCCGCATGACGCGATGCGCACCGCATTGGCGTCACTGACCCACATGGAGACCACGCTGGGCGACCTGCTGGCTCTGGCCCGGGAGGTGCCGGAGCGGGCGCCGCTCGACGTGGGCGCGCTGCTCGCCGATGCCGAACGGCGCTGGCACGGCGAGCTGGCGGCCGCCGGGCGGCCCTTGCGCGTCGTGGTGGAGGAGGGGCTGCCAGGGGCGGTGGGCTCGCCGCGGGCGGGGCGGCAGGTGCTGGATGTCCTGCTGGCCAACGCCGTCGTCCATGGCCGCGGAGCGGTGACCGTCACCGTGCGGGACGCGGCCGGTGTACTGGCCGTGGATATCGAGGACGAGGGCCCCGGCCTGACCGAGGACCAGGATGTGTTCGCCCGGCCGCGCGGTGACGGAACGGGCCACGGGATCGGGCTCGCACTGGCCCGTTCGCTGGTCGAGGCCGAGGGCGGGCGTCTGATGCTCTCCCGACGAGCTCCGCATCCGCGCTTCACCTGGCTCGTCGCCGGCGGGCAGGGCGAGCCGGGGCGTTGACACGCCACGGTGTGAGCAGAGCGAACTGCCTGCCGTGGCGCGTCGGGCGTCACGGCGGGTTTCCGGTCACAGCTCTCTCAGTTCGGTGAGCGGCGGACGTCGCGCGTGGCGTACCGCGGTCCACGCCGCCAGGGCCAGAGCGGCCGCGACGGCCGCGGCCAGTGCGCCGAGGTAGCCCCACGGTACGGCGAGGGCCGCCGGGGGCGGGTCGAAGACGCCGGAGAGGACCTTGACCAGCATCTCGGACAGGGCCCAGCTCAGCACCATGCCGCCGGCCGCGCCCGCCACGGCGACCAGCCCGGCCTCGCTCCACACGAACCCCGAGAGTTGCCGTCCCCGGGCACCCAGCACGGACGCCAGCGCCAGGGTGCGCCGCCGCTCGGTCAGGCCCAGGGCGAGCACCAGGCCGCCCGCCGCCGCTCCGATGACCAGGGCGAAGCCGAGTTCGACCCGGGTGAGCCCGCCCAGGTCCACGGCCGTGAGACTGGAGCCGGTCACGGTCCGGGCCCCGGACAGGTCCGTGACGTGCGCGGCGGGGCCGAGGGCTGCCCGCACGTGCCGGGCCACGGCTTGCTGGCCGGAGCCCCCAGTGTCGACGAGTAGCGTGCCGACTGCGCCGCTGCCGGTCGCGCGGGCCACATAGGAGGCGTTGGCCACCAGGAAGCTGTCCTTGGGGGCGGTCGGGAACTCCTTGACGACGCCCGCGAAGTGGAAGGTGACGGGGCGCAGTTGATGGGTACGGCCGTTCTGCAGCCGCAGCCGGATCTGGTCGCCGGGGTGGAGCTGGAAGTCGTTGGCGGTCTCGGCGCTGACCAGCAGGCCGTCGGGCCGGTGGTTGAGGCGGTCCATCAGCTGCCGGGCGGTGCCGCCGGAGAAGTAGGCGTTCTGCAGCCGTCCCGCGCCCACGATGGTGGCGGGCCGTACCCCGTACAGGTCCTGGAGGTCGGAGCCGACGTAGGCGAAGCGGTGCTGGAGCGGCTCGACGCGCCGTACGCCGGGAAGTGCCGCCACCCGTGCGGCGTCGGCCGCGCCGGTGGTGACTCCGGCGGATTCGGTGACGGTGACGTCGGCGCCGTTGGTGAGCACCGCGTCGACCTGGGCCTGCTGGAGGTAGGTCGAGTTGAAGACGGCGGTCGAGGCGGCGAAGGCGGTCGCCAGCGCGAGCAGCACCACGGCCCGCAGGACCGTGCCCCGTTGCCGCGACAGGCTCGCCGCGACCGTACCGGACAAGGGGCCCGCGGCCGGGCGCAGCATCCGGGCCAGCACCGGCCGGCCGCGCCGCAGCACCAGATCCATCAGGAGCCAGGCCAGCAGGCCCCCGCCCGCCCACAGCAGGGCGGGGCCGGCGAACGCCCAGTAGTCCACCGACAGGGTCGGCGTGCCCTCGGGCGCGAGGACGAGAGCGTAGTTCGTGCGACTGGTGATCCGGAACACCACCAGCGACACCGCCAGCAGCCCAACGGCCAGGGTCCACCAAGCGGCCCGCGGCACCCGGCGGTGTTCCACCGTCGCCCTTCCGGCCACGACGGTGGATGCCTGGAGGTCGCGCCGGGCGGGCAGCAGCACCGTCGCGCCGGCGATGACCGTGCCCACGACCAGGGCGGCCAGCGCCCAGCCGGTGGAGAACGTGCCGGCCGTGCCGAAGGCGGTGTGTCCCAGCAGTGCCGCGATGCCCAGCCCGGCCGCCCCGCCGGCGACCGCCACGACCGCGGCCTCCACGGCCGCCAGCCCCAGCAGCCGACTCGCTGTGGCGCCCCGGGTCCGCAGCAGGGACTGCTCCCTGCGCCGCCTCGCAGCCCCCGCTCCGGCGACCGCGGCGGTGAGCGCCCCGGCCAGCAGCGCCCCCGGCACCCCGAGGAAGAGGAAGAGCATCTGGGCGTAGAGGGCGTCAGAGCGAGCCGCGTCCAGCACCGCGCCCAGGTTGTCACCCACCTGGCCGGCGCCGGCCAACCGCGCCTCCGTGTTGTGCGCGCTGCCGGTCGCCGCCGTGTAGGCGGAGGCCGGGTCGTGCGGCAGAGCGTGGCTGCGCCATACGTGGATCTGGTTGTGCACAAGGTCGGGGCGTGCCTTGGCCAGCGGGGCGAAGGCCGCGTGCCAGCGGGCCTGGGGCAGCAGGACGACGTTGTCCGGCGGGGCCGTCGGCTGTGACTGCGGCGGTGCGCCGACCTTCTGGAACAGCGAGTCGGCCTGCGGGAGGTCCACGATGCCGTCCACCCGTACCCGCAGCGGCGGCAGGCCCGCCCGTCCGACGGCCACGGTGTCGCCGGGGGCCGCGTGCAGGTTTGCGGCGGTCTGCTGAGCCAGCAGCACCCCGTCCCCGCGCCCGGACAGCACCCGGATCTCTCCCGGGAACGTCGAGCGGTAGCCGGCCGGAACGCCCAGCACGGCACCGGGACCGGTGGTCTGGGACGTGCCCTTGGTCGTGGCGGACAGCCCGCTGGTGTCGGCGTATCCGACCGGCAGCGCTCCCCGCGTGCCCGGCGTGTGCTCCACGGCGGTCAGCACCGACCGGGCGTCGGCACCGCTCGCCACCTGCACCTGCCAGTCCACACTCACCCCGCGCACCGACTGCGCGGTCATCGTCGCCTGCGTCGCGCCGAGGAAACCACCGAGCGCAGCCAGCAGCGCCACCGCCGTGGCCACTCCGGCCGCCACCGCGAACAACCGTCCGCCACGCCGCCGCAACAGACCGGCCAGCCAGATCCTGATCATCGCCGTTCTCCTCCTCGGCCCCGCCTGGGCGCCGGCCACCGGTCACTGCGGGCTGTCCGCCCCGGGCGAGCGCGCCGCCCTGCCACGTTCCCGGCCCCGTTCATTGCGGACTCTGCGCGGTCGGTGCCTCCGACCCGGACCCGGAGTCCGCATCCGGCTCTGCCTCTGGCTGGATCAGCCGTCCATCGGCCATGTACCAACGCGTATCCAGTTCGCGAGCAACCCGCGGATCATGGGTCGTCACCAGCACCGACGCCCCCAGTTCCTCGGCCGCGGCCAGCAACACCCGCAGCACCTGACGGCCGGTCACGCGGTCCAGTTGCCCGGTCGGTTCATCGGCCAGCACCAGGCGGGGCCGGCGCGCCAACACCCTTGCCACGGCGACCCGCTGAGCCTGCCCGGCCGACAGCTCGTCCGGCAGCCGGCCCGCCAGCGTCTCCAGCCCAAGGCTCTCCAGCGCCGCCCATGCCCGGGGAGCGGCCTCCTCTTCCGCCAGGCCGTCGATCCGCAGCGGAAGCGCGACGTTCTCGGCGGCCGTCAGCGGCGGCAGCAGGCTCGGGCCCTGGAAGACGACACCGATCTGCCGGGCGAGCCCCCCGGTGCCCTCGCCGTCGAGGCCCGGATGGCTCACCCGGCCCGCTGTGGGACGGTCCAGCCCGGCCATCAGGTGCAGCAGGGTGGACTTGCCCGAACCGGAGGGTCCGACCACGCAGATCCGGGCGCCGGACGGCACCGCACAGGTCAGACCGTGCACCGCGACGACCGCGCCCGGCCCGCTGCCGTACGTACGCGCCGCGTCCTCGCAGCGGACCAGCGGTCCGCCGTTCTTGCCGGCCCCCGAACAGTCCGCAGCTACCGGGCCCGGCATCATGTCCACCTTCCGTCCCGCAGTCGCAGCACCCGGTCGGCGGCCCCCGCCACGGCGCGACTGTGGGTGACCACGACGACCGCGGTCCCGGCAGCGGCACGCTCGCGCAGCAGTACCAGCAGCCGTCGCTCGGTCTCCCCGTCCACCTCACCGGTCGGCTCGTCGGCGAGCAGAACATCGGGCGTATTCGCCAGGGCGACGGCCAGACCTGCGCGGGCGGCCTCCCCTCCCGACAGCTGACGCGGCAAAGCACCGGCGCGCTGCGCGAGGCCCACCCGCTCCAGCAGCTCCAGCGGCGGTGTACGGGTAGCGGCAGGCGCGGTAGCCAGCCGCTGCACGAGGGCGATGTTGTCCCGCACGCTGAGGTGGTCCAGCAGGTTTGCGGTCTGGAACAGCACCCCGATGTGCCGTGCGCGGATACCACCTCGCTCCCGCTCGGACCGGTGGCTGATCCGCTCTCCCGCGACGTGCACCGTGCCGCCGTCCGGCTCGTCAAGGCCCGCGAGACAGTTCAGCAGCGTGGTCTTGCCCGAACCGGACGGCCCGGTCACCGCCACGGTCTCGCCGCGCTCCACCTCCAGGCCGACGCCCTGGAGCGCGAAGGTCTCCTCCTCCCCGGCCCGGAAGAACCGGTAGAGGGAGCGGGCGCTGAGCACGGGCGCGGCCATCACGCCCACTGGAAGGAGTTGGTGACGGTCCGCCAGGGATCGACGTTGTCCGCGCCCACCGCACCGGACAGCGTCAGCACGGTTTCGCCCTTGCCCGCCTTGTAGAAGGCGTACCGCTGCACGTCCAGCGAGACGCGCTTGCCGGTCACCTGGTTCGGCTGGGAGTCCGCGTGGTACTCGGCCAGCACCGCCCTGCCGCCGCTGCGCTGCACCGTGGTCACCTTGACCAGGCTGAAGTGCTGGCTCGCGACGCGGATCGCGGGGATGTCATGGGCCCGTACGGAGTTCACCGTCGGGGCCGTCGTGGCATGGACGCCTTCGACGCGCACGGTGTTGAACTTGTCGGTGAACACCGTCGCCGGGCCCTGGGTCGTACGCGACCAGCCCTCCGGCACCTTCACCGTGAAGCTGCCGCCGGGAGGCGACCAGGGAACGAACACCTGCGTGTCCGGGATGTCACCGGGTGGATTCGTATCGGCGGGAGCCGGCGCCGCAGGGGCCTGCGCCGCGGCACCGTGCGAGGTATGCGGGGGTGAGGACGATGAGGAACAGGCCGCGGCGCCGGCTCCGGCTCCGGCGACGAGCACCAGACCGGCCGCGGCGGCAGCGAACGGACGACGCATGATCGGCACCTCCAGCGACGCGGGCGGCAGATGCGCCACCCCTGTTTTCGCCTCTGTCCACGACGCTAGGAACCCGACGGCCAGCGCCCGCACTGCGCACGGTGAGCGCACGGTTAAAACGAGACCCCACTCCTCTTCGCTGAACTGGCGGCCGACCGCTCTTGCGCGGGCCCACGCAAGAGCAAAGCCGTCTCCTTGCGGAAACGTGGTCGAGATCTGACGCCGCGAAGGTTGTTAGGTGAGGCTTGCCTGCTTTACTGTCTGCCCGTCGTGCGCCGCCCCCCCCGCCGCGTCCTCCGGGAGACCCCGTGTCCAGTTCTCAGATCGCCCTGCTCGGCGCGATCGCAGGCTTCACCATCTACCTCGGCTTGCCCCTGGGCCGCCTGCGCAAGCCGGCCCCGCGGCTCAAGGCCACGCTCAACGCCGTGGCCATCGGCATCCTGATCTTCCTGGTCTGGGATGTCCTGGCCCACGCCTGGGAGCCGGTCGACGGCGCGCTGAGCGACCACGACTGGGGGCCCGCCCTTGGCGATGGCCTCGTTCTTGCCGCCGGCCTCACCGCAGGTCTCGCGGGCCTGGTCTACTACGACCGCTGGGCGGCCGCCCGCCGCGCCAACACAGCCGGAAGGCCCGCCGGTCCCGGGGCTGCCAGCACCACCGAGCTGGCGCCCAAGGCCCGCTCGCACGCCGGTGAACTGGCCCTGATGATCGCCATCGGTATCGGACTGCACAACTTCGCCGAGGGACTGGCGATCGGCAACTCCGCCGCGAAGGGCGAGATCTCCCTCGCCGTTCTGCTGATCGTCGGCTTCGGCCTGCACAACGCCACCGAGGGCTTCGGCATCGTCGCCCCGTTGGCCGCCGAGGGCGAACGTCCCTCCTGGACCACGCTCGGTCTGCTCGGCCTGATCGGCGGCGGTCCCACCTTCGCCGGCACTCTCGTCGGACAGCACCTGGTCAACGACACCCTGTCGATCGCCTTCCTCGGGCTCGCCGCCGGCTCCATCCTCTATGTCGTCATCGAACTGCTGGCCGTCGCCCGCAAGGCGGCGCTGAAGGAACTGACCACCTGGGGCATCCTCGGCGGCCTGCTCCTCGGCTTCGCCACCGACGCCATCGTCACCGCTGCAGGAGCCTGAATCACTCCCCCTGCTGCCCGCGCCTGCCGGGCGGCGCATGTCCCGTCCCGAGTCGATTCCCGAGTCGATTCCCGAGTCGATTCCCGAGTCGACGCGTCCGTGCCGTTGCTGCTCAGGTAGTGGACCGGTGGGTCGGAGCCTTGCCGGAGAGCGCCGGCCCTGGGGTGTCGGTGAGGGGCGCATGGGCTTGGGCGGTCGGCTTCTTGGTCCGGTCCAGCCGTCGGGTTCGCGCGGTGACCAGCGCTGGGAGGGCGAGCGCGGAGGCCGCCGAGACGAGGCCGGCGAGGACCAGGGTGGACCGGGCGCCGAGGGCGTCGGACACCAGGCCGACGAGGGGGGCGCCGATGGGCGTTCCGCCGAGGAGCACGAGGAAGTAGACGGACATGACGCGGCCGCGCAGGTGCGGGTCGGCGTGCAACTGGGTCAGGGAGTTGGCGGTCGTGGTCACGGTCACCGAAGCGAAGCCGGTCGGGATCAGGAGGGCCAGGAACGTGCCGTAGCCGGGCATCAGGCCCGTCGCGGCTTCGAGTGTCCCGAACACAACCGTGGCGGTGATCAGGCGCTGTGCGGTGGGGGGCTGTCCGCGGCCGGCGCCGCGGAGCGCGCCGATGAGGCTGCCTGCGGCGTAGGCGGCCGAGAGGCAGCCGAAGGCGGCGGCACCGGAGTGGAAGACCGTGATCGCCATGAGGGAGGTGGTGATCTGGAAGTTGAGTCCGAAGGTGCCGACGAAGCCGATGACCGTGATCGGCAGGAGCAGTTCCCGGGTGGAGGTGAGGTGGCGGAAGACGTCGGGAAGCCGCGTCCCACGGTGCCGGGGCGGGCCTGGGCTGCTCAGTTCGGCGGTACGGATGGTGATCAGCCCGTACAGGACGGCCAGGTACGAGGCGGCGTTGAGGAAGAATACCGGGCCGGTGCCGGCGGCGGCGACGGTCAGGCCCGCGATGGCCGGGCCGAGGGTGCGGGCGATGTTGAACTGGGCGGAGTTCAGGCTGACCGCAGCGGGCACGCGCTCGCGGATGACCAGTTCGGAGATGAAGGCGTTGCGGGCGGGAGTGTCCATGGCGGTGGCGGTACCGAGGGCGAAGGCCAAGGCGTACACGGAGGGCAGGTTCACCGCCCCGGTGAGGGTCAGGACGCCGAGCAGCAGGGACTGCACCGCCATGGCTGTCTGCGTGATCAGCAGCAGTCGGCGCTTGGGGAAGCGATCGGCGAGGACGCCGCCGGTCAGCCCGAACAAGGTCTGGGGCAGGAACTGCAGTGCGGTCACGATGCCGACGGCACTGCCACTGTTGTCGGTGAGGTGGAGGACCAGCAGGTCCTGGGCGGCACGCTGCATCCAGGTGCCGATGTTGGAGGTCAGCTGTCCGATCAGGTAGCGGCGGAAGTTCCGGACGGTGAGCGTGGCGAGTGCCGTGCTCGCAGCTCTCTTCCTCCGACGCGTGCGGCCGGGGCGGCACGGGCTCATGACGCTTGGTGCACGGACATGCCGGCGACGGACGCCGCCGTTTCGTCGGCTGTCTCCACCTCGTCGACGTGGTGGAAGGTCGGGTGGGGGTGCATGAGGAACTGGTGGTGGGAGATGTTCCACGCGTAGGCGCCGGCCATGGCGAAGGCGACCCGGTCTCCGACGCACAGCCGTTCCACCGTGACCCCGCGGGCCAGGACGTCCTTGGGCGTGCAGAGTTGGCCGACCAGCGTCACCGGTTCGTCACGGGCCTGGGGACGGGGCCAGGGGCGAGACCAGGAATCGTCCGGAATCACCTCGAAGGGCTGGTCGTGCTGCTTGGCGGCAGGTGTGCGCAGGTGGTGGGTGCCGCCGCGCAGGACGGCGAACGCCTGGCCGTGGCTGCGTTTGACGTCCAGGACCTGGGTGACGTACCAGCCGCAGTAGACGGTGACCGATCGGCCGGGCTCGATGCGCAGCGTCAGTCCGGGACGGCGGGCCAGGGCCGTGCGCAGGCCGGCGCCGAAGGCCGGCCAGTCGAAGACCTGCCGCGGGCGGGCGTAGTCGACGCCCATCCCGCCGCCGATGTTGACCTCGGCCAGGTCGAGACTCCGTGTGCCGGCCCAGCCGCCTGCCCAGGCCAGGACCTCGTCGGCCAGGGCCAGTTGGGCGGGAGCGTCGAGCCCACTGGCCAGGTGGACGTGCAGGCCGCGCAGCCTGATGCGCCGGTCGGAGGCAATGATCGACAGACACCGGTCCAGATGTGTGGGATCCAGGCCGAAGGGGCTGGGCTGCCCGCCCATGGCGAGTGCGACCGGACCGAGCGCGACCGGCAGGTTGACGCGCAGGAGGACGTCGGCGGTGCGATCGCCCAGCACGGACGTCAGGAGGTGCAGCTCGTGTTCGCTTTCGATGTGCAGGCGTTGTACGCCCGCGTGCAGAGCGTGGGCCAGCTCGGCAGGTGTTTTGCCGGGGCCGCCGAAGGCGATCGGGGAATCGGGGAAGAGCCCGCGGACGTGGCGCAGTTCACCGCCGGAGGCCACTTCGAAGCCGTCGACGTGGTCGGCCAGTGCGTGCAACAACCTGGGGTCGGAGTTCGCCTTGGCGGCGTACAGCAGCTCGACACGATCCGGAAGTGCCGCCCGGATCGCGCGGACGTGCTCGCGCAGGCCCGGCAGGTCGTAGACATAGGCGGGCAGGTCGTCGTCGGACATCTGGCGTACGTGGTGCAGTACCGCGGGCCTCATCGTGCCACCTCCCGGGGGAAGTCCTCGCCGAGCGGGCTGGGCAGAGGGACGTAGGTGGCGTGTCGGTCGGCCTGGCGGGCCCAGCGCAGCAGGAGGTTGGCCTTGGCGGGCAGCGGTACGCCGGACAGCAGGGCGCGCAGCCGTGGCGGCTCGCCGGCGGTGCGGGCGTAGGCGGCGAGATGGTCGCGGACCAGGCCCCACAGGGCGGGCTCCCGCGCGGGCTCGAGGTCGGCCAGGGCTCCGAGCAGTTCGGCGATGTGATTGACGAGAAGGCAGTAGGCGACCCGGTTCCAGCCGCGCTCGGCATCGTAGGTGAGCGGCCCGCGGACGTCCTCGGGCAGGTCGGCGAGGGCGTGCCGGTGGTGGCCGGGCAGCACCTTGGTGCCCTCCAGGTCGCGGAAGAGCATCTGCGCCGGGGTTCCGTCGGCATGCACCCCGACGACGACGTTCTGGAGGTGGGGTTCGAGAACGATGCCGTGTTCGAAGTAGGCGGCCAGCACCGGCGGGAGCAGCAGCCGCAGGTAGGCGTCCCACCATGCCAGGACATCGCCGTCGCCGCGGTCGAGCAGGTGCGAGACGTGGGCGGTGCTGGTGGGGTACTCGTCCGCGATCGCGGCGGCGAGCAGGGGCGTCACCCCGGGGCGCAGGTGAGGGCGCAGTCCGGAGCGCACGACCACCGCGAGGCCCTCCAGCAGTGCGGTGTTGCCGTCGGTGTCCAGCGTGCGGTAGCCCGGTTCGGCCAGCAGCGCACAACGGGGGAATCGGTCGGCGAGAGCGGTGAATACGGGCTGGAGCAGCTGGTTGAGGGCAACGGTTCCGCGCAGTTCGTAACTGGCGTGCTTGCGCACGCAGTTGGTGAGCCGGACGTTCAGGCTGAACTTCAGGAAGGTGTCGGCATCCGGCTGGTACAGCGTGCGTACCGACGCGGTCGGTACCAGTTCCGGCCCGCGCACGCCGGTGTCGACCACATCGCCTGCGGCCAGCGCCTCCCGCAGCCGGTCGTTGGCCTGCAACAACCGGTACTGCCAGGGGTGTACCGGCAGTGTCAGGTAGCCCGGGTCGGCCGACGGACAGAGCGCGTCCAGCCTGTCCAGGTCGCCCTCCTCGCGCACGAGATGGCGGCGCACGGCCAGGTGCCGCAGGCGGAAGCGGGCGCCGGTCTCCGGTCCGTACGTCAGCCAGTCCTCCGGGTCTCCGGTGCGGGCCTTGGGCGTGGGGTGGAAGCGATGGCCGAACACCAGGGACTGTTCCGAAGAGAGATAGGGGTCCGTCTGCCGGGGCCGGTGGGAACGCTGTTCCAGGGCGGTACGGATGGTCTCGCGGCTGTCGGCGACCTGTGCCAGGAATTCCTCGTTGGCGATGCCGGTGCGCAGCTCCAGTTCGTTCTGAACGTAGCCGGCCAGCTCCCGCCAGCTGACCGTCACCCAGGCATCGTCCTCGAACCGCTGCACCGGGCCGTGGAAGCGGTGGGTGCCGATCAGCGAGATCCGGCGCAGCCGGGCGCGCAGCAGGAGGTGACGGCGGGGCAGGCGGAGCAGTAAGTGGTCCTGGTCGACGGTTACTTGATGCTCGGGGGCGGATACCTCGCGGATCAGGCAGTTGAGCAGCGTGTGGACGGTGACGGTGTCGGCGGTCTGCTCGGCCCGGTCGTCGGGCAGTGTCGTAGGGGTGGCGGTGACGTCGTGTGTCGTGGAGGTGGTCATGCCGTAGCTCCCATGCGTACGAACTCGGTGCGTCAGCGGGTGAGTGTGTGAGTGGTGAGGGCGTGGGAACGTGCGCGCGCCAGGGGGTTGGGGACGGGAGTCCACAGCGCCTTGCCCGGGTTGTCGGCCAGGCGCATGGCGATGGTCGCCTTCAACGGAAGCGTGTCGCCGAAGAACGCGGCCGCGTCCCCGTCATCCGGAAGGTCGGCGTACACCCGTCGGCCGACGTCGGCCACCGCGGCCCACAGCACCGTGGGATCCGCCGCCCGGGTGCGGGCGAGGACATCGACCAGCTCGCTGAGGACCCCGCTGAGCAGGCCGCCGAACAGCTTGGTGCGCAGCGCCTCCACATCGTCGCCGGCGCGGGTGCCGGACAGCGGCGGCAGCGTGAATCCGCACCGGGCCAGCCTGCGCGGGCTGATCCGTACGCCGTCCAGATCCCGGTACAGCACTCGCACCGGCCGCCCGTTCCGCAGCACGACGAGCGTGTTCTGGCCGTGCGCCTCCAGAGCCACCCCCATGGACAGCAGCGTCAGCGCGGGCGGCAGGACAAGCCCGGCGAAGTCTGCCAGCCAACGCACCGGATCACCCGCCACCACGGCCGCTCCCGTGGCGTGTACCGCTGTGAGCGGGACGGCGATCTCCCCGTCGTCGAGGTGGCGCTCGGAGGACTCCCTGATCATCGCCGCCAGGCTCGCGGACGCCTGCCCGCCCACGCGCACCGCGCCCCCGCCCAGCTCGCGCAGCACCCGCAGGCTGTCGCCGTACCCCGCCTTGTCGAGGACATCCGTGACCAGGTCCGACAGGGGCGGGCCATCGGCGACCTCGGCGGGAGAGATGGTGCGCCGGTAGTTGGTGACCTGCACGTCGAGCGCCGTCTTGATGTGGCAGCCCGGCAGAACGTCCAGTGGAGCGAGGGTGCGCAGCGACAGCAGTGGACGGGCCGGGATGGTGGGTTGCGCCATGGCCAGCTCGGGGTGGTGTACGAGTACGTGGTCCCGCTGCCACGGGTGTACCGGCACCAGGACCGTGTCGCCGTCACGCAGCTCCTCAGGCCACTGGCCGGAACTCTGCCAGCGTTCGACCGGAACGGCGAGCAGGGCCAACTGCACGACGGGGTGGTGCTCGGGCGCGTAAGCGAGCACCTCGGCGACCGACATGCCGGTACGGGTACGGCAGCACGGGTGCTGCGGGTGGCCATCGACGACCGCCTGTTCGGCGTCGGCCGAATCGGCGAGCGCCCCGATTCCCCTGGCGTTCGCAGCGCGGGCCAGAGCCAGGTTGACCACGCTGTTGTCGAGCTCGGCCGCCAGCCGCTGCGCGGCGGGAGTCCGCAGCCCCAGCGCTGCCAGCAGCTCCGTCGGTTCGCTGACCGGCCCGTCGGGCCCGGTCACGGTGAAGCCCTCCTGCACCTGGGCAAACCGTCGTGAGCAGGAGTCGGCCGCGGAGAGCGGGCCGCCGTGCTGCAGAGAGACCACTAAGGTGTCCGTCTCCCGGCGACGGCCGCTCACCCCGGGCAGGGGTTCTCGCGCGAAGGCCCCCCACAGCCGGCCGAGCACGGCTGCGCGCGCTCCCGGCAGTGCAGTCGTGAACGGTTCCACCAGGTCCGGGCGCACACGGCGCAGTTCGTCGATCGTGCGCAGTTCGTCATTCGTCGTCTGGCGCATCGTCACCGTCCAGGTCCGAAGGGGATGGGGAGATCGGCACATGTGCAGGGGTTCGGCATGACTATTCCAGGGAGATGTGGGGGGACTTGTTCCGCTCGGAGCTCTTGTGGCCCGGTCTGTGCCTCGACACTACGGGACGGCGTTTAAGGGAATGGCCAGCAGAAATACAGCGAGAACCTCGCGAATGATCAGGTGACGCCGATTCCTTTCTGATTCCAGGCGGCCTCGATGCGTAGTCCGTGCTGTTCATGACAGAGGTACTGGATCGAGTTGCGCCGAATCCGGAAGTGGTTGCAGGCGATCGAATGCGTCAATTCGTTGAATCCGTGGCCGGAATTCGCTGAATCCTGGCCGTGCTTGCTCCTCAGTCGGCCCCGGGCCGGCCAACCGTCCGACTCATTGCACCTTCGGATTCTTAACTCTCCCTTACTGAATGCTGTCGGAGTGCTGGATGTTCCGGTAACCCCCGTCCGGCGGCTGCGCCATTCGGTGGATGCCCAGGCCACCACCGAGGCGTGTGCCGGTAGCACAGCACCGTACGGACTTGGGAAAGATCGTGACTCGGGGGAAGGTTCCGGCGGTTGCGGCCTGACGTTTGCGAACCTGAAGGCATGCATGTGCTGCTGATCGAAGACGACGACCGGGTGGCCGGACCGTTGATGGAGGGCCTGGACCGCTTCGGGTTCACCGTGGAACACGCCCGCAACGGCACCGACGGCCTGTCCGCACCGGAACCGGCGATGGTGTTGTTGGACCTGGGGCTGCCCGATATGGACGGCATCGACGTCTGCCGTGCGCTGCGCGCCCGGTCTTCCGTACCGATCATCATGATCACTGCCAGGGACGACGAGGTGGACCGGGTGCTCGGTCTGGAGCTGGGCGCGGACGACTACGTTTCCAAGCCGTTCGGCGTGCGGGAACTGGTGGCCCGGATCCGCGCCGTCACCCGCCGCACCCTGGCGCCGGACCCGGCTTCGGGCGGTACGGATCCCGGGGCGTCTCGCGGCACGGCCGAGGCGGGGGCACTCGGCGCCCAGCGGATCGGCCCGCTGACCATCGACCACCGCACCCGGCAAGTCCGTCTGCACCAATCGTCGATCGCCCTGGCCCCCAAGGAGTTCGACCTGCTCGTCTGCCTCGCCGAAGACCCCGGAGCCGTCTGCTCCCGCCAGCAAATCCTCGATACGGCCTGGGAACCCAACTACTTCGGCCCCACCAAGACCCTGGACGTCCACATCGCCGCGCTGCGCCGCAAACTAGGCGACTCCTCCTGGATCGAGAACATCCGCGGCATCGGTTTCCGCCTGGTTCCGCCGGCCGATCGCGACGGAACCTCTAACCCACCGCCTGGACTCGACGGAGGCACCCGGTGACCCGTCGCCTCGTATGCAGCTACCTCAGCCTCATGCTGCTCGTCCTCCTCGCCCTCGAAGTGCCGTTCGGCTTCGTCTACGGCCGCGGTGAGCTGTCCCGCTTCTCCAGCTCGGCGGAACAGGGCGCGATGACGCTCGCCGACGTCTGTGAGGAGAAGCTCGAACGGGGACTGGCAGCCGAGCTGCCAGAGCTCGCCCGCAACTACAGCCGGCGTACCGGCAGCCGTGTGATCGTCGCCGACCGGAACGGCATCGTCCGCACGGACACCGACCACGCCCCCGCCGCCACCACCGTCGGCAAAGACCTGTCCGCCGAGCCTGACATCGCCACCGCACTGCACAATCAGCCCGTCATCGAGACCCGCGACGCCCCGGCCTCGGACGGCGAGGCCCTGTTCGCCACGGTCCCCAAAACCTCCGGCGCCGACAACGCCGTCACCTGCGTCGTACGGGCCCTCCACCCCCTCGACTCGCTCACCGAGAAGGTCCACACCACCTGGGCGGTACTCGCCGCCGTCGGACTGGGGGTACTGGCCGCCGTCGCCGTGATCGGGTTCGCGCTCGCCCGCTCGATCACCCGTCCCATCCGGGCCCTGGAACGCGCCACCGCACAACTCGCAGACGGCCGCCTCACCGATCCCCCGGCCACCGATCACGGACCGCCTGAACTGCGTCGATTATCTGCCTCGTTCACCCGGACCGCGACGCGACTCCAGCACCTGCTCCGCGCCCAGCAGGCATTCGCCTCCGAGGCATCACACCAGCTCAAAACCCCGCTGACCGCCCTGCGCCTGCGCCTGGAGAACTTTGAGCCCCACCTCGCCCCCAGCGCACAAGGCAGCCTCGACGAAGCACTCGCGGAAGTGGAACGGCTCAGCCGTATGGTCCAAGGGCTGCTCGCCCTGGCCCGACTGGAGAACTCCGCCATCACACCCGAGGCCACGGACCTCGACAGCGTGGTCGCCGACCGCGCCGCCATCTGGACAGCCTTCGCCGGCGAACAAGGCGTCGACATCACCGTGACCGGGGCGAAAGCCGGTCATGTCTGGGCGGTCCCGGGCGCGCTCGACGGGATCATCGACAACCTGCTCTCCAACGCGCTGCGCGCATCCCCGCCGGGAACAGCCATCACCTTGACCACCGTCGCTGCCCCCGGCGACGGCGGCCGCATGCCGCCGATGGTCGAGCTGCACGTCGTTGACGAGGGCCCCGGCATGACCGGAACCGAACGGCAGCGCGCCTTCGACCGGTTCTGGCGCGCAGCTGATGCCCACCACGATGGCACCGGCCTGGGTCTTCCCATGGTCCGGCAACTCACCCGGGCCTGCGGTGGCAAGGTCTCCCTGCACGCAGCACCCCGCGGCGGCCTCGACGCCGCCGTCCGCCTCCGCCCCGCCCGTGCCGCACCCACCCGTATGGGGGCGCGGGCCGAGACAGAGCGCGGACCTGTCACCGAAGGCAGGTCTGCTGCCACTCGATCGACGACATGTTCAGCGCGGCTTCCGCGAGGGCCTGCGCCGAGGCGGACTTGAGGCCGGCCAGGCCGGCGTCGATCCAGTTCTGAACGATGCTGCATCACTGCTCGCGGTATTCGGCGGCCTGGATCAGGCATTCCAGCTTGTCGGCGTCGTGGGCCACGAGACCTCAAGGGAGTCGCCGTTCCCGTACTCGTCGACGACGCGCTGAACTCCAGCGGCGACGGAGGGGGGAGCGGCAGAGACTTGGTCGGCGGTGACCCTTTCGTTCGAGGCCGCTTCCGGGTAGCGGCGTCCGGAGTGCGGGATATCGCCGACGCGGGTCTCCTGGGTGTCATGGTGCGTGGTCGTCCCGTCCGACATGGCGCCTCCGGTGTCAGTGCTGGTGATCGCGTAGAACGCAATGCCCGGCGTCCAGTTCGGCACACGGTCGCCACGACGGGCGAGGGCGGCAGCAGTAGAACGTGCCTCTGCCCAACGCCGGATTGCTCGGCGGGAGCGGTCCGTGGACAAGAACCGGCCCGCCAACTGCTGCAGCACGTCTGTCCCGTGGCGTAGCCACGGGCGAGCAACGCCCGGTTGCCGGCCGGCGACAGTCGGCTCAGCAGGGGATGCGGAGGGTGACGGCGGCGCCGTGTTCGGTGTTCTCGGCGTGGGCGGTGCCGCCGTGGGAGGCGGCGACGGCGGCGACGAAGGCGAGGCCGAGGCCGGATCCGGGGCTGGTGCGGCTGGCTTCGGCGCGGGTGAAGCGGTCGAACGCGGTGGGGAGGAAGTCGGCGGGGAAGCCGGGGCCTTCGTCGGCGACCGTGAGGTGGAGCGTGTGGTCGTGGGCGGTGGCGGTGATGTGGATGGCGCCGGTGCTGTAGCGCAGGGCGTTGTTGACGAGGTTGGACACGGCGGGGCGGATCCATCGGGTGTCCACGTCCACGGTGGCGGGCGGGGCGTCGACGGTGAGGGTGCGGTGGTCACGTGCGG
Organism: Streptomyces sp. NBC_01454; assembly: GCF_036227565.1. NCBI lineage: Bacteria > Bacillati > Actinomycetota > Actinomycetes > Kitasatosporales > Streptomycetaceae > Streptomyces > Streptomyces sp. NBC_01454. The sequence goes on from NZ_CP109460.1 coordinate 7,877,760, forward strand.
CGGTCGGGCGGTAGGGGGCGAGGGCTGCGGTGACCAGTTCGGGGAGATCGGCGGCGGTGCGGGTGAGGTGTGCGGTGCCGCTGAGTTCTTCGAGGTCCAGGAGGGCGTTGGACAGGTCGATCAGCCGCTGGACCTCGGCGTCGACCGAGCGGAGGGTGTCGGTGAGTTCGGCCGCGGTGCGCGGCCGGTGCAGGGCGACGTCGAGTTCGGCGCGCAGCAGGGAGAGCGGGGTGCGCAGCTCGTGGCTGGCGTCGGCGAGGAAGCGGCGTTCGTGTGCGGCGGCGGCTTCGAGGCGGTCGAGCATCCGGTTGAGGGTGTGTCCGAGCCGGGTGAGTTCGTCGTCGCGGTCCTCGGGGACGGGCAGCCGTACGCCGGACGCGCCGTCGGCCAGGGTCGCTGCACGGCGCCGGTAGCGCTCGACGGGGCCCAGGGCGGCGCGGGCGGTGCGGTAGCCGACGTAGGAGGCGGCGAGCAGGGTGAGTCCGGCGGCGATGCCGAGCTGGGCGAGCAGTTCGCGCAGAGCCTCGTCGCGGTGGCCGCGGCGCAGGGCCGCGACGGCGATCACGGTGTGGTGGTCGGGCAGGCGGACCCGCTGGGCCTCCAGCCGCAGGGTGTGCGGGTCGAGCGGCAGCAGCCCGCCGATGTCGCGGTGGATGGTGGCGCCGTCGACGGCGGCGGCGACCTGGGCCGGGGCGAGGAGCTGTTCTTTGCGGACGAGGTTGCTGGCCTTGACGATGTGGCCGTGGGGGTCCAGGAGCTGGTAAGCGCTGCCGTCGGGGCCTTGCGGCGGCCGGCCGGCGCGCAGGGTGGTCATCAGGGTGTGGTGGTAGGTGGCCACGTCCGCGTTGAGCTGCTGGTCCAGGGCGCTTTGGACCCGCCAGTACACCAGGGCGGTGGCTCCGCCGAGGACGAGGGACATGGCGGCGGCGACGGCGAGGACCAGGCGGAGCACGATGGGCAGCCGGCGCGGCAGGCTCAGGATCCGGGGGCGGCGGCCCGGCTCGGTCGCGCCGTCCGGGGGTGTCATGGCCGGGTCTCCAGGCGATAGCCCGTGCCGCGCAGGGTGGTGATGCTGGCCCGGCCGAAGGGCTTGTCGATCTTCGCGCGGAGCTTGGAGATGTGCACGTCGATGGCGTTGCTGTGCAGGTCCACCTCGCCGTCCCACACCTCGTCCAGCAATCGGGCCCGGCTGACCACGCGTCCGGCGTTGTCCATGAGCACCGAGAGCACGGCGAACTCCCGGCGCGACAGTTCCAGCTCAGTGTCCGCTCGCCAGGCGCGCTGCTGCTCGGGGTCCAGAGTCAGGTCGCCGACCTCCAGCCGTCCGGTGAGGGCGGGCCGACGGCGGGAGACGGCGCGCAGCCGGGCGTGCAGTTCCTCCATGGCGAAGGGCTTGACCAGGTAGTCGTCGGCGCCGGCGTCCAGGCCGGCGACGCGCTCGCTGATCGCGCTGCGGGCGGTCAGCAGCACCACGGGCACGTCGCTGCCCTCCCGGCGCAGGGTGCGGCAGACCGCTACGCCGTCCATGCCGGGCAGCATCACGTCCATGACGACGGCGTCCACCCGAGGGTCGCGGGCAGCATCGAGGCCGCCGGGACCGTCGTAGCGGCTCTCGGCGGTGTGTCCGGACTCGCGCAGGTAGCGGACGATCAGGTCGGCGAGCTTGACCTCGTCTTCGACGACCAGGAAATGCACGGCGGAAGAGTAACCCGGCGGGTACGGCCGATGACACGGGCCATGGTGCACGGGCAGCGGACGGCAAACCTTCATGGTCCGTTAATGCGTGATCTCTAGCGTGCGTCGCCTTACGGCAGTAAGCGGCCCGGACCGCCACGGGTCTCGGACGCTGCCGGGAACGGAGACCACACACCCATGCCCGCCCCGACAATCACGCTCGCCGGCAAGAGTCTCGCCGAGGCGCTGACAGTGGGAGACCTGACGGCGCGTGCCGGACTGGACGTGCTCGCCCTGTTGGTGCTGGTCGGCTGGCTGTACCGGCGTCGCCGCACGGGGCCGGAGATGCCGCTGGCGCTGACCGCGCTCAACCTCGGACTGTTCGCCGCGATGACCGCGATCAGCGCCGGGAAGTTCCCGGCCGGCGTGGGCTTCGGACTCTTCGGCATCCTGTCGCTGGTCCGGCTTCGCAGCGCCGCGTTCACGGTCAGGGACGTCGCGTACGCCTTCGTCGCGCTGGTGATCGCCCTGGGAGACGGGCTGCCGCAGCGTGAGACATGGCTGGTCATCGGCGTGGACGTGGTGCTGCTCGCCGCGGTCCTGCTGGTCGACGACCCGGCCGCCCACCAGCCCACCCGCACGACGAAGATCACCCTGGACCGTGTCTACCGCGACGCGGACGAGATCCGCGACGATCTGGCGGCCCGGCTCGGCGCCGCACCGCTCGCTGTCGAGGTCGACGAGATCGACTACGTGCGCGAGACGACCCGGGTTTCCGCCCGGTATCCCGTGGAGGAGACCGCGCAGGTCTTCCTCCCCGGGCCGCGGGACGCGCATCCGCTCTCCCCGGTCTCCGTCGAGGCGGCCGACGGGAAGTCGCTGTGAGCGCCGGGACTGCCGTGCACGCCGGGGCGGCCCCGGTCGCGGACCTGGCCGAGGCGTCCGGTGCCCGCGCACGTCTCACCGAGCGGCTCGGGCTGGACGCCCTGCGGGATGCCTCGCTCGCCGAGATCGACGCCGCGGCCGCACTCCAGCACCGGGTCGACCGCAAGTACCTCGTCCCGGCCGACTCGGCGGCCCGCCTGGTGGCCGTGCTCGCGGACACCCACCGGGTCCTGGAGATAGGCGGCCGACGCACCACCGACTACCGCAGCACCTACTTCGACACGGCCGACCTGGCCGCGTGGCGCGCGCACGTCCAGGGGCGCCGCCGCCGGTGGAAGGTGCGCACCCGGCTGTACGCCGAGGACCGGCTGTGCCGCATCGAGGTCAAGACCAAGGACGGCCGCGGCGCCACCGTCAAGCACGCGCTGGCCGTGGACGCGGAAGCATACGGCCGGCTGGACGTGGGCAGCAGGGCAGCGGTCTTCGTCGACCGGATGCTGGGCGACAACCGGACCGCCGTGACCGCCGCCGACCTCGCCCCGGCCGGGGAGGTCCGCTACGTACGGGCTGCCCTCGCCGACCTCGAAGCGGGCACCCGGGTCACCCTGGACGCCCTGCTCGCCTGCCACCGCGACGACCGGACGGCCGCGCTCGACCCCGGCTACGTCCTGATCGAGACCAAGGGCGGCCCCCGTCCGGCCGCCGCCGACCGGCACTTGCTCGCCCTGGGCGCCCGGCCGGTGTCCCTGAGCAAGTACGTCATCGGGCTGTCGCTGCTCGTACCGGGACTGCCCGACAACGACGTCCGCCGCCTGGCCCGTACCCGATTCCACACGCACCCGCGCAGCGCCGTGCTCCGCGCCGCCGACCGCACCGGAAGGAACACCCCCGCATGAACAGCACGAGCATCAAGGGCTCCCGCCGCCTGAAGTGGCAGTACCCCGTGATCGCCGTCGTCGCCGCAGGCGCCGCAGGCTTCGGCCTCATGCACGCCTCGGCCGCGCCCGCCGCGGCGAAGAAGAAGCCCGGCGCCACCGCACTGATCAAGAAGAACCCCCCGCCCGCGCTCTTCTCCGACGCCGACGTAGCCGCCCTGGCCAGGCAGCGCCAGGCACAGAAGAGCACCGCGGACGCCCTGTTCGCCCAGTGGAAGAAGGCCCACGGCTCCGAGCGCAACGACCGCGCCTTCGCGGCCTGGGCCGAGAAGCAGGTGCCCGCCCCGCCCGCCAAGGCGGCCCGCACCGCCGAACTCCACCAGGTGCAACAGCTCGCCAAGACCCGCACCGCGGCAGGGAAGAAGGCCGCGACCTGGCTGGAGCTCTACGGCAAGAAGGACATCTGGAAGCTCTACCTGCACGACCAGCGCGAGCTCATTTCCCGGAGCCAAGGGGACGTGGAGAAGGCCCGGTTGAAGGCCGCCCTCAAACTCGCCAAGACGATCACCGACCAGGTGGCGGCCCGCGACAAGCAGCCGGCGCCCTACGTCCTCGACCCGTCGCTGCGCCCCGACAAGCACCTCACCGCCGGGCAGAAGGGCCCCTACTCCTACCCCTCGCGTCACGCCGCCAGGGCCGGCGCCGCGGTCACGCTCCTCAGCGACTGGGCTCCGCACCGGGCCGAGGACTACCAGGCGATGGCCGCCCAGATCGTCTACTCCCGCACCTACATGGCCGGCCACGTGCCCAGCGACCTCACCGCCGGCACCCTGGTCGGTGACCTCGTCGGCGACTACCTGCTGAACGCTGCGGCCGGCACGGGCAGTTAGTCACGGTCATGGGCGCTGCCGAACCGGGGAGGACACCGGGCGCGTGCCGCACCCGAGCGGGAACCACGGCCGACAGCCCCTTGTGGCCGGCGGCCGTGGCCGTGGCGTTCACCGTGGCCCAACTCGTCTTCGTCGCACCCGGGTTCCACCTGGGCTGGGACGAGACGGTCTACGTCAGTCAGGTCTCGCCGCACCTCCCGTCCGCCTTCTTCAGCGCGCCCCGCGCCCGGGGCATATCGGCGCTGGTCGCGCCACTTGCCCTGCTGACGACGTCCACCCTGGCGCTCCGCATCTACCTGGCGGTGCTCTCGGGTGGCGCGCTCTTCCTCGCCCTGTGGGTGTGGCGGCGGGTGCGTCCGGTGCCGGTGCTCGCGCTGGCCGGTGTGTTCTTCGCCGGGCTGTGGGTCACGCAGCTCTACGGCCCGCAGGCGATGCCCAACCTGTGGGTCGCCCTCGGCGGGCTCACGGCGGTCGGCTGCTTCCTGCGGGCGACCCGGGACCGCGCCGACCGCATGGCGCTCCCCGGACTGGGCTGCGCCCTGGCGGCCATCGCACTCTTCCGTCCCTCGGACGCCGTCTGGCTCACCCTGCCGATGGCCGCCGCGGCCGTCCTCGTCCCCCACTGGCGGCGGCCCGCCCTGCTCACGGTCATCGTCCTGGGCCTCGCCCTCGGCGGCGCACCCTGGGCCATCGAGGCATACACGTCGTACGGGGGCATCGCGGCCCGGTTGCACCGCTCCAGCGCCATAGAGGGCGGCATCACCTGGCATATCGCGGTCGGCGACGTCCTGCGCACGATGGACGGCGGCACGATGCTGTGCCGGCCGTGCACCCGGACCTGGCGGCACCCGGCCGCGTCGGTGTGGTGGTTCGCGCTGCCGCTCGCCGTTGCCGGCGGTGTGTTCGCCGCCGCCCGCGCCAGCCGGCTCGCCACTGCCCTCCTGCCCGCCCTGTGCGCCCTCTCCGTTGCGGCGCCCTATCTGTTCCTCATCGACTACGCGGCGCCCCGCTTCCTGCTCCCCGCCTACGCTCTGGCGGCCGTCCCCGTCGCCGACGGCGCCCGCTCCCTGAGGACTTCGGTTCGCCCCGCACTACGGCCCGCCGCCACCGCCCTCGTGGTCGCGCTGATCGCGGGCCAAACGGTGAGCCAGCACGTCATCCTCACCCACGCCGCCCGCGTCTCCTCCGCAGGCAACGGCGACTACGCACGCATCGCCGCCGATCTCCGCGCCCTCGGGGTGCGCCCGCCTTGTCTGATCACCGGGCGCATTGCGACCCCGGTTGGCTACGAGGCCCGCTGCGCCTCCGGTCAGACCTCCGGCCACAACCGCAACACCACCCGCGCCGCGATCCTCACGACCGCCCGGAGCGCACCCGTCGCCGTCCTCGTCCGCCCTCACCACCGGCCGCCCGCATACGCCCGCACCTGGACGCCCCACCCGCTGCCCGGCCTGCGCCGCCACCACGGCTACCGCGTCTACCTGTCGCCCCGCTGAGTGTCACGCGCTATGGAGTCGGCCGGGTCCGTCCGGGCACGGGTTGCCCATGGGACGCGGCCGGTCCGCTCCGACCGCACCCGCCTCACGAGCCCGGCGATCCCTCGTGGTCGGCCGGCCCGGCACGCGCCGAGCGCCACCTCAGTGGCACGGCGGCCAGCAGGACGGCCAGGGCGGCGTAACCGACGGCGAGTGTGGCCGCGGCGGCAACCCCGGCGACGAGCAATGGCCCACCGGCATCGCCGAGTTCACGGCCGAGTTCGGCGGCGCCCATGGTCTGCCCGAGCCGCTCCGGCGGCGTAGCGTCGGCAAGCGCGGCGAACGCCAGCGGGGTGACCAGCCCCGTACCCACGCCGATCCCGACCGCGGCCAACAACACCCCGGCCAGACCGGGCAGCATCGCGGCGGCCAGTCCGACCGCAGTGAGCAGCAGCCCCGCACCGATGCCCCGGTGCGCGCTGATACGCCCGGTGTCCAGCGCACGACCCGCCCGTGGCTGGACGAGCGCGGCGCAGCCCGCCAGCACGGAGACCACGGCGCCGGTGGCCAACGGCCCCAGCCCGGCGGCCGCGCCGGAGACGGGCAGGAACCCCACCCCGACGGACAGTGCCGCGGTGGCGGCCGCCAGCGCAGTGGTCGGCCGCAGGAAACCCGGCTCGCTCAGCCGCCGGGCCAGATCCAGCACGGTCTGCCGGGCCCTCGGTAGCGGCGGAACAACGGGCACCACGAACACGGCCCACACCGCCACCGCCGCGCCGAGTACAGCCATGACGGCGAACAGCAGCGACAGGTCACCCAGCGCGACCACAGCTCCGCCGAGCAGCGGGCCCGCGGTGTAGCCCAGCCCCTTGCAGAAGCCGTACGAGCCGAACGCGCGGCCGTGCCGGTCCTTCGGGTTCAGCCGTGCGACCAGTGCGCCGGCGGCCGGCGAGAACGCGGAGGCGGCGGCACCCTGTCCCAGCCGCGCCGCCCACAGTTGGCCACTGTCACCGGCGAGCACGAACGCGGCCGACGCGACGGCGAAGCCCACCAGACCACCCAGCAGCACCGGACGCGCCCCGATCCGGTCCGCCAGCGTGCCGAACACCGGCTTGAGCAGGACCTCCGCACCGTCGTAAAGAGCGAGCAGCCCACCGAGTACCAGCAGGGAGGCGTGCCGGCCCTCGGTGTACCGGCCGAGGTTGGCGGCAATGCCATGCGCGCCGAAGGCGGTGGTGAACCCAGCCGCGTACAGCGGCCACATCCGCCAGCGCGCCGACGCCTCGAAGCCCGGCCCCTTACCCGTCGCTGGAGAAGCCATGAGGTCCTCATCGTTCATCGTCAAAACAGCAGTCCGACAGCACGGGCGCGCCGGCATCGGCACCGGCAGCACAACCGCTCCCGACATTGCTCCTCTTCCGCCGGCCCCGCCAGAGCGAATGTGGCAGTGCGGAGCTTCGCTGATCAGCTCCACCCGCCGATGCCTCCGGATCCGACGGCTTCGCTGCTTGCGGTGCTGGTGCCCCTGCGCGGCAGTTTTACCGCGCCCACGTTCGCCACCTTCGCTGCGCTGGTCAGAGCCCTGCTGCCCGAGGGAGTGGCGCTGACCGTGGCGGCGACTTCGGCTGGACAGGGCGAGCGCCACCGCTGGGGAGTGCCCGATGCCGTCCATGAGCAGACTGCAGTCCGGTGCGCCGGCCCTGTACCGGGAGCCCGTTGCGCTCACCGAGTCGAGCCGGGACAGCGACGTCGCAGGTAGGCCCGGATACCGCGGGTGGAAGACTCCTCGTCCGCCACCACCCGCACCGGCCGGGTCCGCGGACGGACTCGGCTTGAAGGAGCCACCCGCATCCGCTCCATTACAGGCTCGAATTCCGTACCGTCGCTGACGGGTCCGACTGCGATGGGGCCCCTTCAATACTGATCACCATGCGCCCTGACTTCGATCCCGCTGCCCTGTCCCGCAACGAGTTCTACAAGCTGCTGACCGCGGTCGTCATGCCGCGGCCCATCGCCTGGGTCTCAACGATCAGCCCCGATGGTGCTTCGGCGAACCTGGCCCCTGCGAAGTTCTGAGGAAAGCGGTATCAGGGGTTGGGACGTTAACGCAGGTCAACGTGCCTCGGCAATGCTCGACGACTGGTTCCTCGAAGTGGCCACCGTGGGCCGGGACAGGGGGCGTCGTTGTCCGGCAGGTGGGGACGGTTCAACGGCGCCGGGCGCCCTTGTGCACAAGGACGGCCTGCAGGTGTTGGCGTGAGAGCGGGACTGGGTTCGCGTCCGACGCAGTCGTTGAAGCGCGCTCCGCGTTGCACCACGAGCACCGCGCTACGTGGTGATCGAGGCGATCAACGAGGGGGAGGCGCTGACTGGCAAGCCGATCAGCATCCCCGCGGACTTCCAGGAAATCCAGCTGGGTGTCTATCAGCACCTGTGCGAGGACAACTGCGAGCCGTGCTTCGACGGAGGCGCCAGCTACCCGTCGTCACCATTCTGGGCCCTTGCCCAGCGCGATCACACGTGGCGGACCTTATGCCAGTCGGCGTTGTGTCGCATCCGAAGTGGCCTGCGGCCGCAGCCCGATGGCTGGGAGGCGGATGTGGCCGGCGGGCGGGTTCTCGCCCGCCGGGCCGCGCTTTAGACTGCGACCGCTCCGAAATCTGGCGATCTTTTGGAGGGTGTGCAGGATGAGCCGAACTCTCATGACCGCATTGGCGGCAGCAGCGTTGGTCGTGTCCGGGGGCGGCACCACCGCCTCCGCTTCCGGTGTCCCGCCGCGAACCACGCACGGTCCTTGCCAGTATGCCCAGACCCCGGACGAGCCGGCGGCGCGGCGGGTTCCCCTGCCGCCCGATCCGCGGCACACCCCCAGTCACGGCACGGTCGGTATGGCTGTCCGGACCAGCCAAGGCCCGCTCCCGCTGCGTCTGGACCGGGCGAAGGCGCCGTGCACGGTCCAGAGCTTCGTACACCTGGCGCGGCACCGGTTCTACGACCGTACGGTGTGCCATCGGCTGACGGCGTATCCGACGCTGAAGGTCCTGCAGTGTGGCGACCCGACCAGTACTGGCGAGGGTGGGCCGGGGTACAAGTACAAGGACGAGCTGCCGGTGGACCTGCCGCCGGCACCGAGCGATCCGACCGGCGTCCGTCGCCTTTACGGGCGCGGCTTGCTGGCGATGGCCAACGCCGGTCCGAACACGAACGGTTCGCAATTCTTCGTCGTCTACGGAGACTCCGCGCTGCGACCGAACTACACGGTGTTCGGCACGGTCGGTGCCGCCGGCCTGAAGTCTCTCGACAAGATCGCCGCTGGCGGTATCGAACCAACTGCGCAGGACCCGGCGCCTGTCGACGGCACGCCCGTGCTGCGGACCGAGCTGCTCAGCGTCCGGCCGTCCTGCATGCACTGACGAATTGTGGCGCGGTCAGCGCGGTTCAGCTACGCGATAAAGGGGCTGAGGGACCCGGACGGCACGCCCGGTGCACAGGGAATGACCCCGGTCCGTATGGGCCGGGCCACAGGACCAAGCGGTCGACCGGGACGCTCCGGCCGCGGGCTGCGAGGAGAAGTCCCAGAGCGGTCCGCTGCCGTCGCCGTCCGATGGCCAGTAGAAGGTCGGACAGGACGCCCCAGTCGCCGACCGCGGCGCGGAAGACCCCTTCGAGGTCCTTGAAGCGGGCTGCTTCCGCCGTCATCTGGATGAGCGGCGTCAGCGAGCGGGCAATGTTCTGCCCTGCCTGTTGGCGTTGGCCGAGGTCCGGGTCGCGAGCTGGACGATCGAAGCGCGGATGTCGTTGAACGGATCGGCATGCCGGAGCGGTTGCGTCCGGCCGCCTGGGTCAGGGCGTTGCAGTTCCCGCCGAACGGCAGGCCGGTGGTGGGGGCGTCGAGCGCGCCACGGTGGACCGCCGCGGGCAGTCGTGTGCGCGGCCGGGCGTCGGCAGCCTTGGATCACGGCCTCGGATTTCGGCATGGAGGGCGGAGATCCCATTTCCGGCGGTTCTTGAGACGGAAGCCCTGGCTGACGCGGTCGGTCCACTCGCGACCCAGGTCCGGAGCGGATATTTCGGATTCACGGCCTGGTACTCGAAGTCGGGCGAGACGTGGTCCCGGAAGACGGTGCTGTGCTGCTTGCCGTGCGTCGATCGGTCGGGTGCCCCGGTCGCCACTGGTCGTCCATGCGGTTGGTGTGTCCACGAATACCTTGACGAAAACACTCTGTGGGTGGCGCTTGCAATGGATGCGAAGCGGCTGAATTCCTTCTGGCCGGCCGTCGTCTAGCGCGAACAGGACCGCATGGCGGCGCCGGCGGAGGTCCCGGCCGACCCGCTGCGGGCCGCGGGTGGATCGGGGAGCTCGGCACCTGATTCCGGCGAAACGACAGGCTCACGACCGGGGGCGGGATCCACCGCCCGCTGTGGCCCCCGTTTCCGCCACTCTGCGGGCCCCGGCCGGTGCCTCTGTCGCGTCAGAGGATCCGGAGTCGACGATTGCCGTCAGGAAACTGTCTCGTGTGGTGACTGTCACGCGGCAAATCGGGATATTCGGGAAGTTCTCCCCGGGGGGTCCGGCCGGCCTCCAAGGCGGGTCCCCGCCTACTCGAGGGGGTGTGTGCCCATGAAACTTCCTGGATGTGGGGCCAGGGGGTGATGCGGGTTGGCGGAAACTACTTCCCTCGTGTCCGAAATCCATTGGCGTGATTCCCTTGCGGTCCGGAGTTTTCCCGGTCGAACGGCGGGCGGTCCATGATCGATTTCTTGTGGACAGTGTCGATTGGCGACCCTAGGATCTGGCCTGGTCTGGCCGGAGATGGTCGAGAAAATAAATCGATGAGACTTTGACTTTCGGGGGATATTGATATGCCCAGCCCCACCGTGTGGAATATCGTTTCGGACGCAGGATCCGACGCCGACACCGATATCGTGCTCGCGGCCGATTTCCCGGTGACGGGGAGGAACGAGGGTGGATTCGCCGATCTGGCGCCCGGTCTGAAGCTGGACTGCGATCTGTGGCAGACCGTCGCCCCGGTCCGCGACCCCGAGACCGAGGCCCTGGACGACAGCTACCTGGAGCCCTGGCTCTCCGAGGTGGCCGCATCCGGTCGCACGGTCCGCGCCGTGCTCGGCTACTGTGCGGGCTCCGTCTTCGCCGGCGTGCTCGCTGAGAAGATCGGCGCAAGGCAGCCGACCGCCCCCCGTGTGGTGCTGTTCGACCCCGAACTGGTCGATGTGCCCACCGTCCACCTCCAGTTCGGCCGGGTCATCGGCAACATGACCACCGTTCTGGCCTCGGAGGAGATAGCCGAGCTGTCCGGCGCCGCCGAGCGGCTCGCCGCGCAGCCCGACATCACCCCGGCCGCCTTCGCCGCCGGCCTGTACGCGGCCTTCCGCCCGATCGGCACCTCGGCGCTGCGGCGGGCCGGACTCGACGAGGACTACGCCGGCGAACTGGTCCAGCTGGTCGGCTCGTTCATGTCCTACCTCGCCACCGCCGCCGGTCTCGACCCGCGCCCCGGCTGGAAGGGGGCCACGGTCGTCACCTCCGCCAGTGCGACCAGCGGACTGAACCGGATGCGCACCACACCCGGCGTCGCCCCCATCGAGGTCGCGGACGAGCGGCGCTTCGAGGTCGAGCACCGGGACCTGCTGCGCACCCCCGCCATCGCCGAAGCCGTGGGCGGAGTCCTGGCAAGCCGCCCCGGGGAGCGCACGTGAGCGCCGAAGCCACGGCCGGCCCAACGGCCGGCGAGGCGCAGGACGGCTCCGGCCGCGCGGCCGGTCGCGTACCGGCGAGCCGCAAGGAGACCACCCTCTGGCTCCTCGACGAGCTGGTCCCCGGCAGCGGCGCCAACAACCTGTCGCTGGCCCTGCGCGTGCGGGGCCGCCTCGACGCCGCCGCCACCGTGCACGCCCTGCGGCTCCTGACGGAGCGCTTCGAGGTGCTGCGCACGGTCTACCAGCGTGACGGCGCCGAGCTGACCAGGGCCGTCGTGCCGTCCCTGGCCGTCGGGCTGGAGGAGGCGGAGCACCGCGGCGGCGCGGAGGACGAACCGGCCGTCCTGACGGCCTTCGTGGCCCGCCCGTTCACCCCGGACGGCAGCCCCCTCGTACGCGCCCTGCTGCTGCACGGGCCGGACGCCGACGTGCTGTGCCTGGCCCTCCACCACGCCGTGTCGGACGTACAGTCGACGGCCATCCTGCGCGCCGAGTTCGTCGCCCTCTACGAGGCGGTCCTGGAGGGCGGCCACCCCGCCCCCGCCGAGGTGCCCGCCCTGCACGAGCCCGCACCGTCCCCCGAGAGCCTCGGCTACTGGCAGCAGCGCATGGCCGGCTTCCGCTCCTCGGGCCTGGAACTCCTCTGCGAGCAGCGCGACCAGCCCGTCACCACCCTCCAGGGCGACGAGGTCACCCACGTACTGTCGGCCGAGGCCCACGCGGTCGTACGCCGCCTCCAGCGCGAGCTGCGGGCGCCGGAGTCCGTCGTCCTCCTCACCGCCTACGCGGTCCTCCTCGCCGCGCACGGCGCCGGGCCCGACCTCACCATCGGCTCGCCGGTCAACACCCGCCCCCGCAAGGCGGTGGACGCGGTCGGCTACCACAGTAACCTCGTCGTCCTGCGCCTGCTGCTGGACCGTGACGCCACCTTCCGGGACCTCACGGCCCGGACCCGGCGGACGTTCATGGAGGCGATGGCGCACAAGGACGTACCGACCGACGACGTGCTCGACATGGTCGAACGCGACGGCTCCGGCTGGCGCAACGCGCTGTTCAAGCACGTCTTCAACTACGTCCCCTTCGCCGAGGATCAGCGCACCTTCACCCTCGCCGGCGCCGAGGCCGAACTCCTCGTCGTCGAGAACGGCTTCAGCCAGTTCGACCTCGAGTTCTTCGTCTCGGCCAACCAGGAGACCGCCACCGTCCGCGCCGCGTTCTACACCGGGGTGCTGGACCGGTCGGACGTCGAACTGATGGTCCAGCGCTACGACGCCCTGCTGGTCGCGCTGGGTACCGGGGCGGACACCCCGATCGCCTCCCTGCCGTCCTGGTCGGCCCGCGACCACGAGGTCATCGACGCCGCCAACGCCACGGACCGCGCGATCGGCCTGCCGTCGGTGCTCACCGGCTTCGCCCGCCGCGCCGCCGCCGACCCCTCGGCCGTGGCCGTACGGGAGGGCGACCGCACGGCCACGTACGGCGGCCTGTGGTCCGCCGCCGTCGACACGGCCGCCCGGCTGGCCGAGGCCGGCGTACGCCCCGGCGACGTCGTCGCGCTCCTCCTGCCGCGTGGCGCAGCCCTGGCCGCCTCGGTGTTCGGCACCTGGCTCGCGGGCGCGGCCTACCTGCCGCTCGACCCGAACCACCCCGTGGAGCGGCTGACCTACCAGCTCGACGACACGCGCGCCCGCGTCGTCATCGTCGGCGCCGGCATCACCGCCCCGGAGGGCCACGCCGCCGTCCCCGCCACCGACTGGGAGCAGGTGCCCCAGGTGCCGGTGGACGAGGCGGCGGTGAACGCCGACCCCGACGCCCTCGCGTACGTGATCCACACCTCCGGCTCGACCGGCAAGCCCAAGGGCATCCCGATCCGGCACGGCAGCCTCGTCAACCACATCGTCGACTACGCCGAACGCTTCGGCGTGGCCGGCTCCACGCGCCCCACCGGCTGGCTCAGCACCTACAGCTTCGACACCTCCTCGCTCGAACTGATGATGCCGCTGCTCCACGGCGGCCACACGGTGGTGCTCCCGGACGAGGCGCGCACGGACGGCACCCTGCTGGCGGCCGCCGTCACCGGCCACGACATCGGCCTGCTGCAGGCGACCCCCACGACGTGGCGGCTCGTCGCCCACCAGATCGCGGACGTGACGGCCGGACGCGTCCTGCTGACCGGTGGCGAACCCCTGCCCGCCGAACTGGCCACCCGGCTGCTCGACGCCGGCGCCGAACTGTGGAACGTCTACGGCCCCACCGAGAGCACGATCTGGGCGACCGCCGGCCGCGTACCGGCCGGCCACGGCGGAAGGGTCGATGTCGGCTCTCCCGTCGCCAACACCCGGATCTTCATCGCCGACCCGCACGGCAGGCCGCTCCCGGTCGGCCTCCGCGGAGAGCTGTGCGTCGCGGGCGTCGGCGTCGCCTCCGGCTACCACGAGCGGCCCGACCTGACCGCGGAACGCTTCGGCGAGAACGCCGAGTACGGGCGCTTCCACCGCTCGGGCGACGTGGCCCGTTGGCGCACCGACGGCAGGATCGACCTGTTCGGCCGGATGGACCGGCAGGTCAAACTGCGCGGCAACCGGATCGAACCCGCCGAGATCGAGGCGGTCCTGCTCGCCCACCCCGACGTCGAGGCGGCGGCCGTCGTGGTCGTCGGCGATCCCGGGGCGGACGGCTATCTGGCCGCGTTCGTCCGGGTCCCGTGCCGTCCCGAGGCCGTGGACGAACTGTGGGACCACGCGCACGGGCAGCTCCCGCGCTCGGTCGTCCCACACCGGTTCATCGCCGTGGACGCCTTCCCCCGTACGGGCAGCGACAAGGTCGACCACCTGGCCCTCGCCGAACAGGCGGCCCGGCACTCCGGCCCGGCCGTCGGCGGCCACGGCGCAGACTCCGCCGCCGGGGCGCAGGACGACCTGACGGCCACCGTCGTCGGCCTGTTCGCCGAACTGCTCGACCGCAGCGACCTCGACGCCGGCGCGCACTTCTTCGCCAACGGCGGGCACTCGCTGCTGGCCGTCGCCCTCGCCCAGCGCATCAAGGACATCACCGGTGTCCGGCTCGCACTGACCGACGTGTTCGAGACGCCCACCCCCGCCGCCCTGGCCGACCGGCTGCGCCGGCTCGCCTGACGGAACCGAAAGAGACGCCCTCATGGAAATCCTCAAGCTCGCCGTCGGCGGCTGGTTCGCCCGGGCCCTCGCGGTCGCCGCCCGCCTGGAGATAGCCGACATCCTCGACGGCGGATCGATGACCTCGGCCGAACTCGCCGAGCGCACCGAGACCGACCCCGACATCCTCCACCGCCTCCTTCAGATGCTCACCGTGCCGGGAGTCCTGGAGCGCGACGGGGAGAAGTTCCGGCTGACCGAGGCCTACGCGCCGCTGCGCGCGGACCACCCCTTCACCCAGCGCCACTTCGCCATCCTCGCCGCCGAGTTGTACGACGACGCCTTCGCCGGCCTGATGCACACGGTGAAGACGGGCAAGTCCGGCTTCCAGGAGATCTTCGGGGAATCCCTCTACGGCTACCTGGAGACCCACCCCGAGACGGCGGACCTGTTCGACAAGGGCATGGTCGACCTGGCGACGCCGGTGGCTCAGGGCCTGCTCGGTCTGCACGACTTCAGTGCCGTCAAGACGGTCGTCGACGTGGGCGGCGGGAGCGGCGGCCTGCTCCCCGGCCTGCTGGCCGCCCACTCGGACCTGCGCGGCACCGTCGCCGACCGGGCCAGCGTCTGCGCCAGGGGCCGCACGGCCCTGGAGCGGGTCGCGAAGGAGGACGTGCTCGCCCGCATCGAGTTCACCCCGAGCGACTTCTTCGTCGAGCTCCCCGCCGGAGCCGACCGCTACCTGCTGAAGAACGTGCTGCACGACTGGACGTACGAGAACTGCGTCCGGATCCTGCGCACCGTCGCCACCGCCATGGCTGACAGCCCCGCCGACGCCCGGCTGCTCGTCGTGGAGCCGCTGGTGGAGAACGACATCGACGGCTGGCGGGCGATGTTCCAGGCCGTGGCCTGCGACGAGGGCACCACCGGACTGGACGAGCCCGCCATGCGGCGCGCCCTCGAGGAGGCCGGCTTCGTCGTGGAGTCGGTCGGGCAACTGCCCACCCAGCACAAGGTGTTCGAGTCCTCCCTGCGTGTCTCCTGATGCTGACGCCGGTCTTCCTGTTCGCGGGGCAGGGTTCCCAGTACCACGGCATGGGCAAATGGCTCTACGGGGCCGACGCCGCGTTCCGTGAAGCCCTCGACTCCCTGGACGCGACGGTCCGCGAGGTGCGCGGCGACTCGGTGATCGAGGCGATCCACGGCCCCGGCCGCGGCCCCGAGCACCCGATGACGCAGTTCTCCCTCACCCAACCGGCCATCTTCATGGTCGAGTACGCGCTGGCGCGCATGCTCCGGGCCCACGGGTTCGAACCCGGCGCGGTGCTCGGCGCCAGCCTCGGGGAGATCGCGGCGGCGGCCGTCGCGGGCGCCGTCGACCCGCACGAGTGCCTGCGCTCCCTGCTGCGCCAGGTGGACGTCTTCGAGGCTGAGTGCCCGCGGGGCGGAATGCTCGCGGTCCTGGCCGACCCGGGACTCGCCGACCGTGACCCGGCTCTCGCGGGGGCCTACGTCGCCGCCGTGAACTCCCTGGAGAACTTCGTCCTGGCCGGCACCGCCGAGGTCCTGGACCGGATCGAACGGCACCTCCACGCCACCGGCACGCTCTGCCAGCGGCTGCCCGTCCTGTTCCCCTTCCACTCGCCCCTGATCGACCCGGTCGAGGGCGTGTTCAAGGACCTGATCGGCGACTTGACCATGAAGCCGGCCGCGATCCCGCTGATCTCCGGCACCACCGGCGCCACCGTGCGGATACCCGACTCCGCGCACCTGTGGCGGGTGCTCCGCGACCCCTTCGACCTGACCGGGGCGCTGGGACCCCTGCTGGAACGGGACGACCTGCTCTTCCTCGACCTCGGGCCCTCCGGGTCCATGGCCAACCTGGTGCGGGCCGCCCTGCCGGAGGGCAGCCGTTCCCGCGTGCTGCCGCTGCTGTCCCCGTACGCCCGTGACGAGGTGCTGTACCGGGCCGTCCTCGACGCGCGCCCCCGCCTCGCCGCCACCCCCGCAAGAATCGAGGTGAACCCCGTGAGCGCTCCCGCAGCGACCGCCGCGCACCGGTCCGCCGCCGCACCGACGCTCGACGTCCACGTCTTCCCCGGGCAGGGCGCGCAGGCCAAGGGCATGGGCCGGGAGGTGTTCGACCGCTTCCCCGACCTCGTCGCCCGCGCCGACGCCGTCCTCGGCTACTCCCTCCGGGAGCTGTGCCTGGAGGATCCGGGCCGCAACCTGCGGAACACCCATTACACCCAGCCCGCGCTGTACGTGGTCAACTCCCTCACCTGGCTGGCGGCCGTGGGCGAGGGCGGGCGCCTGCCCGACTACGTCCTCGGGCACAGCCTGGGCGAGTTCTCCGCCCTGTTCGCCGCCGGGGTGTACGACTTTGAGTCGGGCCTGCGCCTGGTCGCCGAGCGCGGCCGGCTCATGGGGCAGGTCACGGGCGGCACGATGGCAGCCGTCTCGTCCGTCGACGCCGCCCTCGTGGAACGGGTGCTGCGCGACGAGGGCTTCTCCGACGTCGACATCGCGAACTACAACGCGCCCACGCAGACCGTGATCGCCGGTCCCGCGGACTCGGTCAACCGGGCGCTGCCCGCGCTGAAGGCGGCCGGTGCGCGGTGCGCGCCGCTGAACGTCAGCGCGCCCTTCCACAGCCGGTACATGGCCGACGCCGCCGAGGAGTTCGGCCGGCTGCTGGACGCCACCGTCTTCGCGCCGCCGAAGATCCCGGTCATCGCCAACGTGGACGCACGCCCCTACGGGACGGGAGAGGTGGCCGCCACCCTGCGGCGGCAGATCGCCTCACCCGTGCGCTGGACCGACAGCGTCCGGCTCCTCATGGGCCAGGGCGACTTCACGGTGCGTGAGCTCGGTCCGGGGCAGGTGCTGACCAAGCTCATCGACCGGATCCGCAACGAGGCGTCCCCCCTCCCCGCTGCCGAGCCCGCCGCTCCCAGGCGGTCCGAGCCGGTTCGTACCGAGCCGGTTCGTACCGAGCCCGGGCCGGCCGCGCCCGTACGCCCCGCTACGGCCACCGCCGGGACGCTCGGGTCGGAGGACTTCCGGCGGGACTACGGCGTCCGCCTCGCCTACGCCGCCGGCGGGATGCGGCAGGGGATCGGCTCCGTCGACCTGGTCGCCCGGATGGCCGGGGCCGGACTGCTCTCGTACTACGGCGCCTCGGGGCTCCCGGCCCGGGACGTGGCCTCGGCGGTCGCCGCGATCCGCGCACGCGTCCCGGCCGGGGCGTCGTTCGGGGTCAATGTCACGCACGACCCCTTCGACCCGCGGGCCGAGTCCGAGCTGGTCGACGTACTGATTCGGGACGACGTCCGGTTCGTGGAGGCCTCCACCCACGTCGAGGCGACGCCGGCCCTCGTACGGCACCGGCTGACGGGCGCCCGGGTGCTTCCGGACGGCACCGTGCACGTGCCCCGCAAGATACTGGCGAAGGTGACCCGGCCGGACGCCGCCTGCCTGTTCCTGGAACCGCCGCCCGCCGCGTTGGTGAGCCGGCTGGTGGCGGAGGGCCTGCTCACCGCCGAGGAGGCCGAGGCGGGAGCACGCGTCGCGCTGGCCGACGACGTCTGCGCGGTGGGGGACGCCGGGGACCACTCCGACATGGCGACCCTGTGGGCGCTGCTGCCCGCGCTGCGCGGACTGCGCGCGGAGCTCGGCGGCGTGGCCGGGGCCGTGCGCGTCGGGGCAGGGGGCGGCATCGGAGCCCCCGAGTCGGCGGCGGCTGCCTTCGTCCTGGGCGCCGACTTCGTCCTCACCGGCTCCATCAACGCGTGCACCGCCGAGAGCGGGACCAGCGCGGCGGCCAAGGACCTCCTGCAGGAGGCCGACGTCCACGACACCGCCTTCGCGCCCTACGGAGACCTCTTCGAACTGGGCGGCCGCGCAAGGGTGTTGCGCAAGGGTGTGCTGTTCCATGCCCGCGCGGGAAAGCTCCACGACCTGTGGCGCAACCACGACGCGTGGGAAGCGGTACCCGCCGCCGTGCGCGCGAAGGTGGAGCGCGACTACCTGGGCGCCTCCTTCGAGGAGGTCCTCACCCGCCTCGGCGACTCCGCCGAGTCCGCCCCCGACCCCAAGCGGCGCATGGCGCTCGTCTTCCGCTGGTACTGCGCCCAGGCGGCCACCTGGGCGATCGAGGGCACACCGGGCCGCGTCGCCGACTACCAGATCCCCTGCGGACCGGCCCTCGGCGCCTGCAACCGCTGGCTGGCCCGCACACCGCTGCACGCCTGGCGGGACCGGCACGCCGACGTGCTCGCCGAGCGCCTGATGGCCGAGGCCGCCGAAGTCGTGGGCAGCGGGCTCCGAAGCCGCAGCTCCTGATCCCGAAGGGGCGGCGGAACCACGTACACAGCACCACCCGCACGATCGACATTCTCCGTAACGAGCGAGGCAGACCGCATGACCGAAACCCCCACCACGGAACTCAGCACCGGATCCGACGACTTGGCGAGCGAGTTCGACCTGTCCGACCCGAAGTTCATCACCGACCCGAAGGCGGGGGAGCGCTGGCTCGGCGGCCCCCGGCCCGTCTGCCGCGGGAAGTTCGCCGACGGCAGCGACGTCTGGGTGGTCACCGGACACCACGACGTCAAGACGGTGCTCGGCGAGCCGACCCTGCGCAGCCGCCCGCCGGGCGACTCCCACCGCGAGAGCATGCTCAGCCGGGGCATCCCCGAGGACATCGTCGAGATGTTCGACTCCACCCTGCTGACCATGGACGGCGAGGACCACATGAGGGTCCGCCGCCTCGTCACCCGGGCCCTGTCCGCCCGGCGGATGCTGGCCCTGACCCCCGCCGTCGAACGCGTGGCGGAGCGCCTGCTCGACGGCCTCGCCGGCAAGGCCGAGCCCGACCTGATCGCGGACTACGCGCACCCGCTGGCCATCAGTGTCATCTGTGAACTCCTCGGCGTCGACGAGGAGTACCGCGAGCAGTGGCGCGCGTGGAGCGAGACCCTTGCCCAGGCCCTGCGCCCGAACCCCGAGCAGTTCGCCCCGGCCGTACGGGGCATGGCCCGGGTGACCCGGGAACTGATCGCCGCCCGCCAGGCCGACCCGCGCGACGACCTGATCTCCGAGCTGGTGCAGGTTCACGAGGAGGACAGCGACCGGCTGACCGACGACGAGCTGACCGCCCTGGCGATGGTCCTCGTACAGGCCGGCCACGAGACCGTCCGCAACCTCGTCGCCCTCGGGGTCTTCACCCTGCTCCAGCACCCCGATCAGCTGGAACTGCTGAAGAACGACCCCTCTCTCGGCAGCCGGGCCGTCGCCGAACTCGTGCGCCACACCGCGCCGGTGAAGCACGCCTTCCGCCGCTTCGCCACCGAGCCCGTCGAGATCGGCGGGGTGAAGGTGCAGCCCGGAGAGGCCATCCAGGTAGCGCTGGCCGCCGCGAACCGGGACCCCGAGGTCTTCGAGGAGCCCGGACGCCTCGACGTCACCCGTGAGCAGAACCCGCACCTGGGCTTCGGCCGGGGCGCGCACTACTGCCTGGGCGCCAGCCTCGCCCTGATCGAGGGGGAGGTCGCCCTGACCGCACTGTTCAAGCGGTTCCCGGACCTGTCGCTGGCCGTTGACCCGCAGGAGATCGAGCCGCGCTACCTGATGCCGATGCAGCGTCTTCCCGTCCGCCTGTCCCCGGAGAACGAGGTGTGATGACCGACGGCCTTCCCACAGTCCCGGGTCTGCCGATGACCCGGGGCCGGTGCCCCTTCGACCCCGCACCCGAACTGGGCGTGCTCCGCGCGGACCACCCGGTCGCCCGCATGGAGTTCCCCGACGGGCACGTGGGCTGGCTGGTCACCGGCTACACCCAGGTCCGCAAACTGCTGTCCGACCCCCGGATGAGCTCCCGGGGGGACGCGCTGCGCTCGCCCATCCCGCTGCCCATGGCGACGGACCGCACCGAGCCGGCCCCGGGCATGTTCACGGCGATGGACCCGCCGGAGCACACCCGCTACCGGCGGGCGGTGGCCGCCTGGTTCTCGGCGCGCCGCACCCGCACCCTCGAACCCCGGCTGAAGGAGCTCGCCGCCAGCCACCTGGACGCCATGGGCGCCGGCAAGGGTGAGGGCCCGGTCGACCTGGTGACGGGGTTCGCGGAGCCCATGGCTGCGTCGGCCATCTGCGAGCTGCTGGGCGTTCCCCTGTCGGAACGCCCGGCCTTCGCCCGGGCCATCAAGGCACTCTTCGCCGTGCACTCCAGCGCCGAGGAGGCCATCGCCGGCTGGCACGCCCTCACCGGCCTGCTGCGCGGGCTGGTCGAGGCGAAGCGCGCCGAACCGGCGGACGACCTGCTCGCCACCCTCGTCACCGAGGGCCGGCTCACGGACGAGGAACTCGTCACGGTCGGCGCCGTACTGCTGACCGCCGGATACGACACCAGCGCGAACATGATCGCCCTGGGCACCTTCGCCCTGCTGGAGCACCCCGAGCAGTCGGCCGCGCTGGCCGCCGACACCTCCCTGGCCGAGAGGACGGTCGAGGAACTGCTGCGCTACCTCACGATCGTCCACGCGGGTGGCATCCGCGCCGTGGGCGAGGACCTGGAGTTCGAGGGACACCGGATGGCGGCCGGGGACGCGGTCTCGTTCTCTTTCGCGGCCGCCAACCGCGATCCGGTGCTTTGCGCCCTGCCGGACGAGCTGGACGTGACCCGCGAGCCCGTACCGCACCTCGCCTTCGGGCACGGCATCCACCAGTGCGTGGGCCAGCAACTCGCCCGGCTGGAACTGCGGGTCGCCCTCGAGGCCCTGTTCGGGCGCTTCCCGAGGCTACGCCTCGGCATTCCCGCCGCCGAGGTCCGCACCCGCCCGGACATGATCATCTACGGCGTCCAAGAACTACCGGTGACCTGGTGAACGGAGCGAACGTGCTGTACCGAGAGATGTTCAAGTCCAAGATCCACCGTGCCACGGTGACCCAGGCGGACCTGCACTACGTGGGCTCCGTCACCATCGACTCCACGCTGATGGCCGCCGCGAACCTGCTGCCCGGCGAAAAGGTCGACATCGTCGACGTCGACAACGGGGCCCGCCTCAGCACCTACGTCATCGAGGGCGAGGCCGACAGCGGGGTCATCGGCATCAACGGCGCCGCGGCCCACCTCATCAACCCCGGCGACCTCGTCATCATCATCTCCTACGCCTCCATGAGCGAGGAGCACGCCCGCTCGTACCAGCCGAGCGTGGTGTTCGTCGACGGCGACAACCGACCCGTCACGACCCGCACCGACCCCGCCGACGTACCCGACGGATTCGGCCTGGTGCGCGGCGACACCGTCAGTGCCTGACCACCCACCTGCTCACCGGAGACCCACATGAGTGCCAGCCCTGATGTCATGACCGCCTTCACCAGCGGTCTCGCGGACATCAACCTCGACGAGTCCGGCACCGCCCGCCGCGGCGCGAACGCCACCGGCATGAAGTCCGCCAGCGCCACCATCTACGACATGGCCGCCACGCTCTCCGGCCACGGGGCCCTGTGGAACTGGGGTATGCACGACCCCGCGCTCGTCGAGGAGATCCGCGCCCGCGTGCCCGGCTTCGGCGAGCCCTGGACCGACGGCTTCAGCGAGCAGCTCTACTTCCTCGCCCTGCGCGAACTCCCCATCGACCTGGACGACTACGCCGGCCGCCACGTCCTGGAGGTCGGCTGCGGCATGGGGGAGGGCCTCAACTTCCTCTCCCGCGTCGCCCCCGGCGCCGGCATGACCGGCCTGGACCTGTCACCGAAGGCCGTCGCACGGGCCACCGCCACCCTGTCCCGCGGGGACGCGCTCACCTTCGTGCACGGCGACGCGGAGGACCTGCCCTTCGAGGACGGCTCCGTCGACGTGCTCGTCAACATCGAGAGCTCGCACACCTACCCCGACCTCGCCAAGTTCCTCGCCGAGGCCGCACGCGTGCTGCGCCCCGGTGGCTTCCTCAGCCACATCGACGTCTACACCCGGCAGCGCACGGAGACCATGCGGCGCACGGCGGAGGAGACCAAGGGCCTGGAGTGGACGGCCGACCACGACATCTCGGACCGGGTCCGTGCGGCCGTCCGCCGCCGGATGGCACCCGGCAGCCACTTCCGCACCACCCTCGGCAAGCAGCGCATGAACCCGCTGGTGCGCCAGATCGCCGCGCACAGCCAGATCCTCATGTTCGGCGGCATGTTCGCGGGCTACCAGCCGCCGCCCGCCATCAAGGCGCTCAGCAAGCTGGGCATCGTGCCGTGGATGAACGGCCTGCCGATGGAGAGCTACCGCCACCGGATCGCCGTCCGCCGATGACCGCCGCCCGGGCCGAAACCAAAAGGGGGAAGCATGAGCCCACGCCTGTTCGCCGTCGCCGCCGGCACCGAGGACCTGCTCCAGGTGCTGCTGTACGCCCACCTCGACAGGATCCGTGCCGGACGCGAACTGCCCTCACTCGCCCGGTACTGCCACGAGGCGGCGACGGGCACGACCGGAGCCCACCGGATCGCCTTCGCCGTCGACTCGTACGACGACCTGCGCACGCAGCTCGAAGAGGCCTGTGCGGGCGAGGTGGAGCGGGTCCCGGCACAGGTCACGGCCCGGCGCCCCGGGCTGGTGTTCGTCTTCGCCGGACAGGGCGCCCAGTGGTACGGGATGGGCCGCGAATTCCTTGTACAGCAACCGGTGTTCCGTGCGGTGCTGCTCCAGTGCGACCTGCTGGTACGCGAGTTCGCCGGCTTCTCCGTCGTCGAGCAGCTGAGGCTGCCGGCCGGGGAGGCCCGGCTGGACGAACTGGACGTCCTCCAGCCGACGATGGTCTCCCTGCAGATCGCCCTGACCGCGCTCTGGCGCAGCTGGGGGATCACGCCCGACGCGGTCGTCGGGCACAGCATGGGGGAGATCGCCGCCGCCCACACGGCCGGCGGCCTGACCCTGCGCGAGGCCCTGATGGTCGCCTGTCGGCGCAGCGCGCTGCTGCGCCGGATCTCCGGCAAGGGGGCGCTGGCCACGACGGAACTCTCCCCGGCCGAGGCGCAGGCGGTGGCCGAGGCGAGCGGCGGCGGGATCAGCGTGGCGGGGGAGAACAGCCCCCGCTCCACCGTCCTGGCGGGGGACTCGCACTCGCTCGCGGTGCTCGTCGCCGAGCTGGAGGCGAGGGACGTCTACTGCCGGGTGATCAAGGGTACGGTCGCCTCGCACAGCCACTACGTGGAGGAGCTGCGCGAGGACCTGCACGCCGCCCTGCGTACCCTGGAGCCGGCTCCTACCTGCCTGCCGATGTACTCGACCGTGACGGCCGAGCCGGTGCAGGGCGCCGGGCTCGGGGCCGCGTACTGGATGCGCAACTTGCGGGAACCGGTGCGGTTCGCGGCCGCGGTGGAGCATCTGGGCGCCGCGGGACACGAGGTGTTCCTCGAGGTCAGCGCCCATCCGGTACTGCTCAGCCCGGTGCGCCAGACCCTCGAACACGGGGAGCGGCAGGGATGGCTGCTGCCCTCCGGCAGGCGGCGGGCCGAGGCCCGCTCCATGCTCGCCTCGCTCGGGACCCTGTACGCCTGCGGGCGGGAGCCGAACTGGGCCGCGCTGTTCCCGCAGGAGCGGGCCGGCGCCCTCACCCCGTACCAGGCTGCCGTACTGGAGGCGGTGCGCCGGCCCCGGCCGGCACCCGTGGCGGCGGGCCGGGCCGTCCCCGCCTAGAAGAACGAGCGAAGGCCGAGGGGCCCCCATCCGGCCGGACGGGGGCCCCTCGGTGTCAGGCGGCGCCGACCGGAGCAGCGGTGAGGCCGTACAGACCCGACTCCCGGCGCAGCACCCCGACGTCGACGAGGGCCCGACGCAGTGACAACGCGTCGAGGACACCGCTCTCGCACCACGGCTCCAGACGCTCCGTCACCGTGCGCTCGTCGTACTCCTCGCCCGGGGTGCGGGGATCAGCACGCGGAGGTGAACCCGTGCAGCCCGCGCTCGTAGTTCACCGTGCCCTCCTCGGTGAACCGGGCGCTGAGCACGCCGTGGTCGCCGACCTGGGCGAGCAGCGCCACGCGCTGCTCCTCGTCGAGGGGCGCGAACTTGCCCCGGGTGAGGACCCGGTAGGTCGTACTGCTGCTCATGATGGCCGGTCTCCAGACGTGGTTCGCCGGTTCGACCGGTCGTCAGGGGCGGGGCGCACTAGGCCATTTCCTCCCGCCGGACCCGGTGGTGCGGCAGGAGCAGCACGAGGGTGGTGACCGGGACGAGGCCACCGGCCACCCAGTACAGCGTCTCGCTGTAGGTGGACACGAACGTCTTCGCGCGGATCTCGTCGAGCGCGCCATTGATCGTATCCCGGGTGCCGCCGTCGGCGCCCTGCACCAGGGTGGAGCAGGTGTCCGGAACCTTGGCCAGGTCGTCCTGGCCGAGTGCCTCGGTCGCGCAGTCCTTGAGGC
Source organism: Streptomyces sp. NBC_01454 (assembly GCF_036227565.1). Classification (NCBI taxonomy): domain Bacteria; kingdom Bacillati; phylum Actinomycetota; class Actinomycetes; order Kitasatosporales; family Streptomycetaceae; genus Streptomyces; species Streptomyces sp. NBC_01454. The sequence continues at coordinate 7,902,806 of NZ_CP109460.1, forward strand.
CCGAGGCCTGCAGGGGCGACACCGACTGCACGGTGGGGACGACCCGTTCGGCCTGCGGCCCGGCGTTGCCCGCGAGGGCCGCGAAGAAGAGGCTGCCGATGACTGCCACGCCGAGCGCGGCACCGAGCTGGCCGGTGGCGTTGATGATGCCGGAGGCGGCGCCGGCTTCCTGCGGCTGGACCTCCCTGAGCACCAGCGCCGTCAGCGGGGGCATGAGCAGACCCATGCCGGAGCCGATCAGGAGCATGGACGGGATCGCGTGCCAGGAGGTGATGTCCGTCCCGAAGTGGCCGGCCGCCCAGGCGTAGGAGAGGATGCCCGCGAGCATCAGGGCGGCCCCCGCGAGCAGGCAGTAACGGCCGTAGAGCGGGGAGAACCTGCGGACGGCGAGTCCGCCGACGATCGGCACGCACAGGGAGAACGGGATCGCGGTCAGACCTGTGTGCAGGGCCGACCAGCCGAGGCCGGCCTGGAGGTAGAGGGTCCAGCTCAGGAAGAAGCCCGCGGGGATGGCACTGAAGAGGAGCTGCACGCCGATGCCGGCGCCGAACGCGCGGACCTTGAACAGGGACAGCGTCACCAGGGGCGAGCCGTCCTTGCGGGTCTTGTGGCGTTCGTAGACCACGAACAGCACAAGAACGGGGGTGGTGGCGACGAGCGAGACGATGCTCCACAGCGGCCAGTCGAGCTCGCGGCCGAGGGTCAGCGGCACCATGAGCAGCAGCAGTCCGAGGATGATCAGCAGCATGCCGATGATGTCCAGGCGCTTCGCGTGGGGGGAGCTCGATTCCCGCATCCACTTCGCGGCGCCGATCAGGGCCACCACGCCGACCGGCAGGTTCACCACGAAGATGCTGCGCCAGCCGAGGTCCAGCGGGCTCCAGCTGATCAGGGCGCCGCCGATGAGGGGACCGGAGACGATGGCCACGCCGACCATGCTCGCGTAGAGGCTGACGACGCGGCCGATCTCCTGGGGGGCGAAGGAGACGTGGATGAGCGCGAGCACCTGGGGCACCATGATCGCGGCCGTGAGACCCTGGAGCGCACGGGCGACGACGAGTAATTCGGTGCTGGGCGCGGCGGCGCACATCGCGGACGCGAGGACGAAGCCGCTGACGCCGAGGAGGAACATCCGCTTGCGGCCGAAGATGTCACCGAGCCGGCCGCCGGTGATCAGCAGGACCGCGAAGCTCAGGGTGTAGCCGGCCGTCATCGCCTGGATGGCGACGGTCGAGGCGCCGAGGTCGCGTTGGATGCTCGGGATCGCCACGGTGATGATGTTGGCGTCGAGCAGGTCCATGAAGGTGGCGACCAGCAGGACGGTAAGCGCGAGCCACCGCTTCGGGTCGGGCTCGGGCGCGTCGGGGGTGGCAGGTGGGCCGGCGTGCTCCGGCTTTTCTGCCTGTCCTGCCTTGTTCATGGGTTCTTCTCCAGGTTCTCTGTCGGGGGTTCGGCGGCAGGTGCCGCGGTGGGTCCGGCAGCGGTTGCGGTGCTGCGGGCGAGTGCGGTCCAGGACTTCATGAGGAGTTCCACCACGTCCACGACGGAGTCCGTGCCGCTGTCGGAGGGGAAGAGCACGCGCTGGATGGACAGCCCGTCGTCCAGCGCGTGCACGATCAGCGCCAGGAGCTCCACGGGCGCCGGCGTGGTCACGCCGCGCGCGGCGAAGCCCTGCTCCAGCGACTGGGCGATCGCGTCCCGGGAGCGGCGCTCGCGGTTCGCCAGTACGGGCAGCAGCTCCGGGTCGCGCAGTCCGTAGAGCCAGAGTTCGGTGCGCAGGGCGAGCCAGCTGGCGAGGTTCTCGTCGCGCCGGCGGTGCCAGGAGCGGAGGTGGGCGAGCATCTCCTCGAAGGTGGCCGCCTCGCGGCTCAGCGCCTGGATCTCTTCCAACTCGTGTTGGGTCCGCTGTTCGAGCAGGGCGAGGACGAGCTCGTGCTTGCCCTCGAAGTTGCCGTAGAAGGCGCCCCGGGTGTAGCCGGCGGCCTCGACGATCTGCTCCACCGAGGTTCCGCTGACCCCCTGGCCGGCGAAGAGTGCGGCCGCCGACTGAAGGATCTGGTCGCGGGTGACCTGCCGGCTCTGCTGCCGGGTAAGTCGCTTGGTGATGGTGATCGCCTCCTTGACGCGCTTCCAGATACAAGACTGTATTCCAATACGAAGTTGTATCTGAAATGAATTAAGGGAAGGCGGCGGCCGTGCTGCGGGCGCGCATGCGAAGGGGCTGACACCAGTGCCCGAAGGCGTGGTGGCAGCCCGTGACCGAGCGGCAGGGGCGGGCGGAGGCCGGCCCCGGGACCCGGAAGCGGTTGAGGGCGTCGAGGTGCCGGGCCCGCAGTTCGTGGTCGCGGTTGGCTCAGCCGTCCACCGCCGGCCACGAGCGCTGGAAGATCAGCGCCGCGTCGTGGTCGATCGCCCACAACTGGCGATGCCGGATGAGGGGGTTGGGGTGGGACCAGGTGCAATCCACACTCGCCGTCAGGGCGTCCAGCCGGTAGAGGCGGGCGGCCTCCTCAGCTGGCGCCCGCCAGGCGATGCCGTCGTAGCCGACCGAGCCGGGCAGTAAGTCCATGGCCGAGTGGGGGCCTGTGCCGGCGTGGAAGAGCTATTGCACCTCCTGGACCGGGAAGCGAACCGCCCTCGCGAAGGGCCGTCAATAGTGCGTTTCTTTTCCTTCTTGCAGCATGTCGATCACCCTGCTGACGCACGAGGGCCTCCAAGGTTGTGATCGAGTTCCGGCCATTGACCCGGCGGGGCCCCCTGCGGGACGGTCACGCGGGGCTCGGCGAGTTATTTGGCTGAATTCCCACGCAACCCCCAGGGGGAATGCACTTGTCTCCCATGCATTTCGGCCAGGCGTCGGCCGTGGTCGGAATGCGGCCTGCCGTCACCGGTCACCCACCGCGGGTGCGGGGGCGGCCGGTACGACGATCCCCGTCGCCACGTACTCGACGCCCTCCCGGACGACGGTCCGCCAGTGACCGGTGAAGGTGTTCATCCGTCGCCCGCCGACCACCGGGCCGGGCACGTGCAGGGAACTGCTGAAGGTGCCCCGCTCCGGATCGGGGGTGATGGTGCAGTCGCTGAAATCCATCAGCCGGCCCATCAGCGGGAAGCAGGTCTTGTACGTGCTCTCCTTCGCGCTGAACAGCAGCTTGTCCCAGGCCACGGCGGGATGGGACAGGGTGAGACGGTCCAGCGTGCGCCGTTCCTCGGGTGAGGCCACCATCCTCTCGACGCCCCTGGGCAGCGCGGAGTTCGGTTCGGCGTCGATCCCGACCGCGGCGACCGTCGCGGTCCTGGCGACCGCCGCGGCCCGGTAGCCGGGGCAGTGGGTCATGCTGCCCGCGACGCCCTCGGGCCAGGCCGGCGCCCCGGCGGGACCGGGGAGGATCGGCCCGGGCGGCACCCCGAGCCGGGCCAGGGCCGTGCGGGCGCACAGCCGGACGGTGGCGAATTCTCGTCGGCGCCTGTCGACCGCGCGCCTCACCCTGTCCGCTTCCTCCGGGTAGAGGTGGATGTCCGGCGGGTCGGCGAACAGCTCCACGATCACGACGTCCGGCAGCGTACCGACGAGTAGGCCGGGCCCCCCGGCGTCGGGGCGCGGCCCCGGCCCCAGCCCCGTGCGGGGACCGGGGTTCACGCCGTCCGGCCAGGTCGGACCGGGCTTCCGTTCCGGATGGTGGATGCCGAGAACCGGCTCCGGAATTCCTGACATTGGCGACCCATTCCACTTGCGTAACCAGGCATTGTCGTCCACGATTCATTCTCGTCGGCCCTCGAATTGCAGTGACGGGGGAGGGGGCCGAGCCAAGGGTGGCTTCAATGATCGACCACATCAGTGGTCACTGCGCCATACAGGCCCCGGCGTAAGTAGTTTCGATGGTCAACTACTTTGACGTCCGGTGTGCTTGATGGGCCTTCAGGGAATGCATCGGGGGATGTAGATGATTCAGCGCTGTGATCAGTCGTGGCCGCATGCGCGCCGGGGCGCGCTCCGGCCCGCAGCGTCCGCCGGGCGTACCGCAGCCGGGCGGGTGTCCATATGCTGACCCGCCGGATCGTCCTCGGCCTTCCCGCACTCTCCGTCGGCGGCCTCTCCGAGAACTGGCTGTTACGCGAGTCCGGCGACCTCCATTGGTCCCTGATCGGCGAGCACTTCGGCCTCCCGGTCGCAGAACTCGCCGACGCCGACGGCGAACGGCTGCTGCCCGCCTTCACCCGCGCCAGCCTGACGGCGGCCGGCTCCCTCCGCTTCTTCACCGAGCACGACGAGGGAGAACTGACCGGCACGCTCGCCCGGCTCGACGAGCACGCCTTCGTCAGCGACATCCGCTTCGCCACGCCCACGACGTCGGTCGACGTCCGGCTCCTGACCTCCTTCGTCCGCAGGGGCCCCGGCAACTGGCTCGTCCCCGGCACCCCGCGCCACGAAGGCCGCGGCCCCGTGGCGGGCGCGAGCAGGGAACACCGCGACTTCCAGAGCGAGTTCCGGGCCCTCACCCGGCTGGAGGGCGACGGCGCCACCAGCCTCTACACCGACACGTACGAGCTGAACCCCTTCGCGGACGTGAACGCGGCGGGCCTGCTCTACTTCGCCTCGTACCCGCACATCAACGACCGCGGCGAGCGCAATTACGTACGGTCCGTGGTGCCCGGCGGCGAGTGGGCCGTCGACGCCGTCACCCTCAGCCGGGACATCGTCTACCTCGGCAACTGCGGCCTGTCCGACGCTGTGCGCTACCGCCTGGACGGGTTCCGGCGGGAGTCGGAGGACCGGGTGGTCCTCACCTCCTCCCTCCTGCGGGAACGCGATGGCCGGCCGCTCGCCCGCCTGGAGACCGTCAAGCGGCTCGTCCGGCCCGAGGCCTTCGCTGCCCTCCCGGGCGACGGCGCCGCCCCGGTCGTCGCGATCGAGTCCGCCTCCCCTTCCGCCGCTGCCGTTTCCGAACCGCCGCGCGGCTCCCTGCCCGAAGACCTCGAAAGCCGGCTCCTGGCCCTGATGGAGACCGTGCTCGGGGAGCCCGCGGGCTCGCTGACCGCGGACGACGACCTGCGCCCGCGCGGACTGGACAGCCTGGCCCTGTCCGAGGCCGCCGTACGGGCCGAGGACGAGGTCGGCTGCGAGATCGATCCCAGCACCCTGTTCCAGGCGTTCACGGTCACCGCCATGGCCCGCGTCGTGCGCGGCGACCGCCCGGATCCGGCCGCGGCCGCGCCGGCGGCCTTACCGCCGGCCGAGAGACCCGCCGCCATGCCGATCGCCGTGATCGGTATGGCCGGCCGGTTCCCCGGCGCGCCCAGCGTGCCCGAACTGTGGGACCTCCTGGGCCGCGACGAGGACGCGGTCCGCGACGTTCCCGCGGACCGCTGGAACGCGGCCGACCACCCCGGTCTGATCGGCAAGGCGGCCCTGCTCGACGACATACGCGGCTTCGACCACGAGTTCTTCGCCATCAGCCCGCGTGAAGCCGCCCTGATGGACCCCCAGCAGCGGCTGCTGCTGGAGACCGTGTGGGCGACGGCCGAGGACGCCGGACGCGATCCGGCCTCGCTCACCGGCAGCCGCACCGGCGTCTACGCGGGCGTGTGCCACTCCGACTACGCCGCGCTGATCGCCCGGCACGCCGGGCGGGACGAGCCGCACCTGAGCGTCGCGGTCTCACCCTCCCTCGTGGCCAACCGCGTCTCGTACACCCTGGGCCTGCGCGGACCCAGCGTCGCCGTGGACACCCTCTGCTCCTCGTCCCTGGTCGCCGTCGCACAGGCCGTCGCCGCGCTGCGCGCCGGCGAATGCGACCAGGCGTTCGCGGGCGGTGTCAACGTCCTGTGCGACCCCGCCCGGCAACACGCCTACCAGCGCACCGGCGTGCTGAGTCCGCGAGGCCGCTGCCACACCTTCGACGACGACGCGGACGGATACGTCCGCGGCGAGGGCGTCGCCGCCCTGCTCCTCAAGCCGCTGGACCGGGCGCTGGCCGACGGCGACCGCGTGCACGCGGTGATCCGCGGCGTGGCCGTCAACCACGGAGGGCAGGCCCAGTCCTTCACCGCCCCCAACCCGGACGCGCAGGCCGACCTGCTCGTCACCGCCTACAACGAGGCGGGCGTCGACCCGCGCACGGTCGGCTACATCGAGGCGCACGGCACCGGTACGCGCCTGGGGGACCCGATCGAAGTCTCCGGCATGGTCGCCGCGTTCGAGCGGCTCTACGCGCAGTGGGGCCACGCACGTCCCACCGAGCCGCACTGTGCGGTCGGCTCGGTCAAGACGAGCATCGGCCACCTGGAGGCCGCCGCCGGAATCGCCGGCATGGTCAAGGTGATCCTGGCGATGAGGCACCGTACGCTGCCGGCCGCGCGCAACCTGATCCGCCCGAACCGGATGATCAAGATCGACGGTACGCCGCTGCGCCTCCAACGCGACCGCAGCGCATGGGAGTCACCCGTGGGCGGCGGCCCCCTGCGGGCCGGGGTCAGCTCCTTCGGGATGGGCGGCACCAATGCGCATGTGGTCCTGGAGGAGGGCCCCCGCCCGGCGGCGGCCCCCGCCACGGCCGCTCCGGTGGCCGTGTCCGTCTCCGCCCGGACCCCGCAGGCCCTGCGGGAGGCCGTGGCCCGTCTGCTGGAGGTGGTCCGCTCCGCGGACGCCCCGCCGCTCGCGTCGATCGCGCGGACCCTGAGCACGGGGCGTGCGGCACTGCCGTACCGCGTCGCCGTCGAGGCGTCGGACCTCGGCGAACTCGCCGCGCGGCTCACCTCGGTGCTCGACACCCCGCCGAACGCGCCCGTGAACGGACAGTCCGAAGGGGCGGGGCCGGCCCGGACGGCCCCGGACGCACCGCCCGTGTCGCTGCCGACCTACCCCTTCGGCCGCGACCAGCACTGGGTCGCGCCCGTCGCGGGCGCCGAACTCCTCACCACCGAGTGGACGGACGTACCGGCGCCGGACACCGGCGACACCGGCCGGTTGCTGGTGGTCACCACCGACCCGGAACTGGCCCGCACGGTGCTCGGCGGCCGCGCCGTGGCGCACGTCCCCGGGGATCCCGTACCCGAACTGGCCGGCCTCGGCGGGATCGTCGACCTCGTCGACTGGTCCGCCCCCGGCACCCACGTCACCGAGCGCATCAGCCTGCTGCAGCGGACGCTCACCTCGAACCCCCGCGTCGGGCTGCGCTGCGTCCACGTCAGCGGCGCCGAACGCTCCGCGCTCGCGGGCTTCTACCGCTCCCTGTCCGGCGAGTTCCAGGCCCTCCACGGCCGCACCGTCCGTGTCGACGGCGGCACCGCTGAACTCGCCGCCGCGGTCCGGGCCGAGACCGCCGCCGTCGACCGGGAGACGGAGATCCGGTACGAGGGCACGCGCCGCCGCCGGCTCGTGGCCGCCTTCGCGCCGGCGCGGGCCGCCGAGGACCTGCTCGCGGGCGTCGACCGCGGCGCGGTGCTCATCACCGGCGGCCTCGGCGGCATCGGCCTACGCCTCGCCGCCCACCTCGCCGACCGGGGAGCCCGCCACATCGTGCTCGTCGGGCGTTCCCGGGCGCCGGTCCGCAACCAGTGGGCCGCCCTCGTCGCCGCACCCGCCACCGACCCGGCGCTGCGCGCCCGCCTCACCGCGCTGCTCGCCCTCGTCGAGCGGGGGGTGACGCTGACCGTACGGACCGACGCCTTGGACGACGTCGCCTCCCTGCGCCGGCTGATCGGCCGGGTCAGGAAGCAGGCCGGCGGTATCGACGCCGTCTTCCACTGCGCGGGGGTCATGGACCCGCCCACGTCCTTCCTGTCCCGTACGCCCGAGGAGATCTCCCGGGTGCTGCGGCCCAAGACCGACGGGCTGCGGGTGCTGTGGGCGGCCTTCGAAGCCACGCCGCCCCGGCTCATGGTGCTGTTCTCCTCCGTGGCGGGAGCGGTGCCGTCCCTCGCCGCGGGCCACCTGGACTACGCGGCGGCGAACGGCGTGCTCGACGACTTCGCCGCCGCCCACGACACCGGCGCCTCCGGGTGCGTGGTGCGCGCCCTGCGCTGGCCCTTGTGGCGGGGCGTGGGCATGGGGCTGGAGCGTACGAGTGCCAGCGGCGGGCTCGGCATCCCCGACCTCGCCGCCGACGACGCGCTGGAACTGCTCGACCTCGCCCTGCGGGTGCCCGGCGACCCCGTGGTCCTGCCGTGCCGGGTGGAGCGCACCGCCGTGGCCGCCGACGAGTTGTTCCTGGCACCGCGGCGCGCTGCGGAGCCGCGGCCCGCACAGCCCTCAGCCGAGGCAGCTGCCGTACCGTACGCGACCGCACCGTACGGTGAGTCCGCCACGGCGGCGTCGCCGGACTGGCTGTACGCCGTCGTGGCCCGCACCACCAAGGTCGACCCCGGCCTGCTGGCGGCCGACACCCTGCTCGGTGACATCGGCGTGGACTCGCTGCTGATGGCCGAACTCGTGCGCGCCCTGGAGGAGATCCTCCGCCACCCGGTCGATCCGAGCCTCCTCCAGGAGCACCCGACGCTCGGCGGCCTCGCCGCCGCGCTCGGCGCACCCCCGGCCGACCTCGTACCCGAGCGGGCCGGCCCGCCCGCCCCCGCGGCGCCGACGCAGCCGTCCCGGGCCGACGTACAGGCCCAGGCACAGGTCCTGACCCCGTCCCCGGACGGGCGGCCGACGCCCATCGCCGTGATCGGGATGGGCTGCCGCCTGCCGGGCGCGTCCGACCCGGCGCAGTTCTGGGCGGCCCTGCTGGCCGGCCGCGACCTCGTCACCGAGGTGCCGGCCGACCGCTGGGACGTGGCCTCCCTCTACAGCCCGGACGGCGGACCGGGACGCAGCCAGAGCAAGTGGGGCGGATTCCTCGACGACGCCGCCCTGTTCGACCCGGAGTTCTTCGGATTCGACGCCGAGGCGGCCCGCCACCTCGACCCGCTGGCGCGCAAGGCGCTGGAGGTGTCCGTGGAAGCCCTGCGGGACGCCGGGTACCGCGAGGACGAGGTACGGGGAGGGCCGGTCGGCGTCTTCGTCGGCACGCGCACGGGCAACCACCGCGCGCACCTGCAGCCCCCGGAGCGGCCCTACATCGCCGGCGTCAACCAGAACTTCGTCGCCGCCCACATCTCGCACTTCCTGGACCTGACGGGGCCGAATCTCGTGGTCGACAGCGCGTGTTCCTCGTCGCTGGTGACCATCCACCTGGCCGCCCGGAGCCTGGCGTCGGGGGAGTCGTCGATGGCCCTGGCCGGAGGCGTGGACCTGCTGTTCGACGAGGAGCCCTACCTCATGCTCAGCGCCGGCAAGGCGCTGTCGCCCACCGGCCGCTGCCGTACCTTCGACGAGTCCGCCGACGGCCTCGTCCCGGGCGAGGGCGCCGGGATGGTGCTCCTCAAGCGCCTCGACGACGCCCTGCGCGACGGGGACCGGGTGCTGGCCGTCATCGAGTCCTCGGGCGTCAACAACGACGGCCGGACCATGGGGCACACCACGCCGAGCGGCCGCGCCCAACGCGCGCTGATCTCCGACGTGCTGACGCGCGCCGGAGCCGACGCCCGCACCGTCGGCTACGTCGAGGCCCACGGCACCGGCACGATGATCGGCGACCCGATCGAGCTCCAGGCCCTGACCGCCGTGCACCGGACGTACACCGAGGACCGCGGCTACTGCGGCATCGGCAGCGTCAAGAGCTCGATGGGGCACCTGCTCAGCGCCGCGGGCGTCGCCGGATTCATCAAGGCCGTCCAGATCCTGCGGCACGGCCGGCTCGTGCCCACGCTGCACTGCGACCGGCCGAACCCGCGCTTCGCCTTCGCCGACTCGCCCTTCTATCCGGTCACCCGGGTGACGGACCTGCCGGCCGGGAGCCGTGTGGGCGTCAGCGCCTTCGGCTTCGGAGGCACCAACGCCCACGTCCTGCTGGGCCCCGGCACCCCCGGGGAACCAGGACGGCCGGCGCTGCCCAAGCCCGCCTACCGGCGCAGCACATTCTGGCGCCTGCCCGCCGCGCCCGGACCGGCCCCCGCGCCGGTCCGCTCGGCCCGGCTCGACCTGACCTTCCCGTAACCCGGCGCGGCCGGGCCGATCACGCCCCCGCATCGCCGACCACCAGGAGAGAACACGTGGACCGAAGGTCCGTTCGCTGTGCCCTGCACCTGAAGCGGGACAACCCGATCGTCGACGACCACCGGGTGCACGGGGTGCGCACCCTGCCGGGTGTCACCTTCCTCGACATCGTCTACCGGCTGCTCGCCGCCCGCGACATCCCCCTGGACCGCGCCGAATTGAGCGACGTGCTGTTCGTCGAGCCGGTGGTCACCACGGACTCGTTCGACCGTGAGCTGACCGTCGACATCACACCCGATGGCGCCGTCTTCCGGGTGACGGCGACCAGCCGCCGGATCCGCGACGGACAGCCCGTCGACGACAGCGTGACCACCCACCTGCGGGCCACCCTGCGCACCGACCTGCCCCCGCTCACCGGAGCCGCCGCACTCCAGCCGTCCGGCATGCCGCGTGACGTCGACGAGGTCTATGCCACCGGCCGGTCGGCCGGCATCGAGCACCGGGCGTTCATGCGCTGCGCGGGAACCCTGCGCGCCACGGCGGACCGGGTGCGTGCCGAGATCGCGCTCGGTGACGAGGCGCGGAGCACGGTGGGGGACTTCCTGCTGCACCCCGCCCTGCTCGACGGCTCGACCATGCAGTCGTACGCGCTCGCCTTCGACGGCGCGGACGCGGACGGGCGCCCCCTCATCCCCCTGCACATCGGTTCCTTCCGCGCCGCCCGCACCCTCGGGGACGCCTGCACCGTCGACCTGCGCATGCACCCGGCCGGAGCCGGGGCCGGGGACGACGTGGTGAAGGCCGACATCGAACTGCGCGACGGATCGGGCGCGTTGGCCGCCCGGTTCACGAACCTGACCTTCAAGCGCGTCCGCTCCGCCGCGGCGATCACCCGGCTCGCCGGTGAGCGGCCGGAGCCGGCCCCGCAGGCCGTGGCCGGAGCCGTCCCCGCGCAGCCGGCCGTCCCCGCGCACTCGTCCGTCCCCGCCCGACCGGAAAGCCCTGCGGAGCCCGTCCGCGCCGACGCCGGACCGGTGGACCTCCGGGCCGAGGTGGTCGAGCTGGTCCGCCGGGCGGTCGCCGACCCCGCACTGGTGGTCGAGGGCGACCGGGGCTTCTACGACCTCGGTCTGGACTCCTCCCACCTCCTCACCCTGGTGCGGCTGTTCGAGGAGCACTGGGACATCGCGCTCTACCCGACCCTGCTGTTCGAGTACCCGACCGTCGACGCGGTCGCCGCTCACCTCGCCGGACTGCTGCCCGCCGAGCGGCCCGCCCGCCCAGCCACCTCCGCCCCTGCGGCGGACACGCCCGCCAGGACCCACTGCCTGACCGGCCTGTGGCAGGCGGCGCCGCACTCCCTCGCACCGGCCGCCGGACCCCTGCTGGTCATCGGCGACCAGCGGGTACGGGCCGACCAGATCACCGTCCGGCGCGGTCCCGCCTTCCGCCGGACCGCCCCCCACTCCTACGAGCTGCGCCCCGCCGAGGCCGGGGATCTGAGGCTGCTCCTCGCCGACCTCGCCGGACAGGGCACGGCCCCGGAAGCGGTCCTGCACGCCGCGGACCAGGACGCCGCCGGCCTCCCCGAGGCCGTACGGTCCGCCTGTGCCGAGGTGCTCGCCCTGGCCCAGGTCCTCGCCGACCGCCCGGTCCCCGTCGTGCACGTGGGCCCGGGCCCCGTCGCCGCCGCCGTGGCCGGACTGGCCCGCACGGTGCGCTTGGAGCAGCCGCGCCTCGCGATCACCGCCGTCGAGTCCGACGGCCCCGCCGACGCGGACGCCCTGCTCGCGGAGTTCACCGACCACGGGGAGTCCTGGGTACGGCACGCCCCCGGCGGCCGCCACGTCCGCCGCTACCGCGACGCCGACCCCGGCCCTGCGGTCCCCCTCCGGCCCGGCGGCGTCTACCTGATCACCGGCGGTGCGGGCGGCATCGGCCGGGAACTCGCCGCCCGGATGACCGCGCGCGGAGCCACGCCCGTCCTCGTGGGACGGACGCCGCGCCCGGCGTCCGAAGGCCCCTACGTCCGCGCCGACATCACGGTGTCCGCCGAGGTCGACGCCCTGATCAGCGGCATTCTCGAACGGCACGGCCGGCTGGACGGCGTCGTGCACGCGGCCGGCGTCCTGCGCGACGGGCTGTTCACCACGAAGTCCGCCACGGACCTCGCGGCGGTCCTCGCGCCCAAGGTGCGCGGAGCCGTACTGCTGGACGAGGCCACCCGCCACCTGGACCTCGACTTCTTCGCGCTGTTCTCCTCGGTGACCGGCGTCGCCGGCAATGCGGGGCAGAGCGACTACGCGGCCGCCAACGCCTTCCTCGACGCCTACGCCCGCGACCGCGGACTGCTCTCCTTCGCCTGGCCGCTGTGGGCCGAGGGCGGTATGCGCACGGACGCCGCCGCCGAAGCCCTGTTCGCCCGGCAGGGCCAGACCCCGCTGCCGACCGCGGCCGGCCTGGACGTGTTCGAGCGGGCCCTCGCCCTGTCGGGCACCGAGCTGGTCGTGCTCCACGGCGACCCGGAGCGGGCCCGCGAAGCCCTGGGCCTCACCCCCGCCGACGCCGCCCCAGCCGGGGCTGTCTCTACCGGCACCGCCGCCGCCCCCCGGCCCGCGGAGACCCATGGCACGCCGGAGACCGAAGACCGGCACATCGCGGTGATCGGCGTCGCCGGCCGCTACCCCATGGCCAAGGACCTCGACCGGTTCTGGAGCAACCTCAGCGCCGGCCGAGACTGCGTCACCGAGATCCCGGCGGACCGCTGGACCTCGGACAAGTTCTACCGGCCCGACCGCGCGGTCGGCCACTCGTACAGCAAGTGGGGCGGATTCCTGGAGGGCATCGACGAGTTCGACCCCGGCTTCTTCCGGATCACCCCGCGCGAGGCCGCGGGGATGGACCCGCAGGAGCGCCTGTTCCTCCAGACCTCCTGGCACGCCCTGGAGTCCGCCGGGCTCACCCGCGCCGACGTGGCCGGCCGCATGGTCGGCGTCTTCGCCGGAGTGATGTTCAACCAGTACCAGATGCTCGGGCTGGGCGCCGAGGACCGGCTGCCCGTACTGCCGACGTCCTTCTCCTCCGCCGTGGCCAACCGCGTCTCTGCCTTCCTCGACCTTCGCGGCCCCAGCCTGGCCCTGGACACCATGTGCTCCTCGTCCCTGACGGCGCTGCACCTCGCCTGCGAGAGCCTGCGGTCCGGGGACAGCGAGCTGGCGCTGGCGGGCGGGGTGAACCTGATCGTCCACCCGTACAAGTACCTGCACCTGAGCCAGGTCGGCTTCGTCTCCTCCGACGGCCGGTGCCGCGCCTTCGGCGCCGACGGCGACGGCTACGTACCCGGCGAGGGCGTCGGGGTCGTCGTGCTCAAGCCGCTCGCCCGCGCCCTGGAGGACGGCGACCGGGTCCTCGCGGTGATCAAGGGCAGCGCCGTCAACCACGGCGGGCGCGCCGGGGGGTTCTTCGTCCCGAACCCCGCGGCGCAGGCCGACGTGGTGCGCCGGGCTCTGGCCAGGGCGGGCGTGGACCCCGCCTCCGTCGGCTATATCGAGGCGCACGGCACGGGCACCTCCCTCGGCGACCCCATCGAGATCACGGCCCTCTCCCAGGCCTACGGCGACGCGCGGAGCCGGCTCGGATCGGTGAAGTCCGGCATTGGACACCTGGAGTCGGCCGCGGGCATCGCCGGACTGACCAAGGTCCTCCTCCAGCTGCGCCACCGCACCCTGGTCCCCTCCCTGCACGCCGACCCGGCCAACACGAGCATCGACTGGGACTCCACGGGCCTGCGCGTCCAGCGCGAGAGCGAGCCGTGGCCCGCCGGAGCTGCGGGCGGCCCGCGCCGCGCCGGCATCAGTGCGTTCGGCGCGGGCGGGTCCAACGCCCATGTCATCGTCGAGGAGTTCCCGCAGCAGACGCCGTCCGCCGAGGGCCCCTCCACCGCCGGACCGCAGGTGGTGCTGCTCTCCGCACGCACCCCGCAGGCGCTGCGCGAGCTCGCCGAGCGGTACGTGGAGCCGACGGCGGGCGACCCGCTCGACGCGGTGGCCGCAGTGGCCGAAGCGGCCGGCCTCGCCGGCGCCGACCCGGAGGCCGAGCTCGACGAACTCGGCCTGGACGTCGCCGACCTGCGCCGGCTCGCGCGGGTCCTCGCCGACCGGTTCCCGGGACGGGCCCCGCACGTCGACGCCCGTTCCACCCTCGCCGCTCTCGCCGAGGCCGTCTCGGCGGGCGCCGGACCGGAGGCCGCGCTGGCCGACATCGCGTACACGACGCAGATCGGCCGGGAAGCCCTGGAGGAGCGGCTCGCCGTGGTCGCCTCCGACACGGCCGGGCTCCGCACCGCCCTCCGCGCCTTCCTGGCCGGCTCGCCGGCGCCGGGCCTCCACCGGGGCACCGTCACCGGGCAGCGCCCCGCTCACGGCCCGCTGGGGGCGGACCCGCTCCCGGCCGACCCGTCCGCGTGGGCGTGCAGTTGGGCGGAGGGCGCCGCACCCGACTGGCGGGCCTTGCACCGCGACCGGCAGCCGCGCAAGGTGGAGCTGCCGCAGTACCCGTTCGCCCGCGTGCGGTGCTGGGTCGACGTACCGGCCGCGCAGCAGGCCGCCCCCGCGAGGGCCGGGGCCGCTGCCGAGCCCCGCGTCGAGCCGCTCCCGCTGGACGTACCCGCCTGGGAGGCCGTCCCGACGCCCACCGCGCCGCCGGCGCCGGACGGTCCGGTCGTGGTGCTCCACGCCCCCGCCCGTGCGGGCCTGGCCCGCGAGCTGGCCGCCCGTCACGAGGACGCCGTCCTCGCCGAACTGGGCACACCGATCCGGGTGACACCCCGACTGGTCTACGTCCTGACCGGGCCCACCGACACCGCCGACACCACCCTGGACGAGGCCGAGCGGGTCGGGCGCGCCGAGGACGCGGGCGTCAAGGCCCTCGCCCCGTACGCCCGGGCCTGGTCCCGTGCGCACACCCTCGACTGGGTGATCGTCACCGCCGGCGCCGCCGCCCCGCCCGGCCGCTCCGTCACCGACCCCTACGCCGCCGGGATCACCGGCTTCGCCCGGGTCATGGAGAACGAGCACCGTGGCTGGTCCGTCGCCTGCGCCGACCTCGACCCCGCCCACCCGTCCGCCGCCCTCCTGGCGCCCGCACCCCGCGGAACGCGCGTCGCGTACACCGGAACCGTCCGCCACGCCCAGGTCCTGCGGCCCGCCCCGGCCGCCGACGGGCCCGTCCCACTGCGCCGCGGCGGCACCTACGTGATCGTCGGAGGCGCCCGGGGCATCGGCCTGGCCATCGCCCGCCGCCTCGTCGAGGACTGGGACGCCCACGTGGTGCTCGTCGGCCGCAGCGAGCTCGCCGACGCCGACCTCGGGGACCGGATCCGCTACGCCCGCGCCGATGCCACCGACCCCGGCCGGCTGGCGGCCGTCCTCGACGGGGCCGGCCCGGTGCACGGCGTCGTCCACGCGGCACTGGTACGGCGCGACCGGCTGGTACGCGACCTCACGGACACGGACCTCGCACAGAGCCTGGCGGCCAAGTCCGGCGTCGCCGCGGCCCTCGTCGACGCCATGCGCGGACGGAACCCGGACTTCCTGGTGTTCTTCTCCTCCGCCCAGTCCTTCCTCGGCGACCCCGGCCTGGCCAACTACGCCGCCGGCTCCACCTTCCTCGACGCCTACGCCCACGCGCTCGACGCCCGCCTGCCCTACCCGGTGCGCGCGGTCGACTGGGGCTTCTGGGGCACCGTCGGGGCAGTGGCCGACGACACCCACCGGGACCGCCTGACCGCGGCCGGCTTCCGGTCCATCACCCCCCGGGCGGGCTTCGCCGCGCTCGTCGAGACGCTCCGGGGGCCGGCGCCCCAGAGCGTCGTCGTGCCCGGCACCGAGGCCCTGCGCGCGCGCATGGCAGCGAACAGGAAAACGGAGAGCACCGACGTGACGCCCACCAGCGGGCGTGCGAACGCCGCCGACCTGCGCGTGGTGGAGGACTTCCACGCGCTCGACCGACAGATGACCCGCATCGCGGGCGGGGCCCTGCTCGCCCTGCTCGACGACCTGGGCACCTGGAACGGACCCGACCCCGACGCGGACGAGGTCATGCGCCGGGTGGGCGTCACCCCCCGGTACGAACGCCTGCTGCGCACCGTGCTCGACGCGCTCGTGGGCGACGGCCTGCTCACGTCATACGCCGGACGCCTGCGCCCGGCCCCCGACGCACTGGCCGCCGCCCGCGTCGGCGGGCACCTCGGACAGCTCGCCGCCCTCGCCGACGCGCACCCCGAGTCCGCCGTCTTCGTACGGCTGCTGGCCCTGTGCCTGGAGCGTTACCCGGAGCTGCTGCGGGGCGAACTCCTCGCCACCGACCTGCTGTTCCCGTCCTCCGGCACCTCGCTCATGGAACGCGTGTACCGCGGCAACCCCATCAGCGACCTCTACAACGACCTGCTCACCCGCCGCCTCGTCGCCCACGTGGAGGAACGCCTCGCAGACCTGCCCGCCGACGCCACCGTCCGTATCCTGGAGGTGGGTTCCGGCACCGGCGGTACCTCCGCAGGACTCCTGCGCGCCCTCGCACCGTACGGCGGCCGGCTCGAGTACTGGTACACCGACCTGTCGGTGACCTTCCTCGCCCACGGCCGGCAGGAGTTCGGCGCCCGGTACCCCTTCCTGCGGTTCAAGCGCCTCGACCTGGACACCGACCCCGTCGGCCAGGGCTTCGACGAGGGCGGCTTCGACCTCGTGGTCGGCGCGAACGTCCTGCACGCCACCTCGGACGTCGGCCGTGCCCTGCGCCACCTGCGAAGGGTCCTGCGTACCGGCGGCGAACTGCTCCTCAACGAGCTGACGACGGTCACCCTGTCCGGCACGCTCACCTACGGGCTGTTCGACGGCTGGTGGGCCCACGGTGACACCAGCCTGCGCCTGCCCGGCTCGCCGCTGCTGGACGTTCCCGGCTGGACCGGAGTGCTCGGCGGGGCCGGGTACGAGGCGGTGACGGCCTCGCCGGACTCCGCCCGGACCACCCGCAACTTCCAGCACGTCCTGGTGGCGAGGGCGGCGGCCGGCGACACCGCACCCGCCGCCCCGCGGGCGAGGGGGACTACGCAGGCCACGGCAACCACACAGGCCACCGGGGCCGCCACGGCCGCCTTCACGGACACGCTGCTCGACCTGACCTCGGACGCCTCCGGCATCCCCGTCGGCGAACTCGACCTCGACCGGCAGATCGGTGACTACGGCTTCGACTCGGTCAGTTACAACCTCCTCGCCAGCCGGCTCAACGAGGCCTTCGACCTGGACGTGACGCCCGCGCTCTTCTACGAGACCCCCACCCTGCGGGCCCTCGCCGACCGTCTCGCGCGCGACCACCGCAAGTCACTGCCCACCGCGACGCCGCCCACCGCGACGCCGCCCACCGCGACGCTGCCCGTCGCGCCGGCCCCGGAGGACCGGCCCGCCACGACCTGGGCCGCGCGCCCCGTCGACCCCAAGGCGGTTGCCGTCATCGGAATGAGCGGACGGATGCCCGCCAGTGCCGACCTCGACGCGTTCTGGGAGCACCTGGTGGAAGGGGACGACCTGGTCACTGACGTCCCCGCCGACCGCTGGGACCGCCACGCCCTCCCGGAGGGCGTGCACGCGAGCCGCGGCGGCTTCATCCACGACGTCGACCGCTTCGACCCCCTCTTTTTCGGCATCTCCCCGCACGAGGCCGAGGGCATGGACCCCCAGCAGCGGCTGGTGCTGGAAGGAGTCTGGACGGCACTCGAGGACGCCGGCCTGGCGCCGGGCAGCCTCGCGGGAGGCGACGTCGGACTGTTCGTCGGCGCGGGATCGAGCGACTACGACGAGATCCGCAGGGCCTCCGGCCTGCCCGTCGACGCGCACGCCGCCACCGCCACCGCGCACTCCATCCTCGTCAACCGGGTCTCCTACCACCTCGACCTGCACGGCCCGAGCGAACCGGTCAACACCGGCTGCTCCAGCTCCCTGGTCGCCATCCACCGGGCCGCCGAGTCCCTCCGCTCGGGCGAGTGCGACATCGCCGTGGCCGGCGGGATCAACCTGGTGCTGTCCCCGCACAACCACGTCCTCCTCAGCAGCACGGGCATGCTGAGCCCGACCGGACGGTGCCGGACCTTCGACGCCCGCGCGGACGGCTTCGTACGCGGCGAGGGCTACGGCTTCGTGGTGCTCGCCCGCGCCGAGCGGGCCCGGGGCCGCCAGGTCCGCGCCTGGCTGCGCGGCAGCGCCGTCAACCACGGGGGCCGGGCCCGGTCCCTGACCGCGCCCAACCCGGCCGCCCAGGCAGCGATGATCGTACGGGCCCACGAGCGCGCCGGAACCGACCTGGCCACCCTGGGCTACCTGGAGACGCACGGCACCGGCACGGAGCTCGGCGACCCGGTGGAGATCAATGGCCTGCGGCTGGCCTTCGACGAACTGCTGAACCGCCGGGGCACGCCCCCGCCGGCCGAGCCGTACTGCGGCATCGGAGCGGTCAAGGCCAACATCGGCCACCTGGAATCCGCTGCCGGCGCCGCCGGAGTGATCAAGGTGCTCCTCGCGATGGAGCACGGCGTGCAGCCGCCGCTGGCCGGACTGCGGGAACAGAACCCGCACCTGCGGTTCGACGGCAGCCCCTTCCAGCTGCTCCGTTCGGCGCGGGACTGGCCGCTGCCGGCCGCCGGGCCGCGTCGCGCGGGCGTCAGCTCCTTCGGCTACGGAGGCGTCAACGCCCACGTCGTCCTGGAGGAGGCGGGAGCCGCGCCCGAGGTGCGGCGGCCGCACGGCCCCTGGGTGTTCCCGCTGTCCGCCCGCACCCCGCAGGCCCTGCGCCGGTACGCGGCCGCACTGCGCGAGGCCGTCGAACGGGCGGACCGGACAGCGGAACTGGCCGACGTGGCCCACACCCTCCAGCACGGCCGCGACGCCATGGCCGAGCGGCTCGCGGTCACCGCCGCCGACCGGTCCACGCTCGTCGCCGCCCTGAAGGCCGCCGCCGACGGCACCGACCACCCGGCGCTGGCCCGGCCCGCCGGCGGGACGGACGCCGACCGCTGGGTGGCCGGGGACGCCGTCGACTGGCCGGCGAGCGGGGTCTCGATCCCGCTGCCCACCTACCCGTTCGAACGCCGCCGGTGCTGGGTCGCCCCGGCAGCAGTGGCCCCGTCGGCAGTGGCCCCGTGGGCAGAGGCCCCGGCCCCGGCCCCGGCGAGCACGGCCCCGGCGAGCACGGAGCCGAGGAGCACGGACCCGGCCCGGGCGGGTTTCTACGCCCCGCGCCGGCGGCCGATCGCCGACGTGGCCCTGCGCGGACCGGTCACCGGCCCGGTCTGGGTGCTCGGCCCCGCCGAGCTGCCGGGGGACGGGGTCCACCGGATCGGCACGGCGCCGCTGGAGTCCCTGCCGACCCCCGTCGCGGTCCACGCCGTGATCGAGGGCGAGCGCGGGGTCCTCGACCTCTTCCGGGTCGTCCAGCACCTCCAGGCGCGCCCCGGAGCGGGCGGCGAACTCGCCCTGACGGTCGTGACCTGCGCCGCGACCGACCCGGGGTCGGCCGCCGCACTGGGCATCGCCCGGTCGGTGCGGAGCGAGTGCGAGCGCTGGCGGGTGGCCACCGTCGACATCGGCCCCGAGGACCCGACGGCGGTCCCCGTGGCCGCCCCCGGCGACTACGCGCTGCACGCCGGACGCTGGTACCGGGAGGTCCTCGAGCCCGTCGACGTCACGGCCGGGGCCGCGTCCGTCCTGCGCGAGGGCGGTACGTACGTGATCGTCGGCGGGACCGGCGACGTCGGTCTGGACATCGCCGAGCAGCTCGTCCGGCGTCACGGCGCCCGCGTCGTCCTCGTCGGGCGCTCCGCGCCGGACGAGGTCCGGGCGGCCCGGATCAAGGCCCTTGACCCCTCGGGCACCCGCGTGGAGGTCCACCGGGCGGACGCCTCGCAACCGGGCGAGATACGCGCCGTGCTCGACCGGGTGGGCGTCGTCCACGGGGTCCTGCATTCGGTGACCGTGCCGAGCGACCGTTCGCTGGCGGCCATGGACGAGGAGTGGTTCCTGCGGGGCATGGCGGCCAAGAGCCGCACCACCGAGGCCCTCGCCGAGGCGTTGGGCGACCGGCGGCCGGACTTCCTGGCGCTGTTCTCCTCGGTGCAGTCCTTCCTCGGCAACCCCGGCCAGGCGGCCTACGCGGCCGGGTGCACCGCCCAGGACGCCATCGGCCGCGCGCTCGCCGCGCGGCTCCCCTACCCCGTCCACGTCGTGAACTGGGGGGCCTGGTCGGGTTCCGCCCTCACCGAGCGCCACCTGGGCCGGCTGGCCGCGGCAGGTGTCCACCCGCTCTCGCCGGAGGCGGGATTCGAAGCGCTGAGCCGGGTGCTCGGCCGACAGGAGGTTCAGGTGGCAGTGGTCTCGGGCACGGACGAGTTCCTCGGCCGGATCGGTGTCGCGGCGGCCGGCGCGGACGTACGGCAGCAGCCCGCGGCCGGGGCCACGTCCGGAGCCGGGTCCTCCTGGCATGCCTCGGCGGCCGACGAGATACTCGCCGTCCTGCGCGAGGTGGCCGGCATCCGGCCCGAGGAACTCGCGCCGGACGACCTGCTCAGCCGGTTCGGCTTCGACTCGATCACGTACACGCGGCTGAGCTCCCGGATGAACGCCCGCTGGGACCTCGACCTGACCCCGGCCACGTTCTTCGGAGTGGCCACCGCCGACGACCTGATCGACAAGATCCTCCGGCACCACGGAGCGGCTCTCGAGGCGCACTTGAGGGGGGAAGCCCTGCCCGTGGCCTCGGCATCCGGCCCGGCCTCGGCACCCGGCCAGGCCACGGCATACGACGAGCACCCGGCAGCCGAACCGGCCCGCGCGCGGTCCGTCGCCGCCGAGGCCTCCCCGGCCGCCTCCGTCCGGGCCGCCGCGCCGGCGCCCGGCACCGGCGAGCCCGTCGGCGTCGCCATCGTCGGCATGGCCGGCATGCTCCCCGGATCGGACGACCTGGACGCGTTCTGGGAGCACCTGACGGCGGGCGACGACCTCGTCGACGAGATCCCGGCCGACCGCTGGGACTGGCGCCGCCTCTTCGGGGAGCCCACGCCCGGCGAGTTCCGCACGACGGCGAAGTGGGGCGGGTTCCTGCCCCGGGTCGACCTGTTCGACCCGCAGTTCTTCGGCATCTCCCCCCACGAGGCCGTCGCGATGGATCCGCAGCACCGGCTCGTACTGGAGGCGTCCTGGAGCGCGATCGAGAACGCCGGCATCCGGCCCTCCGCGCTCGCCGGCACCGACACGGGCGTCTTCATCGGCAGCAGCACCTACGACTACTTCGAGCTCCAGCACGCCCTCGGCGTCCCGCTCGACGGCTACAGCACGGTGGGCAGGGCCCACGCGATCATGTCCAACCGGGTCTCGTACCTGCTGGACCTGCACGGCCCCAGCGAGACCATCGACACCGCCTGCTCCTCCTCGCTCGTCGCCGTCCACCGGGCGGCCGAGGCGATCCGCGGCGGCGACTGCGAGGTCGCGCTGGCGGGCGGAGTGAACGTCATCGCCTCGCCGACGCTGTTCGTGGACATGAGCCAGGCCGACATGCTGAGCCCGGACGGCCGCTGCCGTACCTTCGACGCGCGCGCCAACGGCATCGTCCGTGCCGAGGGTGTGGGCGTGGTGGTGCTCAAGCGGCTCGACGCGGCGATCGCCGACGGCGACGTCATCCACGCCGTCCTGCGGGGCAGCGCCGTCAACCACGGCGGCCGCACCAACTCGCTGACCGCCCCGAACCCGGACGCGCAGGCCGCCTGCATCGTCAAGGCGCACCGGCGCGCCGGTGTGGACCCGCGGACCGTCGGCTACGTCGAGACCCACGGCACCGGCACCGAACTCGGCGACCCCGTCGAGGTCGAGGGCCTCAAGTCGGCTTTCGCGGAGCTGTACGCCGACCACGGCGCGGCCCCCGGGCAGCCCCACGTGGTGCTGGGCGCGGTGAAGACCAACACCGGCCACCTGGAGGCGGCCGCCGGCGTCACGGGCCTGATCAAGACGCTGCTGGCGATGCGCCACGGGTCGATCCCCGGCAACGTCCACCTGGAGAAGCTCAACCCGCACCTGCGTCTCGAGGGCGGCCCGCTGCGCCTGCCGTCCGGGAACGAGCCCTGGAACCGGGTCCGCACGGCCGACGGGGCCGAGGCGCCGCTGCGAGCGGGAGTGAGCTCCTTCGGCCTCGGCGGGGTCAACGCGCACCTGGTGGTGGAGGAGTACCGGGAGACGCCGGTCCTCCCGACGGCGGGGGAGCGGCTGTTCGTCCTGTCGGCGAAGACCCCGGAGCGGCTGCGCGACTACGCGGCGCACCTGGCCCGTTGGGCCGCGGACCACGAGGACGTGGACCCGGCCGCCCTGGCCCACACCCTGAGCACCGGCCGGGAAGCCTTCTCCGAGCGGCTCGCGGTCGTCGCCGACTCGCCGCGTGCGCTGGCGGCCGCCCTGGAGGCGTGGCAGGCCGGCGGACCGGTTCCGGGCGTCTTCGCGGGGGACGGCAAGGACGCCACCACCGCCCTGCTGCTGGACGGCCCCGAGGGCGGCCGGTACCTGCGGGCCGTGGTGGACGCGGGCCGACTGGACAAGGTCTCCCGGCTGTGGGTCGGGGGCGCCCCGATCGACTGGGCGGAGCTGTGGCCGGGAACGGCGCCCCGGCGGGTGCCCGCACCGACCTATCCCTTCGCCCGGGAGAGCTACTGGCTCACGCCCGGAGCCCGCTTCGACGCCCTCCAGGCGGCCGAGGCGGGACTGGTCGCCGACACCGGGGCCGAGGCGGATGCGGACACCCCGGCCACGGCCGGGCCGCGGACACCCGCCGCCGTGGAGCCTGCCGTCCCCGTGGAGACGCCCGCCGCCGCGCAGCCGTCCGAGGCCGGGGCGCCGGCCGGAGACGACGCCGAGGGCGCCGTCCGTACGCACGTGCGCGGGCTCCTCGCGGCCCACCTGGGCATGCGGCCCGAACGCCTGCCCCTGGACCGGGCGTTGTCGGACGCGGGAGTGGACTCGCTGGGCCTGCGCCGACTGAGCCGCCGCCTCGGCGCGGACTACCGGGTGGAGGTGCCGACCCGGATGTTCGGGGTGGCCCAGACGGTACGGGCGCTGGCCCGGGCCGTGTTCGAGGCGTACGGGCCACTGCCCGCGCCCCAGGAGCAGGAGCAGAAGCAGAAGCAGGACCAGGACCAGGAGCCCGATCCGGCTCCCGCCGTCGCACCGGTGGACCAGGTGGCCGCTCTGCTGGCCGGGCTGCGCGACGGAACCGTCCGCGTGGACGACGCGCTGGCCGTACTCGAGGGAGGGGCGGGCCGATGAGCACCGACCTGCGTGAACTGCTGGCGGCGATCGCCTCCGGCAAGCTGTCCGGCGAAGTGGCCGAGCTGCTGGTACGGGGCCTGGTCGACGCGACTGCTCCGGCCGCCGCACCCGCCCCGGCCGCGCCCGCGGCCGCCGCCCCGGAGGCGCCCACCGGGCCCTACCCACTCAGCCGCGGGCAGGCCGCACTGTGGGCCCTGCACGCCGACGATCCGCAGACCGTCTCCTACAACCTGCCGCTGGGCCTGTGGCTCGGGCAGGACGTACAGGAGGACCGGCTCGTCGAGGCGCTGGCCGCGATGGTGCGCAGGCACCCGGAACTGGGGATCTCCGTACGCTTGGACGCCTCGGGGCCCGTCCAGGAGGTCACCGGCCGCGCCCCGGAGGTGACCCGCCTGGACCTCGGCCACGTGACCGACGGGGAGTTCGCCGCCCGCGTGCGCAACCTGGTTCGCCGCCCGTTCGACCTGGAGCAGGACCCGCTGTACCGGATGTGGCTCGTCGCCGCCCCCGGCGGCGCCACCCTGCTGCTCCTGGTCTTCCACCACCTGATCACCGACGGGGTCTCCAGCCATCTGCTGCTGCGCGACATCGTCGCCTGCCACGACGCGCTCGCCCAGGGCCGTGAGCTGCCGCCGGTCGAACCCGCCGCGTCCTACGCCGAGTTCGTGGAGTGGCAGCGGACCATGCTCGCCGCCCCGGAGACGGAGGAACACCGGCGCTGGTGGCTCGATCGGCTGACCGGTGCCTCCACGGCGCCGGTCCTGGACGCGCTCGCCGACCGCCGGCGCACCGGATCCGGCTCGCACACCCGCGGCGAGATGGTGCAATTGCGGCTCCCGCACGCCACCTGGGCGGCGGTCCAGGACACCGCCCGTGCAGGCGGGCTGACGCCCTTCAGCGTCGTGCTCGGTGCCTTCCTCGCACTGCTGCACCGCCACTCGGGACACCGCGACCTCAGCGTGATGGTGCCGACCGACGGCCGTCCCGCGCAGCGCTTCGACCGCACCGTCGGCTACCTGATCAACCCGGTGGTCCTGCGCGTGGACTGCGACCCCGACCACAGCTTCGGCGAGCTCACGGCCGCCGTCGGAGCCCGGATGGCGGAGGCCGAGGAGCACAGCGCGTACCCCTTCGCCTCCGTCGTCGACCACCTGCGCCGCACGACCGGCACCGCGGCCGGCTTCGACATCGGCTTCTACCTGCAGCAGGGAGTCGGCGGCGACCAGGACATGGCGGCCGGGCAGACCGTCTTCCGCGACGCGCTCGACCTGACCCAGGAGGGCGAGAACGACCTCGTCGTCGAGGTGGTCGTGCGCGACACCGGCGTGCTCCTCTACCTCAAGTACGACCCGGAGCGCTTCGACCGCTCCACCGTCGAACGGCTGGCCGAGCACTACCGGCTGCTGCTGGACACGGTGACGGCCGATCCCTCCGTACGCCTCGGGGACCTCGATCCCGCCACCCCCGCCGAACGCCGCACGGTCGAGCGGTCCAACACCACCCGCGCCGAACGGCCGCGCGACGTCACCGCCGCCGACCTGGTGCTCGCCCGCGCCCGGCGCGACCCCGGGCGCACCGCCGTCGTCGACGCGACGGGCTCGCTGACCTACGGGGAACTCGCCGGGCAGGTGCACGCCCTTACCCGGATCCTCACCGAGCACGGGGTACGCCCCGGCGACGTCGTGGGCGTCCTCGTCGCTCGCCGGGCCGCGCTGATCGTGGCCCTCCTCGCCGTCCAGAGCGCGGGAGCCGCCTACGTCCCCCTCGACCCGGACTTCCCGGCGGCCCGGCTCGCCCACATCACCGCCGACGCGGCACCCACCGCCGTGATCGTCGATCCGCACCTGGCCGACCGGCTGCCCGCGGACGCACCGGGCGTGCGCGTCCCCCTGACCGGCCTGGAGTCCGAGGCGCAGACCGTCGCCCCGGTCGCCCGCCGCGACGACGACCTCGCGTACGTCCTCTACACCTCCGGATCCACGGGCGAGCCCAAGGGCGTCGAGGTCTGCCACGGCAACCTCGTCAACCTGCTGGCCGCGACCGCCGAGCGGCCCGGCTGCTCCGAGGACGACACCCTGCTGGCGGTGACCACCGCCGGGTTCGACATCTCGGGTCTGGAGCTGCTGCTCCCGCTGACCCGGGGCGCCACCGTTCACATCGCGCCCGAGGACGTGGTGCGGGACGGGTTCGCGCTGGCCGATCTCATCGGCGACGCCGGCGCGACGGTCGTCCAGGCCACCCCGGCCACCTGGGAGATGCTGCTGCACGCCGGCTGGATCGGACGCGTGCGCAGGCTGCTGTGCGGCGGCGAGGCCCTCACCGCCGAACTCGCGGACCGGTTGCTGGACCGGTGCGACGAGCTGTGGAACATGTACGGGCCGACCGAGACGACCATCTGGTCCTCCGCCCAGCGGATCCGGCGGGGCGGACCGGTCACCGTGGGCACCCCGCTCGCCAACACCACCTTCCGCACCGCCGGTCCCGACGGCGCCCCTGTGCCCTTCGGCGCGGTCGGTGAACTGCTCATCGGCGGCGACGGCGTCGCCCGCGGCTACCGGGGCAAGCCGGAGCTGACCGCCGAGCGCTTCGTGCGCGATCCGGCGACCGGCGAACGGCTCTACCGCACGGGCGACCTCGCCCGCTGGTCGGCGGACGGGGACATGGTGCTGCTCGGGCGCGCCGACCGTCAGGTCAAGCTGCGCGGCCACCGCATCGAACTCGGCGAGATCGAGGCCGCCGTCCGGCGCGCCGGAGCGGCGGGCACCGCCGACGGCGTCGGCGACGTCCGGGTGGCCGTACGCGAGGACCAGCCCGGGCAGCCGCGTCTGGTGGCCTTCGTCCAGGCCGGCCCGGAGGCCGCAGAGGCCGCGGTCGGGCGGATCCGGGCCTGGCTGCCCGAATACATGGTCCCCTCCCGCACGGTCGCGCTGGCGCGCTTCCCCCTGACCCCCAACGCCAAGGTGGACACCGGCCCGCTGACGCGCCTGCCCATCGAGGAACTCGTACGCCGCTTCGGACACGAGGACCGCTCCGCCCCACCGCAAGGGGAAGTCGGCCTCCGGCCAGAGCCGGCCGGCCCCGCAGACCTCGCGGAACGGCTGCGCCGGAGCGCGGCGGCCGTCGCCGGGCTGCCTGCCGAGGAGATCCCCCTCGACCGGCCGCTGGGCGAGGTGGGCTTCGACTCGATCGGCTTCACCCGCCTCGCGGTGGCGCTGCGCGAGCGGTTCGGCGTCACGGTGCGCCCGACCGTCTTCTACGCCCGCCCGGACCTCACCTCGCTGGCTGCCCACCTGAGCGCGGCCCACCCCGAGGTGTTCGCCGCGACGGACCGCCGGCCCACCACTCGGACCGTGTCCGAGCCGATGGTCGCGGCGCCCGCCGCGCCGCACGGATTCGCGCCGGTGGCCATCGTGGGCATCGGCGGACGGCTGCCCTCCGCCTCCGGCCTGGAGGAGTTCTGGCAGCACCTCGCCGCCGGACGCGACCTCACCCGGCCGTACCCCATGGAACGGGGCTTCTCCGCACGGGTGTTCCCGCAGGGCCTGCGCGGCTCCTTCGTCGAGGACGTGGACGCCTTCGACGCGGCGCTCTTCCGCATCTCCCCCCGGGAAGCGGCGCAGATGGACCCCCAGCAGCGCCTGCTGCTGCACGCCGCGCACGAGGCCGTGCTCGACTCAGGCCAGGTCCCGGGCGCGCTCGCCGGCAGCCGCACGGGGGTGTTCGTCGGACTGAGCGGCACGGACTACCTGAGCCTGCTCGGACCGGGCTCGCCGGAGATGGGCGACCACTTCCTGATCGGCAACGTCCCCTCGATCGCAGCCAACCGCATCTCCTACGTGTTCGATCTGCACGGCCCCAGCGCCGTCTTCGACACGGCCTGCTCCAGCTCGCTCGTCGCCGTGCACCGCGCGGCCCGCGCGCTCCAGCAGGGGGACTGCGACATGGTCCTGGCCGGCGGGGCCAACCTCCTGCTGTCCCCGCACGGGTTCACCGGCCTGCGGCGGGCCGGGATGCTCAGCCCCGACGGCCGCTGCAAGACCTTCGACGAACGTGCCGACGGCTATGGCAGGGGCGAGGGCGTGGTACTCCTCGCCCTCAAACTGCTCGACCGGGCCCTGGCCGACGGAGACCCGGTGCACGGCGTGCTGATCGGCTCGGCGGAGAACCACGGTGGGCACACCCACTCGCTCACCGTCCCCAACCCGCAGGCGCAGCGCGACGTCGTGCTCGCCGCACACCGGTCGGCCGGGGTCGCGCCCGACACGATCGACTACATCGAGGCGCACGGCACGGGGACCCCACTCGGCGACCCGATCGAGATCGACGCCCTCAAGGAGGCGTTCGGCCGCCTGTACGCCGACTGGGGGATCCCGGTGGTTCCGGGACGCACCGGCCTCGGGTCGGTCAAGACGAACATCGGCCACCTGGAGGCCGCGGCGGGCGTCGCCGGCGTCGTGAAGGTCCTGCTGGCGATGCGTCACCGCATGCTCCCCGGCCTGGTGGACCTGCGGACGCCGAATCCGATGCTCGACCTCGACGGCAGTCCGTTCCGGATCCAGGCCGCAGCACAGACATGGGAAACACGCGAGGGGACACCGGCCCGGGTCGGCGTCAGCTCGTTCGGTATGGGAGGCAGCAACGTGCACGTGGTAGTCGAAGAGGCGGGACAGCGTTGATGAGCGGCACCACCGAGGACAGGACCGCCCGACTCGTCCTGCTGTCCGCCGACGGCCCCGAACAGCTCGCCCGCTACCGGGCCGAGCTGTGCACCTGGCTGGACGAGCACCCGTCGGCCTCCCTGGACGCCGTCGCGCACACCCTGCGCGTCGGCCGGGAGCCCCTGCGCGAGCGCGTCGCCCTGGTCGTCGGGAGCGTCGCCGAACTGGCCGCGCGCCTGCGCGACGGCGAACGCCTCGTGACCGGCACCGCGACGGCCGGCGCCGCCGCGGCCTCCGGCGGCGGCGCCGGGCCCGTGGCCACCGACGATCCGGCCGAGGCCGCCCGCCTGTGGGTCACCGGCCAGGACGTCGTCCTGCCCGAGCCCTCCGGCGACCGCCCGGCCCGGCTCTCCCTGCCCCTGCCGCCCCTGCAGACCCGCCGCTACTGGATCAAGCCGCCCGCCGGCCTGGCCGACGGCCCCGGCGAACGGCTGCTGACCGGGGAGGAGTTCTACCTGCGCGACCACGCCCTGGGGCGGATCCGGATCCTGCCCGCCGTGGCGGCCCTGGAGTTCGCGGTGGCCGCGGCCGAACAGGCGGGCCACGGCCGCGCCACCGGCATCGTCAACGTGCTGTGGGCCCGCCCCGTGCTCGTCGAGGACGAGCCGGCCCGCGTGCGCCTGCACCTCGCGCCCACCGCCGACGGGGTCTCCTACGAGGTCCGGCTCACCGACGGCAGCGCCGAGGGCGCGCTCTGCTCCGCCGGCACCCTCCGCTTCGGCGCCGGTCCCGAGGCACCGCGCCTCGTCCTGGACGCGATCCGCGCCCGGCTGCCCCGTACGGCCACCGCCGAGGAGTGCTACGAGGTCTTCGGCGCGCTCGGCGGCGGCTACGGGCCCAGCCTCCAGGGGCTGCGCTCGGTGCGGTCCGCGCCGGGCGAGGTCCTCGCGTACGTTGCCGTGCCCGCGGCGGCGGACCTCCCCTTCTCCGACTTCGCCCTCCACCCCTCCCTCCTGGACGCGATGCTCCAGGCCTGCCTGTGGACCGATGAGGACCCCTCGGCCCCGCGCGCCCGGGAACTGCCCTTCTCCCTGGACGCGGTCGAGATCTTCGGGCCGCTGCCCGAACAGGGCCACGTGCACGCCGTGCGGACCCCGGCCGGCCACGACATCGCCCTCGCCGACGACGAGGGCCGGGTCCGCCTGCGGCTGCGCGCCGTCGTCACCCGGCCCGTCGACGGCGCCGCCCGCCTGGACGGCACCATCGGCGCCCACCTGCTCGTACAGCGCTGGCAGGACGCCCCCGCGCCGGCCGCCGGCCGGACCGTACGCACCCTAGTGCTCGGCGAGGAGAGCTTCACCGGAGCCGAACGCGCCACCGGGGACTCCGTCTTCCCCCGCGACGAGGAACTCCTCCTCGTCCACACCGCGGACGGCGACCCGCTGCCCGCCCTCACCGGGCTGTACCGGTCCTGGGCGGCCCAGCCGACGCGCCACCCGGTGCGCGTCCTGCACGTGTTCCGCACGTCCGGCGGGGTCGGGGACGCGCGGGCCGAGGCCCTGGACGGGTTCGCCCGGGCCCTCGCCAACGAGGACCCGCAGTTCCTGGTCTCCGTGGTCGACGCGGGCACGGCCGGCCTCGCCGCCACCGTCGAGTCCGAGGCGCGCGCCGCCCACGCCTTCCGCGTCCGGTACACGGCCGCCGGCCGGCAGGTGCCGCGCTGGGAGCCCGTCAGCCCCGACCCGGCACCGCTCGCCCCGCGCGGCACCGTGCTGGTCACCGGCGGCGCGGGCGCCCTCGGCCGCCGGCTCGTCGCCCACCTGGGAGGCGACGCCCGCTACGTCCTGACGGGCCGTTCGGCGCAGGCCGACCTCACGGAGCTGCGCTCCGCCGGCCTCGACGTCCACTACATACCCGCCGACCTGGGCGCCCCCGGCGCCGCCGGGGACCTCGTCGAGCGGATCCACGGCTCCTTCGGGCCGCTCCACGGCGTCCTGCACCTCGCCGGTACCACCCGGGACGCTCTGCTGATCGGCAAGACCGACCAGCAGAGCGCGGCCGTGCTCGGCCCCAAGGTCCGCGGCACCATCGAGCTCGACCGGGCCACCGCCGGCGACCCGCTGGACTTCTTCATCGCCTTCTCCTCCATGTCGGGGGCCGCGGGAAGCCCCGGCCAGACCGACTACGCCTACGCGAACCGCTTCCTGGACGCGTTCACGGCCTGGCGCCGGGGCAGCGGCCGGCCGGGCCGCAGCCTCTCCGTGCTGTGGTCGCTGTGGGCCGACGGGGGCATACGCGTCGACGCCGACGAGGCCGCGGCGGCCCGGATGGCCCGCCAGGTCGGGCTGGTGGCCATGCCCACCGACGCCGGACTGGAGGCTTTCGACCGGGCCCTGGGCCACGAGGGCGACCACGTCCTGGTGGCGCACGGCAACCTGGCGCGCCTGCGCGAGGTGCTGGACGCGCCGGCGCCCTCGGCCCCGTCGGCCCCCTCCGTCCCCGCCCCGCGAGCCGTTCCGTCCGCCCCCTCCGCCCCGTCGATCCCTTCCGCGGAGCCGGCGGCGCCGGCCCCGGACGCAGCCGAGGAGTTCCTGCGCGGCGTGCTCGCCGAGGTCTTCGAGTACCCGGCCGAGGAGATGGCGGCCGACGCGCCGTTCGAGCGGTTCGGCATCGACTCGCTGCTGATCATGGACTTGACCCGCCGCCTGGAGGACCACTTCGGATCCCTGCCGAAGACCCTGTTCTTCGAGTACCAGGACCTGCGCTCGCTCGCCGGCTGGTTCACCGAGCACCACGGCTCCCGCCTCGCGGAACTGGCGCCCGCGACCGAGCCGGTGACCGCGACCGAGCCGGTGACCGAGCCCGAGCCGGTACCCCGGGCGGCAGGGCCCGCGGAGCTGGTGGCCGCCGCCCCGGCCGTGCTTGCGGCCGCCGCCGCGGCTCCCGCCCCCGCCCCCTCGGGCCCCATGCCGATCGCCATCGTCGGGGTCGCCGCCCGCTTCGCCGAATCGGACACCCTCGACCAGTTCTGGGACCACCTCCAGGCGGGCCGGGACCTGATCACCGAGATCCCGGCGGACCGTTGGGACTGGCGGGACTACGACCAGGCCACCCCCGCCGACCGGGCGGCCCGCTACAGCCGCTGGGGCAGCTTCCTGCGCGGCGTCGACATGTTCGACCCGCTTTTCTTCGGCGTCTCGCCCCGCGAGGCGGAGATCGTCGACCCCCAGGAACGGCTCTTCCTCCAAACCGCCTGGCACGCCATGGAGAACGCCGGACGCACCCGCGCGGACCTGCGCTCCCACCGCGTCGGCGTGTACGTCGGCGCGATGTACGGGCTCTACCAGCTGCACGAGGCCGAGGACGGCCGGATCGGCGCCTCCTCGCACGCCTCCATCGCCAACCGCGTCTCCTACACCCTCGGCCTCACCGGCCCCAGCCTGGGCGTGGACACCATGTGCTCCTCCTCGCTGACGGCCATCCACCTGGCCGTGCGCGACCTGCGCGCCGGGGACACCGACATGGCCGTCGCGGGCGGGGTCAACCTGCACGTCCACCCGTACAAGTACCGCTTCCTCGGCCAGGGCAGCTTCACCTCCAGCGACGGCCGCTGCCGCAGCTTCGGCGCGGACGGCGACGGCTACGTCCCCGGCGAGGGCGTCGGCGCGGTGCTGCTCCGGCCGCTCGCGGACGCAGTCCGGGACGGCGACCACATCCACGGCGTCATCCTCGGGACCAGCGTCAACCACGGCGGCCGCACCAACGGCTTCACCGTGCCCAACCCCGTCGCCCAGGGCAACCTCGTCGCACAGGCGCTCGGCGAGGCGGGCGTGGACCCGGCCACCCTCGGCTACCTGGAGGCGCACGGCACCGGCACCGCCCTCGGCGACCCCGTCGAGATCCGCGGACTCGCCCGCGCGCTGGCCGAGGCCGGGCTGCCCCCGGGCAGCCTTCCGATCGGCTCGGTCAAGTCCAACGTCGGCCACCTCGAATCGGCCTCCGGCATGGCCGGGCTGTGCAAGGTGCTGCTCCAGATGCGGCACGGCCGGCTCGTGCCCTCGCTGCACGCGGACCCGCTCAACCCGAACATCGACTTCGACTCGACCCCGCTGCACGTGCAGCGCGACCTCGCCCCGTGGCCCCGGCCCGACGGCGCACCCCGGCGCGCGGGCCTCAGCTCCTTCGGCGCGGGCGGGGCCAACGCCCACGTCGTCGTGGAGGAGTACATCGCCCCGCCGGCCGCCGGGCAGGAGCCCGGTCCGTACCTGTTCCCGCTCTCCACCCGGGTGCCCGAACGGCTCCCCGTGCTTGCCGCCGAACTGGCGGACGCCCTGGAGCGCGGCCTCGCAGACGGATCGTCACCCCGTCTCGTGGACGTGGCGTTCACCCTCCAGCACGGGCGCGAGGAATGGGCGGACCGCATGGTCGTCCTGGCCTCCAGCGTCACCGAGCTGGTGGCCCGGCTGCGCGGGGAGGACCCGGCGGGAGTCTGGGCCGGCCACGCCCGCGGCCGCGCCGCCTCCCGCGCCGCCGCCCCCACCGGCAGCGACCCGGCGTCGATCGGCGCCGCCTGGGCCGCCGGAGCCCCGGTCACGTGGCCGGCGGGCAACGGCAGCCGCGTGCCGCTGCCGGGCTACCCCTTCGAGGAACTCCGCTGCTGGCTCACCGACGCCATCTGGTCGCCGCCCGTACCGGCCGCGCCGGCCGCGGGGCGGACCGCAGCGGGTCCGGTGCACCCGCTGCTCGACGCGATCGACCCGGCCGAGAGCCTGGACGGCCTGACCTACCGGACCGCCTTCGACCCCGAACACCCGTACATCGGCGGCCACCGGCTCGGCGAGACCCGCCTGCTGCCCGCCGCCGCCGTCCTGGAGATGGCACGTGCCGCCGCCGAGGCGGCCGGGGCGGGGGAGCGGCTGCGGCTGTCCAACGTCCGCTGGCTGCGGCCCTTCGTCGTGGCCGGCGCCGAGCGCACGGCAAGGACCCGGCTGCGCCGCGGCGACACCGGCACGCGCTTCGACCTGCGCGACGAGACCGGCGAACTCCTCGCCGAGGGCCGGGTGGAGCCCCTGTCCGCGCCCGCCGGGGAGAGCCTGGACATCGACGCCGTACGGGCCCGCCTCGGCAGCCACCACGAGGGCGGCGCCCTCTACGCCGACCTCACGGCGGCGGGGCTGTTCTACGGCCCCGCCCTGCGGGCCGTCGAATCGATCGCCGCAGGCGACGGCGAGGCGCTCGTACGCCTGCGGATCCCGGCCGAAGCCGCCCGCTTCGCCGGCTCCGCCCTCCACCCCTCGGTGGTCGACGGCGCCCTGCACGCCTTCGCCGTCCTCCGGGACCGGGACAACGGCCCCGCGATGGTGCCGTACGCCCTCACCGCCGCAGAGATCCACGCCCCGGTGACGGACCTCGGGTACGCCTACGTTCGCACCGTTGGCACCGACCGCTACGACCTCACCCTGACCGACTCCGAGGGGAACGTCCACGTGCGACTGCGCGACCTGTCGCTGCGCCCCGCGCCCGGTGTCGCCCCGGCCCGGCCGACCGGAGCCCCCGCCGCGGCGGCCGTCTCCGCCGGGGCGGCTGCCGTCGCGGACGATTTGATGTTCGCACCGCGCTGGACCGAACTGCCCGGCCGGTCCCCGCAGCCGCTCCCCGACGGGGCCACCACCTGGCTCGTGCACGGGCCTGACTCGGCGCCGCTGGCGGCCGCCCTGCGCGCCCGCCTCGGCGGCGCCGTCGTCGCACTCGACCACGACCGCGTCACCACCGCCACCGGCCGGCCCGACCACGTGATCCTGCTTGCCCCCCGTGCCGCGGGCGGGACCGACGACACCGCCGCGCTCGAAGCGGCCCAGGAACGCGGTGTCCTCGCCCTGTTCCGGCTCGCCAAGGTCCTCCAGCGGACCCGCTCGGCCGTCCGCCTCACCGTGGTCACCGAGGACGCCCTCACCGCGGCGGGCGAACCCGTGGCCAACCCGTACGCGGCCGGCCTGCACGGCCTGGCCCTGTCGCTGGCCCAGGAACACCCCCGCTGGCAGGTCGCCGTCGTTGACCGCTCCTCCGCCGACGCGCCTTCCGCAGACGTGCTCGACGCCCCCGCCGGCGGCCCCTACGCACTGCGCAGCGGCGTGCTCCTCCACCGCCGGCTCGTCCCGGTCGCCGTCACGCCCCCGCAGGAGCGGATCCGCCGGGACGGCACCTACCTGATCCTCGGCGGGGCCGGGGGCATCGGCCTGGAACTCACCGAATGGCTGGTGCGCGGCTACCGGGCGAAGGTCGTCCTCCTCGGCCGCAGCGAACTCGACGCCGAGCGCCGCGCACGGCTGCGCGCCATCGACCCGGATGGCACCCTCGTCTCCTACCGCAGGGCCGACGCGACCGACCCCGCCGCGCTGCGGGAGGCCGTCGAGTGGACCCGGAGCGCCCACGGCGCCCTGCACGGCGTCTTCCACGCCACGATCGTCCTGCGCGACCAGACCGTCGCCACGATGACCGAGGAGACCTTCCGCTCCGTCCTCGACGCCAAGGCGCACACCTCGGTCGCCCTGCACGCCGCCCTGCGCGGCGTGGGCGGCCTGGACTTCGTCCTGTTCTTCTCCTCGGCGGTCGCCCTGTCCGGCAGCGCCGGCCAGGGCAACTACGCGGCCGGATCCACCTTCGAGGACTCCTTCGCCCACCACCTCGACCGGATGCTCGCCGCCCGGGTGGCCGTCATCAACTGGGGCTACTGGGGGACCGTCGGCATCGTCGCCGACGAGCGCTACCGCGAGCGGCTCGCCGCCACCGGAATCCACTCGATCACCCCGGAGGAGGGGATGGCCGCCGTGCACGCCGTGCTCGGACGCGAGGACCGCCAGGTCGTCGTGGTCAAGGCCGACGCGGCCGCACTCGCCGCGGTCGGCGCCCAGCCGCGCAGGGCCGCCGGGCAACCGGCCGGCCCGGACACCACCACGTCCGGCACGGGAACGCCGTCCGGCACGGGAACGCCGTCCGACACGGGGACGCCCACCGACGACGTGGCCCTGGTGCCGTCGCTGGCCCAGCTCCCCCCGGTCGCCCGGCTGCTCACCGAGGCCGACGACGCCCGCCTGACCGAGGTCATGTGCGACTGGCTGTGGACGCTCTTCCGTCGCGAAGGGGTCTTCCTCGGCGACGCCGAGAGCTGGCAGCCCGCCGCCCTCGCCGAACGGCTGGCCGTCGTCCCCGCGCAGCGCAGGCTCTTCGCCGAGCTCCTGCGCCAGCTGACCGAGGGCGGCTTCCTCGACGACCGGGGCGGAGC
This sequence comes from Streptomyces sp. NBC_01454, assembly GCF_036227565.1. NCBI lineage: Bacteria > Bacillati > Actinomycetota > Actinomycetes > Kitasatosporales > Streptomycetaceae > Streptomyces > Streptomyces sp. NBC_01454. Next base: position 7,938,134 of record NZ_CP109460.1, read on the forward strand.
ACTCGTCCCCGCCGGACGCGAGGCCGTCAAGAACCCCGAGGGAGACCTGGTCGAGCTGTGCGAGCGCAAGCCCGCGCTCAACCGATTCGACCGGCTGCTGCGCCCCTGCATGCAGAACCTCTTCGGCGTGCTGCGCGGCACCGTCCGCGCCACCGACGTGATGTTCCCGGGCGGCTCCAGCGCGCTCGTCGAGGGCGCCTACCGGGGCAGTCCGGTCGTCGACCGCGCCAACGAACTCGTCGTCGGCGCCGTCCAGGACCTGCTGTCCCGCCACGAGGGCCCGCTCACCGTCATCGAGATCGGCGCGGGCACCGGCGGCACCACCGCGAGCGTCCTGCCCGCCCTCGCCGCCTCGGGCACGGAGGTGACGTACGTCTACACGGACATCTCCCGCGCCTTCCTGCGGCACGGGGAGCAGCGGTTCGCCGAGGAGCACCCGTACGTCCGCTTCCAGCGGCTCGACATCTCCGCGGACCCCGAGACCCAGGGCTTCACCCCGGGCAGCGCCGACCTGGTCGTCGCGGCCAACGTGCTGCACGCGACCGCCGACCTGCTTGCCACCCTGCGCGCCGTGACCCGGCTGCTCAAGCCCGGTGGACGGCTGGTCCTCAACGAGGCCAGCAGCAACGTCCTCACCGCCACCCTCACCTTCGGCCTGCTCGACGGCTGGTGGCTGCACGAGGACGCCGAACTGCGCCTGCCCGGCTCCCCGTTGCTCTCCGCCCCCGGATGGCGCAGGGCCCTCGCCCTCGCCGGCTTCACGCGCAGCCGGGCCGTGCCGGCCGACGAGGGGCTGAGCCAGCACGTGGTGGTCGCGGAGACGGCACCGGGCCGCACGGCTCCCGCCGCCGCGGCGCCCGCCGCGCCGGCACGCGCCGCGGAACCCCCGCTCCCCTCGGCCGGGCCGTCCGGCACGGAGGGCGACGCGCTGCTGGAAGCCGCGCGGGAGTACGTGAAGGACGCCTTCGCGCAGATCCTCCAGGTACCGCGCGAACGGCTCTGGCTGGACGAGACGTACGAGAACTTCGGCGTCGACTCGCTGACGGTCCCCCTCATCGTGGACGTCCTCGCCGAGGGCATGGGCGAGCTGCCGGTGTCCCTGCTGTTCGAGTACCCGACCGTCCGCGAGGTCGCCGACTACCTCGTCGAGCGGCACGCCGAGCGGGTGCGTGCGCTCCTTCCCGAGCCCGCCGCCGAGCCCGTGGCCGAGCCCGCCCCGGCGCCGGCCGCCGTCCCGGCCCTCCATGAGCCCGCCGCCGGCGTACGTCCGGCCGCCCGTCCGGCGCAGTCCGTGCAGGCCACCGACCACCGCGTCGCGATCGTCGGCGTCGCCGGCCGCTACCCCCAGGCCGAGGACCTCGACGTCTTCTGGGAGAACCTGCGGTCCGGCCGGGACTGTGTGAGTCAGGTGCCCGCCGACCGCTGGGACCACCAGGCTCCCGCCGACGCGGACGGCCGGCCGGTGAGCCGCTGGGGCGGATTCCTGGAAGGGATCGACGAGTTCGACCCGCGCTTCTTCCAGATGTCCCTGCGGGAAGCCGAGCTGACCGACCCCCAGGAACGGCTGTTCCTCCAGACCTCCTGGCACGCCATGGAGGACGCCGGCTACACCCGGGCCCGTCTCCGGGGCAGCCGCGTCGGCGTGTACGTGGGCGTGATGTACGGGCACTACCAGCTGTTCGAGGACGAGCAGGGCCTCGCCGGCGGCATGGGCTACGCGTCCATCGCCAACCGCGTCTCGTACTTCTTCGACTTCCACGGGCCGAGCCTGGCCGTCGACACCATGTGCTCCTCCTCCCTCACCGCGATCCACCTCGCCTGCGAGGCCCTGGCGGCCGGTCAGGCGGACTACGCGCTCGCCGGCGGCGTCAACCTCGCCCCGCACCCGCGCAAGTACCGCCAGCTGGCGGCCGGCGGGTTCACCGGCGAGAGCGGGCGGTGCCGCAGCTTCGCGGCGGACGGCGACGGCATGGTGCCCGGCGAGGGCGTCGGCGCCGTCCTGCTCAAGCCACTGGCGGCGGCCGAGCGCGACGGGGACCGCATCCTCGGCGTGATCCTCGGCAGCTCCGTCAACCACGGTGGGAAGACGGGCGGGTTCGCCGTGCCCAGCCCCGGCGCCCAGGGCGAGGTCATCGCCCAGGCCCTGCGCACGGCCGAAGTGCCGGCCGACGGGATCTCGTACGTCGAGGCGCACGGCACCGGGACCCAGCTGGGCGATCCGGCCGAAGTCGCCGGACTCGTACGGGCCTTCGGCGACCTGCCGGCCGGCTCGGTCGCACTCGGCTCGGTCAAGTCCTCCGTCGGCCACCTGGAGTCGGCGGCGGGCATCGCGGCTCTCACGAAGGTCCTGCTCCAGATGAAGGCCCGCGAACTGGCGCCCTCCCTGCACGCGGACGCCCTCAACCCGGCCGTCGACTGGAACAGCGTGCCCTTCCGGGTGCAGCGCGAACTCGCCCCCTGGAAGGGCTCCGAGCCCCTGCGCGCGGGCGTCAGCGCCTTCGGCGCGGGCGGCTCCAACGCCCACCTCGTGGTCGAGGAGCACCGGACACCGGACCCGCGGCCCGACGCCGCGGCGGGACCGGACGTCTTCCCGTTCTCCGCGCGGGACGCGGAGGGCCTGCGCCGCGTCGTCGCGGGCATGCGGACCTGGCTGGGTTCGACGGGCACCGGCGCCGATCCCCGGGACATCGCGGCCGCGGCCGGCGTACCCGTCACGGCGGTGGACGAACCCCTCGACGAACTGGGCCTGGACCCGGCCGTGATGGTGCGGCTGATCGGCCTCGGCGACGCGGTCGGGGCGGGCTCCGTGCACGGCGGCACGACCCTGCGCGAACTCGCAGGCCGCGCCGCGGGCGGCGCCGGCGTCGACCTCATCCGGCTCGCCCGCACCCTGCAGACCGGCCGTGAGGCCATGGCCCACCGGTTCGCCGTCGTCGCACGGTCGGCGGGCGAACTCGCCGAGGCGCTCGACGCGTTCCTCGCCGGGCGGCCCGGCGGCCACACCGGCGTCGTGACGGCCGAGCCCGGGGCCGCGGTCGTGCCCTCCGCGGCGGATCCGCACGACACGGCCCGCCGCTGGGCCGCGGGAGAGGTCTTCGACTGGGAGGCCGGCCGGCCCGGTCCGGTACCGGCCCTGTCCCTGCCCGGATACCCTTTCGCGCGCACCCGCTGCTGGATCGACGCCGTCACCCCGGCCGCCCTCGCCGCCCTCGCCGCCCCGGCGGCCCCCACGGCCCCGACGGCATCAGGGACCGCGGACGCCCCCACCCGGGGCGCCCGGTTCCGGGACGCCGTAATGGCCCTGCTGGGCACGGTCACCGGATACGCCCCCGCCGACCTCGAGCCGGCGGACTCCTTCCACGAGCACGGCCTGGACTCCCTCGGCCTCATCCGGCTCGCCGACGAGGTCTCCAACGCCTTCGGCGTGCCCGTCGGCCCCGACCAGCTGCTCGCCACCCCCACCCCCGCCGCGCTCGCCGCGTGGCTGGAGGAGGAGCACCCGGGCGCCGCCGCGCCCCTGCCGGCCGGCCCCGCGTCGCGGGACCTGCCGGCCGAGGACGACCCCGTCGTGATCGTCGGTATGGCGGGCACCCTGCCCGGCGCACGGAACCTCGACGAGTTCTGGGCGGCCCTCCAGACGGGCGGTGACCTCTTCTCCGAAGTGCCCGCCGACCGCTGGGACAGCAGCGCCCACTACGGGGACCCGGCCCTGCACCCCGACCGGACCCGGATCACCCGGGGCGGCTTCATGCCGGACATCGACCGCTTCGACCCGCTGTTCTTTGGCGTCTCGCCCCGCGAGGCCCGCTGGATGGACCCCCGCCAGCGGCTGCTGCTGCGCACGGTGTGGTCGGCGCTCGAGGACGCGGGCATCGACCCGACCCGCCTCGCCGGCACCGACACCGGCCTGTTCGTCGGCGTCGGCTCGTCCGAGTACGCCGAGCTCGTGCAGCGCTCGGACACGGCCACCGACGCCTACTCCTCGACCGGCCTGGCCCCCTCCATGCTGGCCAACCGCATCTCGTACCACCTCGACCTGCGCGGCCCCAGCGAACCCGTGGACACCGCCTGCTCCAGCTCGCTCGTGGCCCTGCACCGCGCGGCGGAGGCCCTGCGGCTCGGACACTGCGACACGGTCATCGCGGGCGGCGTCAGCCTCATGCTCTCCCCGGTCACCTTCGCCTCCCTCGAACGGGCCGGCATGCTCAGCCCCGACGGTGTGGGCCGGGCCTTCGACAAGGAAGCCGCGGGATACGTGCGCGGCGAGGGTGTCGGAGCCGTGGTGCTCAAGCGGCTCAGCCGCGCCCGCGCCGACGGCAACCCGGTGCTCGCCGTCCTGCGCGGCACCGCCGTCAACCACGGCGGCCGCTCCAACTCGCTGACCGCGCCCAACCCGCGCGCTCAGGCCGAGGTGATCGTGAAGGCTCACCGCGAGGCGGGCGTGGACCCGGCGACCATCGGGTACATCGAGACCCACGGCACCGGCACGGTCATCGGCGACCCCGCTGAGACCAACGGCCTGCGCCAGGCCTTCGCCGAGCTCTACCGCGACTGGGGCCACTCCGCCCCGGCCGCCCCGCACTGCGCCCTGGGGGCCCTGAAGAACACCATCGGCCACCTGGAGCCGGCGGCGGGTATCGCCGCCGTGCTGCGCGTCCTGCTGTCCATGCGGCACGGACGGATCACCGGGGACCCGCACGGCCCGGAACTCAACCCCCACCTGGCGCTGGAGGGCACGGCCTGCGAGATCGCGGTCGAGGCACGTGACTGGAAGCCCGTGGCGCCCGGTGTCCCGCGCCGCGCCGGGGTCAGCTCCTTCGGCTACGGCGGGGTCAACGCCCACGTCGTGCTGGAGGAGTACCCGGCCGACGAACCGGCGCCCTCCGGCCGCCCGGCCGTGTTCGTCCTCTCCGCCCGCGACCCGGAGCGGCTGCGGGCCGCCGCCCACTCCCTCGTCGAGACCCGGGACGGCTGGCGGCACGACCTCGCCGGCACCGCCCGTACCCTCCAGTCCGGCCGCACCGAACACGCCGAACGCCTGGCATTCGTCGCGGACTCGGGCGAGCACGCGGTGGATACCCTGCGCCGCTACCTCGCCGGGGACCTCGCCGGCATCCACCAGGGGCGCGTGGAACGGCACGCCGACCGTGCGCCGTTCGACGGGCGCGGCGACGAAGAGACCGCTGCCGCGTGGGTGCGCGGCGCGACGGTCGACTGGTCCACCCGGTGGGAGCGGGCGCCGAAGCTGCGTTCGCTGCCGTCGTACCCCTTCGCCGCCGACCGGTACTGGTTCACCGACGGAGCTCCGGCGGCGCCGGCCACCCTCCCTGCGACGGCCCCCGCGGCCGTCCCGGCGACCGGGCCGAAGGCCGACACCGGGTTCGCCGCACGGACCGATGCCGCATCCGCACCCGGGCTCGCTGCCGATTCCGGCTCCGGGGCGGCCGACGGCCCCGCCGGCCGGGCACCCGTCAGCCTCTTCACGGCCGCATGGGCGGCCGTGCCCGTGCCGCCCGCCGCCCCGCACCCGGGCCGGGTGCTGGTCTTCGGCGACCTGCCGGTCCCCGGCTCCGTGACCGTACGGGCCGGATCCGCGTACGCCGACGAGGGCTCCACCGTCACGATCCGCCCCGGCGAGGCCGAGGACTACGCCCGGCTGCTCGCCGCCGGAGCGGACCGGATCGTGCACCAGTGGCCGCTGCTCCACCCCGAACGCCCGGACCTGGGCATCGAGTCGGCCTTCCTGCTCGTACGCGCCATGACAGCCTCCCGGGCCGCCGCGCGGATCCAGGTCCTGGTGCCGGAGGGCGCCATGGCGGAGGCCTGGGGAGGGTTCGACGCCTCGCTGCGCGCCGCCCTGCCCGGCACCGCCTTCGGTGTCGTACGCGTCGCCGGCCGGGCCGAACCGTCCGCCCTGCTCGCCGAGGTGGCCGCCGAGCGGCTCTCCTCGGCAGCCGTCCGCCTCTCCGCGGCCGGCCGCACCGTACGCGTGCTCACGGAGGCCGACCCGAGCCCCGTCACGGAGTCCCCGCTGCGTCCGGGGGCCGTCCACCTGGTGACCGGCGGCACGGGCGGCCTCGGACTGCTGCTCGCCCGTACCCTGCTGGCGCGCGGCGCCCGGGTGGCGCTCACCGGCCGCTCCTCCGCCGCGGACCGGGCCGGGGAACTCGCCGGCCTGCGCGCTCTCGGTGAGGTCGCCTACTTCCAGGCGGCCGTGGAGGACGAGGCCGCCATGACCCGCGTCGTGGCGGACGTCAAGCAGAAGTGGGGCGCGCTGCACGGGGTCTTCCACCTGGCGGCGACCGCCTCGCGCACTCCGCTGCCCGGAAAGGACCTCGCGGAGTTCCGCTCCCACCTGCGGGCCCGCTTCGAGGGCACCCGTGTCCTCGACGAGGTGACCCGTGACGAACCGCTGGACCTGTTCGTCCTGTACTCCTCGCTGGCCGGGCAGCTCGGCGACTACGGCCTGGTCGACTACGCCGTCGGCGCCCGCTACCTCGACGGTTTCGCCGAGGAGCGCGCGGCCCTGCGTACCGCGGGCCGCCGCAGCGGGCACACGGTCTCGGTCGACTGGCCCATGTGGCGTGCCGGAGGCATGCACGTGGAGGCCGAGGACGAGCGCCGCTACCTCGCCGAGACGGGCTTCCGCTACCTGGAGGCCGAGGAGGGGGAACGGCTGCTCGACCTCGTCCTGCGGCTGGGACGCCCCCAGGTCGCCGTACTGCCCGGAGCGCCCGAGCGGATGCGCGAGCAGGTCGCCGCGATGCGGATCCGGGAGCACGGGCACCGCGCCCGCCCGGCCGCCCCGGCGCCCGCCCCCTCCGCTCCCGCCGCTCCCGTGCACGCGGGCGAGCTGACCGAGCGGCTGCGGGAGCTCGTCGCCGAACTGCTGGGCCTGGCGCCGAAGGCGCTCGACCCGGAGGCCGGCTTCGGGGAGTACGGACTGGACTCCTTCGGGCTCCAGTCCCTCTCCGTGGCATTGGAGGAGCGCTACGGCGTCTCGGTGCCCACGACGACCCTGTTCGGTGAGAACACGGTCGAGAGGCTCGCCCGGCACCTGCTCGCGGAACACCCCTCCCTGGCGCAACCGTCCCGGACGCCCGCCACCGTGGGCGCGGAACCGGCCGCCGGGCCCGCCACCACCACCGTCACCACCGCCCCCACTCCCTCCCTCTCCACCGCTCCTTCCGCCGCGCCCGCCCGGGAGGACGCCGTCGCCATCGTCGGCATGTCCGGACGGTTCCCGGGCTCGGCGGACCTGGAGGAGTTCTGGCGGCACCTCAGGGACGGTGCGGACCTCATCACCGAGACACCCGCCGACCGCTGGGACTGGCAGGAGGTGTCCCGGCGCTTCGGCGGCACCGCCCGCTGGGGCGGATTCCTGAGCGACGTCGACCGGTTCGACGCACGGTTCTTCAAGATCTCGCCCGCCGAGGCGGAGGTCATGGACCCGCAGCACCGGCTGTTCCTCGAACACACCTGGGCCGCCCTGGAGGACGCGGGCTGCCGGGCCGACCGGCTCGCAGGCCGCCGCGTCTCCGTCTTCGCCGGCGTCCAGTTCAACGACTACGAGTCGATGGTCCTGCGCGGCGAGCAGGTCAACCCCTGCGCGGGCACCGGGCTCGCGCGGACCATGCTCGCCAACCGCATCTCGTACCTGCTGGACCTCAAGGGCCAGAGCGAGAGCATCGACACCGCCTGCTCCAGCTCCCTGGTGGCGCTGCACCGCGCCGTCCAGGCCCTGCGCGCGGGGGAGAGCGAGCTCGCCGTCGCCGGCGGCGTGAGCCTGGTGCTCTCGCCGCAGACCGTGGTGGCCGGGAACCAGCTCGGGGTGCTCTCCCCGGACGGCCGCTGCAAGGCCCTGGACGCCACGGCCGACGGGTACGTCAAGGGGGAGGGCGTGGGCGTACTCGTCCTCAAGCCGCTCTCCCGCGCCCTCGCCGACGGCGACCGGGTGCATGCGGTGATCCGCGGCAGCGCGGTCGGCCACGGCGGGCACGCCTCGTCGCTGACCGCCCCCAACCCGCTGGCCCAGGCCGCCCTGCTGGTCGAGGCCTACCAGGACGCGGGGGTACCGGTCGGGACGGTGTCCTACAGCGAACTCCACGGCACCGGCACCGCCCTCGGCGACCCGGTGGAGATCGACGGCCTCGTCCGGGCCCACCGGACCCTGGCCGACGGCCCCGCCACGCCCTGCGGCATCGGCACCGTGAAGACCAACATCGGACACCTGGAGCCCGCCGCGGGCGTCGCCGGAGTCATCAAGGTGGTGCTGGCGATGCGGCACCGCACGCTGCCGAAGACACTGCACCTCCAGACGCTCAACCCGCTGATCGACCTCACCGGTACGCCGTTCCGGCCCGTACGGGAGACGACCCCGTGGGCGCCCACGGACGCCGACGGCGCGCCCCTGCCGCTGCGCGCGGGCGTCAGCTCCTTCGGCTTCGGCGGAGTCAACGCGCACGTGGTCCTGGAGGAGGCGCCCGCCGGCGCGCCCCCGGCCCCGCTGCGGGACGACGCCAAGGAGGTGTTCCTGCTGTCGGGCAGGGACGAAGCCGCCCTGCGCCGGTACGCCGCCGCGATGGTGGAGTTCCTTGACGCGGACACGGATGCGGACGCGGACCATGGCAGCGCCGGCATCGGCGCCGGCGGTACGGATGTACCCGCGGCGTCGCTCGCCTCGCTCGCGTACACCTCCCAGGTCGCCCGCGTCCCCATGGCCGCCCGGCTCGCGGTGGTCGCCCGCTCCACCCGCGACCTGCGCGAGCAGCTGGCCGGCCACCTCGCGACCGAGCACGCCCCCGGCGGTACGGACGCCGACCACGCCTGGCTGTCCGAACCCGAGGGCGCCGAGTACCTCGCCCGGCTGGTCCGGGAGGGACGGCTCGACCGGCTCGCACGGCTCTGGCAGGACGGCGCCGACATCGACTGGGCCGCGCTGCGTACCGACCGGCCGCAGCCGGCGTCCATGCCGACCTACCCCTTCGCCCGCGAACGGCACTGGCTCACGGCGCCGGCCGCTACCGCGGGCGCGTCCGCCCCGCAGGACTCCGCACTGCTCCTGGTCAAGCGATGGGAGGCCGCCCCGCTGCCCCCCGCCGAACTGCCCGCGGGGATCCTGGTGCTGGCCCGCGCCGAGAACGAGCATCTCGCCACGAAGGCCTTCGGACCCGCCGCCACGGTGATCCGCATGGACGACGGCGACGAGGACGCCGCCCGGCGGATCGCGGAAGCGGCCCGCCTCGCGACGGCCGTGATCGACCTGGCCGACCTGTCGGACACGCCGCTCACCGCGCCGGAGCCCGACTGGGCGCGGATCGCGCTCCTGCGCGAGCTGGTCACCGGGAACCGCACCCGCGGCTTCACCTACCTCCACCTGACCCGGGGGCTCGTCACCTTCCGGACCGAGCGGCCCACGCTGCGCGGCGCGGCCTACGCGGGCCTCGTCCGGATGCTCACGGCCGAGTACCGCGGCCTGTCCGCCCGCACCCTCGACCTCGACACCCTGGAGCCGGCCGCGCTGCGTGCGGCGGCCGCCGCCGAACTCGCGGCGACCGACCCGGTAACCGAGGCCTGCGTACGGGCGGGCGTACGGCACCGGCCGGTGCTGCGCCCCGCCGACGCGGCGCCCGCCTCCGCCGACTGGTCCGCGGACCTGGCCGGCGGGACCGTCGTGATCACCGGAGGGACGGGCGCGCTGGGCCGGCTGCTCGCGGCCCGGCTCGTCGAACGGGGCGCCGACCGGCTCGTGCTCCTCGGCCGTACCGCGCTGCCCGCCCGGACCGAGTGGCCCGCGCTCCTCGCGGACCCCGGCACCGACCCGGCCCTTGCGGCCAGGCTGCGCGACCTCGCGGCCCTGGAACGCCCCGGGGTCCGGGTCGCGTTCGAGACCGGCCCGCTGGACGGGGTCGCCGAGGTGCTCGACCGTGCCCGGCGCGAGATGGGCCCGATCGTCGGCATCGTGCACTGCGCCGGACTCGGCGTCATGCGCGATCCGGCCTTCATCGGCAAGCGAACCGAGGACGTGCAGCGGGTCCTGGAACCGAAGACCGCGGGACTCCAGGCCGTCCTGGACGGCTGCGCCGGCGACCCGTTGCGCTTCGTCGTGCTGTACTCGTCCGTCGCGGGCGGCGTGCCCGCGCTGGCCGTGGGCCTCAGCGACTACGCGCTGGCCAACTCCGTGCTGGACCGCGTCGCCGAGTACCGCACCGCCACCGGCGGTGACTGCGCCCCCGTCGTCCGGTCGCTGCAGTGGCCGAGCTGGCGTGCGGCCGGCATGCCCGAGGTCGACACCCCGGCCTACCGGGACCTCGGTCTGCGCACCCTGGCCCCGGAAGCGGGACTGGACCTGCTGGACCGTGCGATGAGCGGCCCCGACCCGGTCGTGCTGCCCTGCGTCGTGGACGCCGGACGCTTCGACGCCGCCCGGCTGTTGGAGGTGCCCGCGCCGGGCCGGGCGGGCCGGCCGGACGGGACGGCGCCCGCGCCGGCTCCGTCGGCCGCCCCGCGTGGGGTACCGGCCGCGGACGGACTCGTCCGCCGTGTGACCGGGGTGCTCGCCTCGACGCTCCGGCTGGAACCCGCTGCGATCGGAGGGGACGAGGACTTCGCCGACCTGGGTGTGGACTCGATCATGATCGCCCAGATCCTCGCCGCGCTGGAGCGGGAGCTCGGCGTCGTCGCGGAGCCCTCGACCATCCTGGAGAACCCGACCGTGGCCCTCCTCGCCGAGGCCCTGCGCGACCTGGTGCCGGACCTCGCGACCCCTTCGCAGGACGCCGCCCCGGACGTCGCACCCGCCGTCCCGCCCATCCCTGCCGAGGCCACCGCTCCGGCCCCGGCTCCGGTTTCGCCCGACGCCGTCGTGTCCGGCGCTCCCGTCGCGGGAGCGGCCGCGCGGCGTGAGGACATCGCCGTCATCGGTATCGCCGCCCACTTCCCCGGCGCCCCCGACCAGGGGACGTTCTGGCGGAACCTGATGTCCGCGACGGATTCCGTCACGGAGGTGCCGCCCTCCCGCTGGGACAAGGACCGCTTCTGGCGGCCCGACCCGCAGCCCGGCACCACCGTCAGCAAGTGGGGCGGCTTCCTCGACGCCATCGAGGACTTCGACCCGGAGCACTTCCGGATCGACCCGGCCGGGGCCGCACACGTCGACCCCCTGGTCCGGCAGGTCCTGGAGACCGGCGTGGAGTGCCTGGCCGACGCCGGGCTCACCCCGGAGGAGGTCGCGGGCCGGCGCGTGGGCGTCTTCGCGGGCGCCCGTGCGGCGAACTACGGCGCACACGTCGCCGCCGCCGGTCCGCACTCGATCAGCGGAATGGCGCAGAACTTCATCGCCGCGCAGCTGTCCCACCACCTCGACCTGCGAGGACCGTCCGTCGTCGTTGACACGGCCTGCTCCAGCGCGCTCGTCGCCGTGCACATGGCTGCTGCCGGCCTGCGGACCGGGGAGTGCGACCTGGCCTTCGCGACCGGGGTCGACATCCTCCTCGACGAGGTGCCCTTCGTCGGGATGAGCGGGGCGGGCGCCCTGTCGCCCACGGGGCGCTGCCACACGTTCGACGAGCGGGCCGACGGCATCGTCCTCGGCGAGGGCGCCGGCACGCTGCTGCTCAAGCGGCTGTCCGACGCCGTGCGCGACGGCGACCGGATCTACGCGGTGATCGAGGGCAGCGCCGTCAACAACGACGGCCGCACCATGGGGATCACGACACCGAACCCGCGCGCACAGCGCGAGGTGATCGAGGCGGCCCTGGCCGACGCCGGTGTCTCCCCGGACCGGCTGGGCTACGTGGAGGCCCACGGCACCGGCACCATGATCGGTGACCCGATGGAACTGAAGGCGCTCACAGAGGCCTTCCGCGCCCGCACCGACGAGGTCGGCTTCTGCGGCGTCGGCAGCGTCAAGACCAACATCGGACACACCCTCAGTGCGGCCGGCATGGCCGGACTGATCAAGGTCCTGCTGTCGGTCCACCACGCGCAGCTGCCGCCGACGCTGCACTGCGCGACCCTCAACCGCCGTTTCCGCTTCGAGGAGTCGCCGCTGTTCCCCGTACGGGAGCCGCGCGGTTTCACGGGCCGCGACGGTACGCGCCGGGCCGCCGTCAGCTCCTTCGGGTTCGGTGGCACCAACGCCCACATGGTGGTGCGCCAGGCACCCGAAGCCCACGTCCCCGCGCGCGGACCGCTGGACCCGCCCCGCTACCGGCGGCGGCGCTTCTGGTTCGACGCGCCCGCGGACGCCCCCGCACGGCCCGCACAGTCCGTACAACCGCCCGCGCGAACGCCCGCACCGGCCCCCGCGCCGTTCTTCGAGCTCGAGTTCTCCGCCGTGCCGGAAGGAAAGAAATGAACCTGTTGGACGGCCTGACCTGCTCCGTGGTGGTGCGCGGTACCGACCCGGTGCTGCGTGACCACCGCGTGCACGGCACGCGCATCCTGCCCGGAGTGTCGTTCCTCGACATGATCTACCGGATCCTGCGGGCCCGTGGCGTCGACACCTCCCGCGTGGAGCTGCGCCGCGTGCTCTTCCGCAACCCCGTGGCCGCGGGCCCGGACTTCGAGACCGAACTGCGGGTGGAGTTCACAGCGGACGCGGACGGCTACCGGGTCTTCGTCACCGGAACCCGCCGCCCCACGGGCGAGACCGAACCGGTCCTCGACTGCCGGCTCCACCTGGACGTGCCCTTCCCGGCCGAGGCCGTCGACCTGTCCGCCCTGCGCGCGGGCATGCCCCTCAAGGCCGACATGGCCGACCTGTACGCGCTCGTCCGCCGGACCGGCATCGAGCACGGGGAGTTCATGCGTGCCCGGGGCACCCTGCACGTCGGCGCGCACGAGCTGCTCGCGGACCTGTCGCTGGGCCCGGAGGCCGCCGCGTACGCGGAGTACTTCCACCTGCACCCGGCCGCGCTGGACTCGTCGACCCTGCTGCCGACGCAGTTCGCCACGGCCGGGGCCGGCGAGGCGGCCCGGCCCTACATCCCGATGCTCATCGACTCCTTCCGGGCCCGAGGGCCGGTCGGGGACCGCACCCTGGTGCACGCCACCCCGCCCCGCGCCACCGGCCCGGCCGGCGACCTGACCACCTGTGACCTGCGCTTCTTCGACGCCGACGGCGGCGTCCTGCTGTGGCTGCGAGGCCTCACCTCGAAGCGCGTCCGGGAGGAGGACGCCATCACCCGGCTGGACGGCTCCGCGCGCGCGGCGAAGCCGTCGGGTACCACGCCGGCCGGCGCGGTACCCGACGGGGAGACCACGGCGAGCCTGGTGCGCGGCCTGCTCGCCGAACGGCTCGGCCGCGCCGAGTTCGACGAGGAGGCGGGCTTCTACGAGCTGGGCCTGGACTCGACGGCGCTGCTGGGCATTGCCGCCGACCTGGAGCGCGCGTACGGCACCGACTTCTCGCCCACCCTGCTGTTCGAGCACAGCTCCTTCGAGACCCTCGTCGAGTACCTGGGCGCGTACGAACTGCCCGAGGGCGGGGCCCGCAAGGCCGTCGGGGCGCCGCAGGAGCAGGACGTACGCGAGGACGTGCCCGCCGAGGTGGTCTGGTTCGAGCCCCGCTGGCGTGACGCGCCGCTGCCGCCGGCACCGGCACCGGCACCGGCTCCGGCCTCCGTCCTGACCGTCGACGCGCGGACCGGGTGCGACTGGGCGGCCCTGCTCACCGGGCACGACGCCTGCGACGTGCTCTGGACCCCCGCCGATCCGCAGGACGTCGAGGGCGAGGCCGTCGCCCTGACCGGCTTCGCGGCCGCCCTGCTGCGCAACCGGCGCAGCCCCGTACGGATCGTCTGCCACCTGCCCCTGGGCGCGGCGGCCTCGGCGGTCTCGGGTCTGCTGCGCACGCTCCACCGGGAGCAGCCCGGCGTACGCGCCGCGGTGGTGTGCTCGCCGGAGCGCGCCGATGCCCTGGCCGAACTCACCGCGGGCGTACCGGATATGGAGGTGCGCTACGAGGCGGGCAGGCGCCTGGTGCGCGAGATCCTGCCCGCCCCGGCCCCGGACCGGCCGGCCCGGCTGCGCGAACGAGGCGTGTACCTGATCACGGGCGGCCTCGGCGGAGTGGGCCTGTCCCTCGCCCGGCACCTGGCGCGGACCGTGCGGGCCCGGCTCGTGCTCTGCGGACGGACGGCGGGCGACAGCGCGCGGACCGCCGAGCTGAGCGCCCTCGGGGCCGAGGTGCAGGTGGTCGGCGCGGACGTCTCCCGCGCCGAGGACGTGCGCAGCGTGGTCGACCTGGCGCTCTCCCGGTTCGGCGCGCTGGACGGGGTGGTGCACGCCGCCGGTGTGCTGCGCGACGGGCTGATCGCGGGCAAGAGCCCCGCGGACGTCCGTGCCGTGCTGGCGCCCAAGGTCACCGGCACCCGCCTGCTGTACGAGGCCACCCGGGACCTGGGGCTGGACTTCCTCGTGCTCTGCTCGTCCACGGCCGCCGCCTGGGGGAACCAGGGCCAGGCCGACTACGCCTGCGCCAACGCCTTCCTCGACCGGTTCGCCGAGGGCAAGCCGGGGGTCGTGTCGATCGGGTGGCCCGGCTGGTCGGACGGAGGCATGCCGCTCGACGACCGCGCGCTGCGCCGGATGGGCCTGAGGGCCATGGACACCCCGACCGCGGTGGACATCATGCTGCGGGCCGCCGGCAGCGGCCGGCCGCACCTGGTGGCGCTCGTGGGCTCGGCGGCCGAGATCACCGAACGGTTCACCCCTGCCGTCGCGGCCCCCACGGCCGCGGCCCCCGCCGTTCCGGAGGCGGCCGTCTCCGCCGTCACCGCCCCCGCGCCCCCCCTGCCGGCGGCCTGCGACGGCACCGGTGACGAGGACGACGCGATCGCCGTCGTGGGCATCAGCGGCCGCTACCCGGGCGCCCGCACGCTCGACGAGTTCTGGGAGAACCTCAAGGCCGGCCGGGACGGCATCACCGAGGTGCCCGCCGACCGCTGGGACCACCGCGCGATCCACAGCGACGCCAAGGGTGTGCCAGGACGCTCGTACGGCCGCTGGGGCGGATTCGTCGACGGCATCGACGAGTTCGACGCCGTCTTCTTCCACATCTCGCCCAACGAGGCCGCCGTCCTCGACCCGCAGGAGCGGCTGTTCCTCCAGGAGGCCTGGCACGCCTTCGAGGAGGCGGGACACGCCCCCTCCGCCTGGCGGGGCCGCTCCGTCGGCGTGTTCGCCGGCGTGATGTACAACCAGTACCAACTGCACGGCGTCCGTGCGGAACCGGGTCTCGTGCCCTCGTCGTTCAGCGCCTCGATCGCCAACCGCGTCTCCTACTTCCTCGACCTCAAGGGGCCGAGCATCGCGCTCGACACCATGTGCTCCTCCTCGCTGACGGCGCTGCACCTGGCCGTCGAGGCGATCCGGCGGGGCGAGTGCGAGGCCGCCCTCGCGGGAGGCGTCAACCTGCACGTCCACCCCAACAAGTACCTGCTGCTCAGCCAGTCGTCCTTCCTCTCCACCGACGGTCGCTGCCGGGCCTTCGGCGAGGGCGGCGACGGCTATGTGCCCGGCGAGGGCGTCGGCGTGGTGCTGCTGCGGCCGCTGCGCGACGCGCTGCGCGACGGAGACCACGTACACGCCGTTATCCGCGGTACGGCCCTCAATCACGGTGGTCACACCGGTGGGTTCTCCGTGCCCGACCCGGCCTCGCAGGCCGCCCTCGTCCGCGACTCGCTCACGGCGGCGGGAGTGGACCCCGCCGACCTCGGCTACCTGGAGGCCCACGGCACCGGCACCAGCCTGGGCGACCCGATCGAGATCACCGCCCTGGAGCGGGCCTTCGACGCCGTCGGCGCGGGCCGGGGGCCCTGGCCCATCGGCTCCGTGAAGTCGAACATCGGCCACCTGGAGTCGGCGGCGGGCATCGCCGCCCTCACCAAGGTCGTCCTCCAGATGCGTCACCGCGCACTGGCGCCCTCGCTGCACGCCGAGCCGCTCAACCCGGCGGTGGACTGGGCGGGTTCGCGGTTCCGCGTGCAGCGCACCCTGGAACCCTGGAACCCGCCCGCGGACGCTCCGCTCACCGCGGCGATCAGTTCCTTCGGCGCGGGCGGCGCCAACGCCCACGTGGTGCTGGCCGAACACCCGCTCGCGCGTGGCCCGCAGGCCCCGGAAGAGGACCGTCCCCAGCTCTTCGTGCTCTCGGCGAAGGACGTCACCCGGCTCGACGAGACCGTGGCGCGGATGCTCGCCCACCTCGACCGGGCCGGCCGGGGCGCGGGCCCCGAAGCCCTGGAGCGGATCCTCACCGAGGTCGTGGGCTTTCCCGTCGATCCCGGTGAACCCTTCTCGGAACTCGGCCTCGACTACCCGCGCCTGACCCGCCTCGCCCGCCGCATCCAGGAGGAGTTCGGCGTCCGGCTCCACGTCGACGGGGGGACGACCCCGGCCGAGCTGACGCGCCGCCTCACCGGTACCGGCGGCGGCGTGGACCCGGCGGCGCTCGCCTTCACGCTCTGGTCCGGACGCGACCACCTCGACGAGCGGCTCGCCGTCGTCGCCACGACGACGGCCGAGTTCGCCGACGCGCTCCGCACCGGCACGGGCCGGTACCGCGGACGAAGGCGCCGCTCCGCCGCACCAGTGCACGGCGACGACCTGCGCGAGCTGGCCCGGGGCTGGGTCGAGGGCGCCGCGATCAGCCTGCCCGCGCCCGACCGGCCGCGACGGCTCTCGCTGCCCGGCTACCCCTTCGCCCGCGAGCGCCACTGGGTCACCACCACCCGGACCCCGTCCGGGAGTTCGCCGGGCGCGGCCGAAGAGGTCGAACTGCCGGACGGACACGTGTTCAGTGAGCGGATCTCCACGGCGGAGCAGCCCTGGCTGGCCGACCACACCGTGGACGGCGTCGTCCTGGTACCCGGGACGTACTTCATCGACCTGGCCCTGCGGGCGGGAGCCCGGCTGCACTGCCCGCGGATCGCCGAACTCGTCACCCACACACCGCTGGCATCGGGCGAGGCCGACCTGCGCCTCGTCGTGGACCTCGCCGAGCCCGACGGTACGCGGGCCTTCCGGATCCACGCCCGCACCGGGGACGGCGGCTGGACGAGCCACGTCACCGGCGTCCTCGCCCCCGCACCCGAGGAGCCACCGGCGTCCCCGGCCCTGCCCGCTGACGCCGAGGAACTCGACGTCACCCGCCTCTACGAGACGCTCACGGGGTACGGGCCCGCCTTCCGTGGCCTGCGCCGCGCCTGGCGCACCGCCGACGCCGCCTTCGCGGACGTCGCCCTACCCGACGGTGTCGCCGACAGGGGTCCCGGGGCGCACGCGCTGCACCCCGTACTGCTCGACGCCGCCCTGCACACCGTGGCCCTCACCTCGGCCCTCGACGGGGACAGCCCCTACCTGCCGTTCGCCTGGTCCGGCGTACGCGTCCACGCCCCGGGAGCGACCGCCGCCCGGGTACGACTGGTCCACCACCGGGCCGACGCGGTCGAGCTCCTCCTCACGGACCACGCGGGCGCGCCCGTGGCCTCCGTCGACTCGGTGGTGCTGCGCCGGGCGGACGCTCCGGCCGAGCCGCTCCACCAAGTGGAGTGGCTGCCCGTAGAGACCCCCGAGCCGTCACCGGGGGCCCGCTACGCGGTCGTCGGCCCGGACCCGGAGGGGATCGGCGCCGCCCTGGCGGCCTCCGGGGCGCGGCTGGTGCGGGCCGCGGATCTGGACGCCCTGACGGACGTGCCGCCGGTGGTGGTCCTGCCCGTCCCGGCCGCCCCGTCCGGCGCCGCCGAGGGGGCCCCGGCCGCCCGCGCCCTCACCACCGAGGTGCTCGGCCGGCTCCAGCAGTGGCTCGCCGGCCGCCGGTTCGCGTCCGCGCGGCTGGTCCTCGTCACCACCGCCCCGGGCCTGGCCACGGCCGCGGCCTGGGGACTGGTGCGCTCCGCCCAGTCCGAACACCCGGGCCGCTTCGGCCTCGTGGACGCCGAGGACCTCGCGCCGCTGCAGCGCGCGCTCGGTTCCGACGAACCGCACCTGCGCCTGCTCGACGGCCGGGTGCTCGGAGCCCGGCTGGTCCGCGTACCGGCCGCTGTGCCGGCGCCCGCACCGCGCCCGGCCGGCACCGTCCTGGTGACCGGTGCGAGCGGCGCCCTCGCCGGACCGGTGGTCCGCCACCTCGTCGAGCGGCACGGCGTACGCGACCTGCTGCTGGTCAGCCGCAGCGGCCGGGTCCCGGCCGGGTTGGCCGGGCTGGACGCCCGGGTCGAGGCGGCCGCCTGTGACGTGGCCGATCGCGTCGCCCTGCAGACCCTGCTGGCCGGCCGCCGGGTGACCATGGCCGTGCACGCTGCGGGAGTACTGGACGACGGAGTGGTCACCGCCCTCGACGCGGACCGCCTGGAGCGGGTGCTGCGGCCCAAGACCGAAGGCGCCGCCCACCTCGCCGACCTGCTGCCCGAGGCCGAACTGGTGCTGTTCTCCTCCGTGGCGGGCGTACTGGGCGGCCCGGGGCAGGGCAACTACGCCGCCGCCAACGCCTTCCTCGATGCCCTCGCCCGGCAGCGCGCCGCAGCCGGCCGCCGGGCCGTGTCCGTGGCCTGGGGGCCGTGGGCGCTCGACGAGGGCATGGCCGCCGACCGGGACCGCCTGGCCCGCGGCGGCATCGAACCGCTTCCCACCGGGGCGGCCCTCGCACTGCTCGACGCGGCCCTCGCCGGACCGCACCCGGCGGTCACCGTCCTGCGGCTCGGGCGCGGTCCGGTCGCCGTCGTACCGCACGTGCTGCGCAGCCTGGTGCGCACCACGGCGGCAGCCCCGGCCGCCGACCCGGGCCTGGCCCGCCTCGGTCCCGACGAGCGGCGCGCCAGGCTGTCGGCGCTGGTCCGGGGACAAGCCGCAGCCGTCCTCGGCTACGCGGACGCCGGCCTGATCGAATCCGACCGGTCCTTCCAGGAACTCGGCTTCGACTCGCTGAGCTCCATCGAGTTCCGCAACCGGCTGGGCACGGCCGTCGGCCTGTCGCTGGAGGCCACGCTCGTCTTCGACCACCCCACCCCGGCCGATCTGGTCACCCACCTCGACGAGCGGTTCACCGGCGAGTCCGAGGCGACCGACCTGCCGACCCTGTTCGCGGCCTTCGATCGCCTGGCCGCCGCCCTCACGGCGGCGGCCACGGACGACGTGTCCCGCGACCGCACTGCGGAACGCGTCCGCGGCCTGCTCGACCACCTGACACCTCACACCGCGACAGCACCCGTCACCGCCTTCGCCTCGGCGACCGACGACGAGGTCTTCGCCCTGATCGACGCCGAGCTCGGCAGCCCGCTGCCGGGACTGGAGGAACGCTCCCGATGACCAACGAGGACAAGCTCCGCGACTACCTGCGCCGGGTGACCGCGGAACTGCAGTCGACGCGGCAGCGGCTGCGCGATGTGGAGGAGCGATCCGCCGGGCCGGTCGCCATCGTCGGCATGGCCTGTCACTACCCGGGCGGCGTCGAGTCCCCCGACGACCTGTGGTCGCTCGTCGCCGAGGGGCGGGACGGGATCACACCGTTCCCCGGCGATCGCGGCTGGGACCTGGACACGCTCCACCACCCGGACCCCGATCACCCGGGCACGACCACCGTCCGCGAGGGCGGATTCCTGCACGGCGCCGCCCGGTTCGACGCGGGATTCTTCGGGATCTCGCCCAAGGAGGCGCTCCACACCGACCCGCAGCAGCGGCTGATCCTCCAGACGTCCTGGGAGGCCGTCGAGCGCGCCGGCCTGGACCCGAGCTCGCTGCGCGACAGCCGCACCGGCGTGTTCACCGGCGTCATGCACCACGACTACCCGGGCGCCCAGGGCGCCGGCAGCGTCGTCGCCGGCCGCGTCGCCTACCAGCTGGGCCTGCGCGGCCCCGCCATCATGGTGGACACCGCCTGCTCCTCGTCGCTCGTCGCCCTCCACCTGGCCGTCCGGTCCCTGCGCCGGGGCGAGTGCGACATGGCCCTCGTGGGAGGGGCCACGGTGATGGCCACCCCCGCCGCCTTCGTGGAGTTCAGCCGCCAGCGCGGCCTGGCCCCCGACGGCCGCTGCAAGCCGTTCGCCGCCGGGGCGGACGGCACCGCCTGGTCCGAGGGCGCCGGCGTCATCGTCGTCGAACGCCTCGCGACCGCCCTGGCCGCCGGCCGCCGCGTACTCGCCGTGGTCCGGGGCACCGCCGTCAACTCCGACGGTGCCAGCAACGGCCTCACCGCACCCAACGGCCCCGCCCAACAGCGCGTCATCCGCGAGGCCCTCGTCGACGCCGGACTGACCCCCCAGCAGGTCGACGCGGTGGAGGCACACGGCACCGGCACCCCCCTGGGCGACCCGGTGGAGGCCCAGGCCGTGCTCGCCGCCTACGGCAGGGAGCGCACCCAGGCGCTGCGCCTGGGATCGGTCAAGTCCAATATCGGGCACACTCAGGCCGCCGCGGGCATCGCCGGGATCGTCAAGATGGTCATGGCCATGCGGCACGGGGTACTGCCCCGGACCCTGCACCTCGACGCCCCGACCCCGTACGTGGACTGGTCGGCGGGCGGCGTGGAACTCCTCACCGAGGACGCACCCTGGCCCGCCGGTACGGAACCCCGCCGGGCTGCCGTGTCCTCCTTCGGGGTCAGCGGCACCAACGCCCACGTGATCCTGGAGGAACCCCCGCTGCCGGTGGACGACCGGACCGCCGAACGGCCCGACGCCGAGCGGCCGGCATACGTGGCGAGCGCCGAGAGCGCCGAGAGCGCCGAGAGCGCCGAGAGCGCCGAGAGCGCCGAGAGCGCCGAGAGCGCCGAGAGCGCCGAAAGTGCCGAGACCCCGGTGACGCCGCCCGCCGGGCCCGGCCCCCTGGCCTGGACCCTGTCCGCCCGCTCCGACGCCGCACTGCGCGCCCAAGCCGCCACCCTCACCGCCTTCCTGACCAGGCACCCGCAGGAACCGCGCCCCGAGGACGTGGCCCTCTCCCTGGCCACCACCCGCGCCTCCCATGAGCACCGCGCGGTCGTCCTCGGCGGCGACCGGGCCGAACTCCTCGCCGCACTGGACGACCTGGCCGCCGGCCGGCCCTCGCCCGCCGTCGTCGAAGGGACCACCGGGCCGAGCGGCGGCGTGGCCTTCCTCTTCCCCGGCCAGGGTTCGCAGTGGCGGGACATGGCCGTGCGCCTGCTGGACACCAACGCGGTGTTCCGGGAACGGATAGCCCAGTGCGAGAGCGCCCTGGCCCCCTACGTGGACTTCGAGCTGACCGCCGTTCTGCGCGGCGAACAGGACCTGGACCGGGTCGACGTCGTCCAGCCCGCCCTGTTCGCCGTGATGGTCGCCCTCGCCGAGGTGTGGCGCTCCCTCGGCGTCCACCCGGCCGCTGTCGGCGGACACAGCCAGGGCGAGATCGCCGCCGCCTGCGTGGCCGGCGCCCTCACCCTCCAGGACGCCGCCCGTGTCGTCGCCCTGCGCAGCCGTGCCCTGACCACCCTCTCGGGCCGCGGCGGCATGATGTCCCTCGCGCTGCCCGCCGACGAGGCACGCGACCGGCTCCGCCGCTGGGACGGCAGGCTGTCGCTGGCCGCCGTCAACGGCGCGGCCTCCGTGGTCGTCTCCGGCGACACCGACGCCCTCGACGAACTCCTCGCCGCCTGCGAGGAGGACGGCGTACGGACCCGGCGCGTCGACGTGGACTACGCCTCGCACAGCGCGCACGTGGAAGACGTCCGCGCGCAGGTCCTGGAGGCCCTCGCCCCCGTCAGCCCGCTCGCCCCCGAAATCCCCTTCTTCTCCTCCGTGGAAGGCCGCTGGATCGAGGCCGCCGACGCCTTCGACGCCGACTACTGGTACCGGAACCTGCGCGAGACCGTCCGCTTCGACGAGGCCGTCACCGCCCTCGTCCGGCGCGACTGCACCACCCTGCTGGAGGTCAGCCCCCACCCGGTGGTCACGACCGCCGCACAGGAGACCGTCGACGCGCTGGGCACCGACACCGCCGTCGTCCACACCCTGCGCCGCAACGAAGGCGGCCCCGGGCAACTGCTGCACGCCCTCGCCCAGTTGTACGTGAAGGGCGTACGCCCCGACTGGTCCGCGCTCTGGCCCGAAGCCCGCCGGATCGACCTGCCCACCACCACCTTCCTCACGGAGCCGTACTGGCTGAACCCCGGCCCCGGCACCGGCGGCGCGGGCGCCCTGGGCCTCGACGAGGTCGACCACCCCGTCCTGCGCGCCTCCCTGCCCGCCGCCGAGGGCCTGGTGCTCACCGGCCGGCTCGGCCTGGCCGCCCAGCCCTGGCTCGCCGACCACACCGTCGAAGGACAGGTGGTCCTGCCGGGCGCAGCCCTCGCGGAGCTCGCCTCCCGGGCGGCGGACGAGGCCGGCTGCGCCGCCGTCGACCAGCTCACCCTGCTCACCCCGGTCGTCCTCCCCGACGAGGGCGACATCCGGCTGCGCGTGGACATCACGGCCCCGGCCGAGGACGGCTCGCGCGGACTGATCCTGCACACCCTCATCGGGGCGGGGCACTGGACCACGCACGCCACCGGCGTCCTCCTGCCCGACGCCGCCGAACCGGTGGCCGCCACCACCGCGTGGCCGCCGGCCGGCGCCGAACCCCAGGACGTCGAAGCCCTCTACGCGACCCTGGAGGGCGCCGGCCTGAGCTACGGCCCGGCCTTCCGCGGCCTGCGGGCACTGTGGCGGGGACGCGACGGGGACCTCCACGCCGAGGTCGCACTGCCCGACGCCGACCAGGCCGGCGCGTTCACTCTCCACCCAGCCCTGCTCGACGCGTGCCTGCACCCCGTCGCCCTCGGCGGGTTCCTCACCACAGGAGGGGGCCGCCGCCCGGCACTGCCCTTCGAATGGCAGGGCCTGCGCCTCCACGCCGCAGGCGCCGACACCGTGCGCGTGACCCTGTCCGCCGCGGGCCCCGACGCCGTCCGCCTCACCCTCACCGACACCACCGGGGCACCCGTCGCCTCGGTCGACACCCTCGTGCTCCGCGAGCTTCCGGCGGGCGCTCTCGGCCGCCCCGACCGGGGCGACCTGCTGCGCCCCGACCGGGTGACCCGGGCCCTGCCCGGCGGCGCGCACGAGGACTACGCCGTACAGGACCCGGAACTCGCCCGGCAGCTGGGGAAGCAGCCCACCCAGGACCCCGCGCCCCACGTCCTGGTGCCGACTCCGGCAGGCGAGCCCGGCGAGGCCGTGCGCGGCGCGCTCACCCTCGTCCAGGACTGGCTGGCGGACGAGAGCCGTACGGATTCCACGCTCGTCCTCGTCACCCGCCGGGTCCACCACGACGTGGCGGAAGCCGCCGTCGCGGGTCTCGTACGGTCCGCCCAGCTCGAACACCCCGGCAGCTTCCGGGTGCTGGACCTGGCCGATCTCGACGCGACCACCCTCGCCGCCATCCCCGCCGCCCTCGCCGCGGACGAGCCCCAGCTCACGCTGGTGTCCGGGACCGCGACCGTGACCCGGCTGGTACGCGCCCTCCCCGCTCCGGCGGGGACCGGCGAGCTCGGCAGGACCCTGGTGACCGGCGCCTCCGGCACCCTGGGGCAGCTCGTTGCCCGGCACCTCGTCCACGCACACGGCGTACGCGACCTGGTGCTGGCCGGCCGACGTGGCTCCGACGCCCCCGGCATGGCCGCCCTCACGGAGGAGCTGGCCGGGGCCGGGGCCCAGGTCCGTGCCGTCGCCTGCGACGTCACCGACCGTGCCGATCTCGCGGTCCTGGCCGGCGGAGCCTCCTTCACGACCGTCGTCCACGCCGCGGGCGTCCTCGACGACGGCTTGGTGACCGGCCTGACCCCCGAGCGCCTCGACCGCGTGCTCGGAGCGAAGCTCGACGCCGCGCTCCACCTCCACGAACTGCTGCCCCAGGCACGCCTGGTGCTGTTCTCCTCGGCCGTGGGCATCCTCGGCGGCCTCGGCCAGGCCAACTACGCCGCCGCCAACGCCGGCCTCGACGCCCTGGCCCGACGCCGCCACGCTGCGGGCCTGCCTGGGATCTCCCTGGCCTGGGGCCTGTGGGACGCCACCAGCGGCATGACCGACGGCGTCGACCGGGACCGCCTGGGCCGCTCCGGCTTCCAGCCGCTGCCGACCGCGGACGCCCTCGCTGCCCTGGACGCCGCCCTGGCCTCGGACGAGCCGGTGCTCGCCCCGATCCGGCTCGACCCCGGCGCCCTGCGGGCCCAGGAAGAGAACGTCCCCGCGCCGCTGCGCGACCTGTCCGGGAAACCCGCACGCCGCGGCGCCGCCCCCGGGGGCGGCGCCGCCGTCTCCGAACTGGCCGCCCGCCTCGCCGGGAAGACCGGCCCCGAGCGCCTGCGCACCCTGCTCGACCTGGTCGTCGGACACACCGCCGCCGTCCTCGGACATGCCTCGCCGGAGGCGGTCGACCCCGGCCGGGCCTTCAAGGACGCCGGCTTCGGCTCGCTCGCCGCCGTCGAACTGCGCAACCGCCTCGCCGGAAGCACGGGCCTGCGCCTCCCGGCCACCCTCGTGTTCAGCCACCCCAATCCGGCGGCGGTCGCCCGCCACCTGGACGAACTCCTCGCGGGCACGACCCCGGCGGCCGCTCCCGTGGTCCGCGCCGCGGCCGCCGCCGCGGACGACCCCGTCGTCCTCGTCGGCCTCGGCTGCCGGCTCCCCGGCGGCGTCCGCACACCCGACGACCTCTGGGAGATGCTGGTCCACGAACGCGACGGCATCGGCCCGTTCCCCGACGACCGGGGCTGGCCCCTGGAGCGCCTCTACGACCCCGACCCGGCCGCCCCCGGCACCACCTACACCCGGCACGGCGGCTTCATGGCCGACGCGACCGCGTTCGACGCCGCCTTCTTCGGGGTCGCGCCCCGCGAGGCCGTCGCCATGGACCCGCAGCAGCGGATCCTGCTGGAAACCGTCTGGGAGGCCTGCGAGGACGCCGGCATCGACCCGGCCTCGCTGCGCGGCAGCCGCACCGGCGTGTTCGTGGGCGCCATGTACCAGGACTACGGCCGCCTCCTGGAGAACGCCGCCGCCGAGGGCTTCCTCGCCCCGGGCGTCGGCGGTGGAGTCCTCTCCGGACGGGTCGCCTACACCTACGGCCTGGAAGGCCCGACCGTCACGGTCGACACGGCCTGCTCCTCCTCGCTGACCGCCCTGCACCTCGCCGCGCAGGCGGTACGGGCGGGGGAGTGCGACCTTGCGCTCGCCGGCGGAGTCACCGTGCTCTCCACACCGGTGCCCTTCGTCGAGTTCAGCCGCCAGCGCGGACTGGCCGCCGACGGACGCTGCAAGCCCTTCGCCGCTGCGGCCGACGGCACCGCACTCGGCGAGGGCGCCGGAGTGGTGCTCGTCGAGCGCCTCTCCCGGGCCCGCGCCCTGGGCCACGAGGTGCTGGCCGTACTGCGCGGCAGCGCCCTCAACTCCGACGGCGCCAGCAACGGCCTCACCGCCCCCAACGGCGCGGCCCAGGAGAAGGTGATGCGCGCGGCGCTCGCCGCCGCCGGCCTGCACCCCGCCGACGTCGCCGCCGTCGAGGCGCACGGCACCGGCACGGCCCTCGGCGACCCCATCGAGGCGCAGGCGCTGCTCGCGGTCTACGGCCAGGACCGGCCGGCCCCGCTGCTGCTCGGCTCGCTCAAGTCCAACGTGGGACACGTCCAGGCAGCCGCCGGCATCGCGGGAGTGATCAAGGCGGTCCTGTCCATCCGCAATGGCCTGCTGCCCCGGAGCCTGCACATCGACGAGCCCTCCCCGCACGTGGACTGGACCGCCGGCGACATCGCTCTGCTTGGCCGGGCGCAGCCGTGGCCCGAGGGGACCGGGCCGCGGCGCATGGGAGTCTCCTCCTTCGGCATCAGCGGCACCAACGTGCACGTCCTGATCGAGCAGGCATCGAGCCCCGAAGAGCCCCCGGAGCCGCTGCCCGCCCTGGACGGAGTCCCCTGGCTGCTGTCGGCACGCTCCGAGCAGGCCCTGCGCGGCCAGGCCCGCCGACTGCTGGAGTCGGACACCTCCGACCTCCCCGCCGTGGCGCGGGCCCTGTCCACCACCCGGGCCGCCCACCGCCACCGGGCCATGGTGAGCGGCGCCGACGCACAGCAGAGGCGCGCCGCCCTCACGGCTCTGGCGTCCGACGGCACGGCCGACGGCCTGCGCCGGGCGCGCGCCGCCGGGCAGCGGCTCGCCCTGCTCTTCACCGGGCAGGGCAGCCAGCTCCCCGCGATGGGAAGGGGCCTGTACGAGACCTTCCCTGTGTACGCGCAGGCCTTCGACGAGGTGTCCGCGCACTTCCGGCTCGACACCCCGCTGCGTGAAGCGGTCTTCGAACGGGAGGACCTGCTGGACCGCACCGAGTACACCCAGCCGGCCCTCTTCGCCCTCCAAGTGGCCCAGTTCCGGCTGCTGTCGAGCTGGGGCGTCACCCCCGACTCCCTGATCGGGCACTCCATCGGCGAGCTCTCGGCGGCCTGCGTCTCGGGCCTGGTGCCCCTCGCCGACGCCGCCGCCCTCGTCGCCGCCCGCGGCCGGGTCCTCGGCCAACTGCCGGCCGGGGGAGCCATGGTGGCCGTACGGGCGACGGAGGAGGAAGTCCTCGCCGTCCTGGAGGGCCGCGCCGACCGCGTGGGCATCGCCGCCGTCAACGGCCCCCGGTCGGTCGTCCTGTCCGGGGACGAGGAGGAGGTCCTGGCCGCGGCCCGGGAACTTTCGGAGCGCGGGCACCGTACGCGCCGGCTGCGCGTGGACGTCGCCTTCCACTCGCCCTGCGTGGACCCGGCGCTCGCGGAGTTCCGGGCCGCCGCCGCCGAGGTCCGCTTCGGACGGCCCGGAATCCCGGTGGTCTCCACCGTCCGCACCGCCCACGCGATGGACACCCCCGACTACTGGGTGGACCAACTGCGCGGCTCCGTGCGCTTCTTCGACGCCGTCCGCGAGGCCCACGGCAACGGAGCCACGGCCTTCCTGGAACTGGGACCCGACACCGTCCTGGCACCGGCCGTCGAGTCGTGCCTGCCCGGCCTCCCGGTGCGGCCCGTCTCGCTGCTGCGCCGCGACCGCGACGACGTCCGCACCGCCGTCGAGGCTCTGGGGCTCCTGCACACCCACGGAGTGGAGGCCGACTGGTCGGCCGTCCACGCCGGGCGGCCGGCCACCCGGGTGCGGCTTCCGAAGTACGTCTTCCAGGACCGCCGTTACTGGCCCGAGCCGGCCGATGTGGCGCAGGCCGCGCCCGTACCCGTACCCGTACCCGCAGCTGAGGCGGGGGAGGGGGCGCCCGCGCTCGATCCGTTCTGGTCGGCCGTCGAGAGCGCCGACCTCGGCGCCGCCCTCGACCTGCTGAACCTGCGGGGCGACGAGACACCGGCCCAGGTCCTCGACGCCCTCTGCCGGCTGCGCTCCGGAGCGGCGGCGCCGGTCCTCGAGGGGGCGCGGTGGACACGGGTGCCGGACGGCCCCGCCCCCGAGCTCGCCCACGACGTCCTGCTGCTCGCCCCCTCCACGGGCGACGAGGAACTGGCCGACGGGGTCGCGGGCGCCCTGGTCCGGCACGGAGCCCGGGTCCGCTCGGGCGGTGCCGAGCGCCCGGACCTCGTGCTGGCCCTGCCCGGGACCGAACCGGCCGCCGAGGCGGGGGTTCCCCGGTGGGCCGTCGTCGAAGGCGGCGGCGTGGTGCCCGCCTGCGACCACGCCGTGACCCTCCCGAAGGAGCTCGACGCGCCCGCGCGCAGCCGCCTGTGCGCGGCCGTGGCCGAGGGGTACCGGGAGACGCGGATCGAGCCGGACGGGCTGTTCGTGCGCACCTACGAACCGTTGGGCCGCACCGGCGTGTGGCGTCCCGAGGGGGACGTCCTGGTGGCCGGCCCGGCGGACGCGCTCACTGCGGCGACCGTCGACGCCGTGCTCGCGTCCGGGGCGCGCTGCCTGGTGGCCGGCGGTGCCGACCGCCCGGCCGGCGCCCTGGAGTTCGGGGACGCGGAGGGGACCGTACGGCTCGCGGCGGCGATCGTCCGGGCCGGCAGCGGCTTCGAGGACGTGGCGTCGCCGCTGGTGGCCGTCGTGTCCGTGGGGGAGACCGTGCGGGAAGCGGGCGCCTCGCTCGCCGTGGCGGTCCACCCCGACCTCGACCCGAGGGCTGCGGTGAGCGGGCTGTGGCGGGCCCTGTCCACCGGGGAGACGGCCGTACGCCTCCTGGACACCGCGCACGTGACGCGGACCGCGCCGGCCGCGGAGCCCGAGGAGACTACGGAAGAGGCGACGGACCGCACGCCGGAGCCCGGGCCCGAGCCGAAGCACGAGTCCGAGCCCCGGCCCGACGGTCCGCGGCCCCAGGACTCCGGACTACGGGCCACCCTCGCGGGACTCCCCCGCGCGGAGTGGGCGGAGGCCGTGCTCGGCGGTGTGCGGGGCCTCGCGGCCGCCGTGCTCGGGTACGAGTCCGCGTCCGAGATCGACGCCGAGGGAGAGTTCTTCGACATGGGCCTGACCTCGGTCACCGCGCTCGAACTGCGCGACCACCTGACCGGGTTGACCGGTTTGGAGTGGCCCGCGGACCTCCTCTACGAGTGCCCGACACCGCAGGTGCTGGCCGACCTCGTGGTCGAGCAGCTGAGCGCGACCCCTGCCTGAGCCGCCGGCGGCCGGACCGGCGGGGCGCCGTACTGATCCCTCAGTACGGCGCCCCGCGGATCAGGATGTGCAGGGTGGCTCCGATACCGGGCACCCTCTGCCGAACTCAGGGGTTTGGCGATGCCGTGGATCCGCTAAAGGGCCCGCGGCCGCCTCCTGGAAACGGACCACCATGCGCACCGACTTCGATCCCGCTGCCCTGTCCCGCAACGAGTTCTACAGCTGCTGACCGCGGTCGTCGTGCCGCGGCCCATCGCGCCTGGGTCTCAACGATCAGCCCTGATGGTGCTTCGGCGAACCTGGCCCCTGCGAAGTTCCGAGGAAAGTGGAATCGGTGTAGGTCAGGAGCGTTTTTGCAGGTCAGGTCTTTGTGGTCCAAGTGCGTCGACGCTGTTGGTGAGACGCGTGTGATAGCAGGTGAGAGGTGAGGAGCCCCCGTCGGCTGATGCCGATGGGGGCTCTGCGTGTGGTGGGTTGTGCCGTGATTGGCGGGAGTAGCGACTTCGGCTTTCCGACGCGCTGCGCCGTTTCGACGAGGCGAGAATGCTTGACTGCTCACGGCCCCTGGGTCTTGTGGTCCTGGGCTTCCCGGGGCGGTCGCGCTCTGGTCGTGCGGCTCGCCGGCCGGGGCCCCTCTTTTCCGAGCCCGGCCGCGTGCTGATGCGCGCGCACGATCGTGGAGTCCACCGATTATGTGGAATCAGGAATGTCACGTCGCAGGGCGTTAGTTGGGGGGCTCGGTACTCAGGGGCGGAGGTTGATGCGCTCTTGGTAGTGCGCTCACCGCGGCGCGCTCAAGCCGAGTCGGGCCTATCGGGCGATCGCCTCGTGGCCCCGGTCCAGTAGCCGTCGGAGGGTGGAGTGGTTGGCTGCCGCCGCCGTGATCAGGACCGCGGGGCCGGCGAGGGGGGTGAGGGCGGCCTCGCCCTCCTCGCCGGGGTCGGTCGGCAGGAGTTGGGGTGAGGGTTGCTGATGGGTGAATTCCGGGTTGACGATGAGGAGTTGTCCGGTCATGCGGTAGTCCGCGAGGACGGCAGGGCCTGACCAGGAAGGAACGCCGGGGCCGACGGCGAGTTCCTGATCCAGCAAGGGGCTCCCGGCCAGACGTACGGTCAGGCGGGTGCGGAGCCGTCCGGAGGGTTCGTTGGCGCGGCCCAGGATCTGCTCTTCCCTGAGCATCAGCCGTGCCCTGGGGGCGAGTTCGACGCAGGTGGTCGTCTCCAGATCGCTGTGCGCGGCGGAGATCAGCGGTTCCGGAAGGTAGTGCAGTTCCGCGTCGTCGTCCACGCGGAGGAGTATGTCGCTGGTGGCGGTGCCGCCACGTGGGCCTGGCAGGGAGAGGGTGGCGCTGACCGTGCCGAGGCTGAGCTGTGCGCCGGTTCGTACTTCGGCTTGGAGCCGCAGTTGGTCGCCGCCGTGGGGTGCGTTGACGGAGCCGGTGAGGACGACCCTGGCGAACGGTCCTGCGGTACGTAGGCGGCGGGGGATGAGAGCGCGTCGTCCGTGCAGTACGGGCAGGGCGGTGCCGCCGCGTGGGTCGGGGACTGCCACGATGTGCGCGGTGGAGTGGACCCCCGGGGCTGGGGCAACGGAGGCAGGGGGCGGGGCGGCGGCGTCGATGGTTGTCATGCCGCCCCGGCCGTCCAGGCGGCGAGCTGCCGCTGGAGCCACTCCACCACCGGCGCGACGCCGTTCTCGTTCTTCAATGCGGTGAAGGCGACGGGGAGTTCGCCGCGCTGCGCCTTGGCGTCGCGCGCCATGGCCTCCAGGTCGGAGCCGACGTAGGGGGCGAGGTCGGTCTTGTTGATGACGAGCAGGTCGGCGGTGGTGACGCCGGGGCCGCCCTTGCGGGGGATGTCGTCGCCGCCGGCGACGTCGATGACGAAGATCTGGGCGTCGACCAGGCCCTTGGAGAAGGTGGCGGTGAGGTTGTCGCCGCCGGATTCGACCAGGACGAGGTCGAGCGGGCCGACCGCGTCCTCCAGGTCCTCGACGGCTTCGAGGTTGGCGGAGATGTCGTCGCGGATGGCGGTGTGCGGGCAGGCGCCGGTCTCGACGGCGGTGATCCGCTCGGCGGGCAGTACCGCCTCACGGAGCAGGAATGCGGCGTCCTCGCGGGTGTAGATGTCGTTGGTGACCACGGCGATGGACAGCTCGTCGCGCAGCGCACGGCACAGGGCGGCGACGGTGGCGGTCTTGCCGGAGCCGACGGGGCCGCCCAGGCCGATCCGCAGGGCGCGGCGAGTGCCGTCCGCGCGTACGGGGGCGGGCGCGCTGTAGGTGTGGCGCTCGGGGAAGGTCTCTGCGTGGTCGAGATGCATCACAGGCTCCAGTGGTGCGGGTGTGGGGTGCCGGGGCAGGTCAGGAGGCGAAGAGTCGTACCGGCCAGGCGGCGTGCTGCTGGGCGCTGATGTCCAGTAGCGGTGCCGAGGCGGCGGGCAGAGCGTCGGTTCCTTCCAGGGGGACGCGTTCGGCGGCCTCGGCGGCCCGCGCGGCGACGTGGTCGATCTCGGCGGCGAGGCGTGCGAGGACGGCGGTGGCGTCGAAGGGGTCGAGGCTGAGCAGGCGGACGGTGGCGGTGGCCGGACCGCTGACGTTCTCGTAGGCGACCGCATACGCCGCGTCCAGAGCCGTCAGCCCCGCCGACCGGGCCGCCAGTCCCAGGACGATGGGCTGGTGTGCGCCGCGTGGCCGGGCCGTGGCCAGTTCGTCGAGCTCGGCCGAGGGCCAGGTGGCGCGGGCGGCCCGCATCATCTGCCGTCCCAGCCGCCGCGCCGTAAGGCGCAGCGCCGGGACGGGGGTCCGTGCGTCCGCGGCCTCGTCCAAGGCCAGCGGGTCGCAGCCGGCCGCGGCTGCGGCGGCCACGGCCGCTGCGGTCGGCCCGGCGGTGTGCAGCCGCCCGCGGCAGAACTCCTCCAGCGTCTTGGCGTCCTTGATGCGTCCGGCCTTCACGGCCGGCTCGGCCCCGCCGGAGTGCGCATGGCCTCCGGCGGGAAACCGGCCGTCGGCCAGCACCAGCAGCGCGGCCCGGCTCATCCTGCCTGCCTACGGTGGCGGCTCGACGGGCTCGATACATCCATCGGAGCAGCCATCAGACGAGGAAGTACCGCTGGGCCAGGGGGAGAACCTTGGGTTCGTCTTCCTCGGCCATCTGCTCGACGTCAATGCCGTCGATGGTGACCGTGAACGAGTCGGCGTCGACCACGATCTCGGGTGTCGCGTCGTTCTCCTTCATGTCCGCCTTGGTCAGGGACCGGGTGCTCTCGATTGCGTGGAACGGTTTGGCCACGCCGAGCCGCTCCGTCAGTCCGTCGTCCAGAGCCATCCGTGTCACGAAGTTGAAGGAGAGCGAGGCGGGGGCCCGGCCGACCGCGCCGTAGACGGGGCGTGGCAGGACGGGCTGGGGCGTGGGGATGGAGGCGTTGGCATCGCCCAGCTGTGCGTACGCGATCTGCCCGCCCTTGATGACCAAGTGCGGCCTGACCCCGAAGAACTTCGGCTCCCACAGCACCAGGTCGGCGAGCTTGCCCGCTTCCACCGACCCGATCCTGTTGCCGACGCCGTGGGTGATCGCCGGGTTGATGGTGTATTTGGCGACATAGCGGCGGACCCTGTGGTTGTCGGCCCTGTTGTCACCGGGTGCACTGCCGCGGCGTTCCTTCATCGTGTGCGCGAGCTGCCAGGTGCGCAGGACCGTCTCGCCCGCGCGCCCCATCGCCTGCGCGTCCGAGGACGTCATCGACATCGCGCCCAGGTCGTGCAGGATGTCTTCGGCGAGCATGGTGGTCGGCCGGATCCGGGACTGTGCAAATGCCTCGTCGTTCGGGACGCCTGGTTTGAGATGGTGGGCGACCATGACCATGTCGAGGTGCTCTTCTGCCGCGTTGTAGGTGTACGGGATGCTCGGGTTGGTCGAGGACGGCAACACATTGCCGTGCGAGGCAACCTTGATGATGTCCGGGGCGTGCCCGCCCCCCGCGCCCTCCGCGTGGTACACGTGAATGCCCCGGCCGGCGATCGCGTCCAGAGTGCTCTCCAGGTAGCCGGCTTCGTTCAACGTGTCGGCGTGCAGGGCCAGTTGGGCGCCGACACCGTCCTCGCAGCACACCTCCAGCGCGGCGCGGATGGCGGCCGGGGTGGCTCCCCAGTCCTCGTGGATCTTGAATCCGAGGGCTCCGGCGCGCAGCTGGTCGCGCATCGACCCCTTATTGACCGTGCTGCCCTTGCCGGTCAGGCCGATGTTGACGGGGTAGGCGTCCAGGGCCTCGAACATCCGGGCCAGGTACCAGGCCCCGGGGGTGACGGTAGTGGCCTTGCTTCCCTCGCCGGGCCCGGCCCCGCCGCCGATGAGGGTGGTGACACCGGACCCCAGCGCCTCGGGAATGACCTGCGGGTCGACGAAGTGCACATGCGTGTCCACTGCGCCCGCCGTAAGGATCTTGCCGTTGCCCGCAATGATCTCGGTCTCGGGTCCGATGACGAGGTCGGGATGGACACCGTCCATGATGTCGGGGTTGCCGGCCTTGCCCAGGGCGACGATCTTCCCGTCGCGCAGGCCGACGTCCGCCTTGATGATGCCCCAGTGATCGACGATCACCACACCGGTGATGACGGCGTCGGGCGCCCCCTCCTTGCGGCTGCGCAGGGACTGCCCCATGGACTCACGGATCACCTTTCCGCCGCCGAAGACCACCTCCTCTCCCGCCAGACCCGGCCCGCCCGAGCGGTCCTCTTCGATCTCGATCCACAAGTTGGTGTCGGCGAGCCGGATGCGGTCGCTGGTCGTCGGGCCGTACAGCTGCGCGTACTCGTCGCGGGAGATCGCCAGCCGGTGCTTGGAGTGCTCACTCATCGTCCTGCCCCACGTTCTCTTCGTCGTCCACCGGTCCCGCTGTTTCGCCGCGCAGCCCCGGCACCACCTTGTTGCCCGCGAGCGGTACGAAGGCGAAGTCGCCGGCGCAGTTGGGCTCGAAACGTTCCGAGGCGCCCGCCGCGATGTGCAGCCGCAGCCCACGCGCCGCATCGCGCGATGGGTCCTCCCCTTTTCGCTGGAACTTCAGCGCGGGATTGACCTCCGCGAAGTGGTAGTGGGAGCCGACTTGAATAGGCCGGTCACCGTCGTTCCGCACCTCCAGCACCGTTACCGGCTTGCCCTCGTTGATGACGATCTCGCCGTTACCGAACTTGATCTTCCCAGGAACCATGTCCGCTTCCCCGCAGTCACCAGGGCCGGGATCAGGAACAATGGGAAGGATCTCCGAGAGGTTGCGGTCCACCAACTCGCGGACGGTGCACAGCTTGCTCCCGTCGGGGAAGGTCGCCTCCACTTGCAGGTCGCGGACCATATCGAAGACGCCGTACATCAGCTCAGAGGGAGTGAACAGCCTGGCTCCGGAATGGGCCAGGTTCGTCACCGACTTCCCACGGCGCGCCCCCTCCATGATGTGCACGCTAATCAGCGCGACCACCTCGGGGTAGTTGAGCTTCACGTCGTCCGCCCAGCGTTTCGCCGCCACGTCGGCCGCCACGTAAATGAGCATCTTTTCTTGCTCATGGGGGCTCAGATGCACCCGACATCACCTTGTCATTCGTCCCGCGCCCGCCATAACGCCACAGCGAGGATTCGGATGGATGGGTTTCGAATCAGGCACCAAAAGATGGCCATCCCCAGCACAACGGGCCCTGGAAGGTCCAACTCGGCCACCTTGCAACAGTTCGTTGCTATATCTCGTCGAGTGCGCGGCCGCCTACAAATATCGCGGCCGTCCCTTCCGGTCGAACACCGGACCTACTCCGCAGAGATCGACATCTGCATGGCCGGTGTGAGAGGCGCACCAATGCCGCCCTACCCACTGCGCGGCAAACAACCGCACGCCCGTCCGAGCATCGGAATCGCCGACCGCCCCCAGGCTGATCCCTGTCACCGCTGACGGCCATCGCCGCGCCCCCGTGCCTCTTTGTCGGCTGAACAGCGCATCACAGTAGCCAAAGAGTCCTTCGCCCACGACGCAGTTGAGGCGACTGCGGCCGGAAAACGACGTCCCCGTGCCGGCCCCGCCTCCTGCTATGCCGGGACAGGCCGCTCGTTGACTGGCGAATCGGGGACAAGGCAGTCGTGCGGCCTGCACGACACCGGTCGCGCATTGTCCTGATCTAGGTGCCGTGCGGGCAATGGCATACGAGCGGATCGCAGCGGAGTGTTCCGCCGAACACGCCTTAAAAGGCGCCCCGTCGGCGGCGTTGATTTATGGCCTTTTGCCTTGGCGGACCTCCACGATGGGCAGCATGGTGACGGTGGCGGGGAGGTCGAGATCGCGCGGTGTGGGGCCTGCGGGGGTGGGGATGTCGGTGAGCCGGGCGAGCAGCTCATCGACGGCGGTTTACCCATCGTCGACCGCCGCTCGTTCATCTTCGGTCAGCGGGATGGACGCGAGCATGCGCTGCAGGTTGCCCTTGGCTTCGAGGAGTTGGCTCCTGCTGGAGTCCTTGGGGGTATAATTGTTCGACACCTACGGGAACGTCGACTTGAGCCAGTTTATGTACGGCCTCACGTCCCGAGCTTTGGACGCGTGCCTTCCAAAACGTGTGCGACCGTCCGAGCTGGATGTACGTACCCGAATTTCCCCTCATCTGGCAGATGGTCAGCTCTCCGGTTAGCGATTCGATCTCGCCCTCGCCTTCGGCTCTCATGATCTGACCAACGGCACCTGAACAGGGCAGTTACGCACCAGTGGCCCGCGGCCGATAGCCTCCCGCCACGCACCACACCAGGGGGAGACGTGGACGAAGCCCGCGCCG
Source organism: Streptomyces sp. NBC_01454 (assembly GCF_036227565.1). NCBI lineage: Bacteria > Bacillati > Actinomycetota > Actinomycetes > Kitasatosporales > Streptomycetaceae > Streptomyces > Streptomyces sp. NBC_01454. The sequence continues at coordinate 7,973,518 of NZ_CP109460.1, forward strand.
CCTTATACGCCGCCATCATCGGATTCGCCGCAGGCATCATCGGAGCTGCGGTCGGCGGATGGGCCAGTTGGAGGGCCGCGCGACATCAAGTGGTCGGCGGCGCAGAGAACGAACACAGACCTTGGGTTCGCCAAGAACGCCGCGCAGCCTACGGCCACCTAATCCGCTGCGTGCATGCATTTGACGAGAGCGTCAGGGACCGGCCAGGAACCGGCCGATACTGAACGCGAGGGATTCGGCGGTCTCTTCCACCTGCTTGTCGAACTTCGTCTGCGCCATACCGTGCCCCGGCGGTGCGCTGTGTGCGGATCAGCGGGCGACCGAGATCGCGAAGGGCGCGAATCCGCTGGACCGAATCACGTGCGGTACAAACAGTATCGCGGCTTCCGTGGCGCGCGCGGTCTGGATCCCGCCGAGATCAGTGATCCACTCCATGCGCCAGCCGAGGTTGATGAGCAATTCACGGACGGTCTGCTTGGCCTGCGGGTCGTCGCCGGAGAGGAAGGCGTCGGGCGCCTGGGTGAGCGTGGCCGGCGCGGTCATCACCGGGAAGAGCATGGTGTTGAGTGTCTTGACGACGCGCGTTTCGGGGAGCGCTTCCTGAAGTTGCTCGGCGAGGCTTGAGCCGGGGTAAATCAGGTGGGCCGGCAGTCCGTCCGGTCCGTCGACGGTGGCGTTGGAGACGTCGACGAGGATCTTGTCGCGCAGTTCCTCGCGCAGGGCGACGAGCCGGTCCAGCGAGCCGGCTCCCGGGGTGGCGTTGATGACGATCTGGGCTGTCCGGGCAGCCTCGACGGCAGCGCCCGGCGCGCGGTCCGCCACCCTCACCTCATGCCCTGCCCGGGTGAGGGCTGTGGCCAGGTTGCCGCCGACGCGGCCGTTTCCGAGAACTGCGATCGTAGTCACGATGATCTGGTCCTTCCGTGCGTGCAGGTTGCGGTGCGCGGTCAGCGTGAGAGCGTGGCGACGGCCTCGGCGTGGACGCCGGGCGCGGCGGCCAGGAAGCTCTCGCTCTGCGGGGTCCAGGGGCGGCCCTCGGCGTCGGAGATCTGTCCGCCGGCCTCGGTGACGAGCAGTGCCCCGGGCAGCAGGTCCGCGCGGGCGCCGGCGAACTGCCAGAAGGCGTCGATCCGGCCGGCGGCCACGTTCAGCAGGTGCAGGGTTGCGGGCACGGCGGTGCGGACGACGAGCGCGTCGAAGAGCATCGCGGTGATCGAGGAGCCGACGCGCCGCACGACCTTCTCGTCCTCGTCCGGCCGGGCCTGGCTGGTGGCCACGATGCTCAGGCCGAGGTCCGCGGTCTGGGAGACGTGCAGCGGCCGGCCGTCGAGGTAGGCGCCCGCGCCGGTGAGCGCGGTGTAGGTCTCCCCCGTCAACGGCAGGTGGACCGCGGTGAGCACCGGCTGGTTCTCACGCACGAGGGTGGCGGTCACCGCCCACTCCGGCAGGGCGTGCAGGTGGTTGACGTTGCCTTCGGCCGGATCCACGACCCACCATTCGCCGGGCGGCAGCGCCCCGCCGTCCAGCTCGTCCTCCACCCAGCCGGCGTCCGGGCGCAGGCGCGTGAGGTGGGGGCGCAGGATGTCGAGGGCCGTTTCGTCGTTGGCGGCGAGCGCGTTCATCAGCTCTTCGCGGGTCTGGTAGTGGACCACCTCGCCGAAGCGCTCACGCAGCGCCGAACCGGCCGCGCGCACGGCGATCACGGTCCGGCCGAGCAGGTCGGCGTCGGAGGTGGCGACATCGGTGGTCTGAAGCGTTTCGGACATGGTGGTACTCCCGTCTGAGAAGGGGGTGATGGGGCCGGTCGGGGGCCGAGCTGCGCGTTCCGTCCTGCGCTCGTCTCGAAGGTATAGAGCCCCTTCATTAACTTCAAATGCATGTCAAGCACGGCTAGGATTACTCCCATGCAATTGGATTTGAACCTGCTCGCCGCGCTCGACGCGCTGCTGGAGGAGGGCAGTGTGGCCGGGGCGGCCGCGCGCCTGCACGTCACCGCCCCCGCGATGAGCCGGAGTCTGGGCCGAATCCGGCGCACGACCGGGGATCAGATCCTGGTGCGTACCGGCCGCACGATGACCCCGACGCCGTATGCGATCGCCGTCCGGCAACAGGTGCACGAGCTGCTGCATCAGGTCCAGGGGGTGCTGGCACCGAGCCGTGAATTCGATCTGGCAACGTTGGAGCGCACGTTCACACTCCGCTGGCACGATTCCCTGGTCGCCTTGAGCGGCCCCGCACTGCTCGCGGCCGTGCGCGGACAGGCGCCGGGCGTGCGACTGCGCTTCGTCGCGGAATCGAGCATCGACACCCCCGAGTTGCGGCGCGGCGAGGTCGACCTGGAAGCGAACGCCAACCGCCCGAGCGCACCGGACATCCGTGCCGAGAACGTGGGAAAGACCCGCCTCGTTATCGTCGTGAGGCAGGGGCACCCCCTCACCCGCGTCAAGGCCGTCACCGCAAAGCAGTACGCCGCCGCTGAGCACGTCACCGTCTCGCGACGTGGAAACCTCAGCAATGCCCTCGACGACGCCCTCGCGCAGCTCGGCCTCACCCGCCGCGTGGTGGCGACCGCGCCCACGGAAGCAGCCGCGCTGGAGTTCGCGCGCGGCTCCGACCTCCTGATCTGCGTCCCCGAAGCCACCACGCGGTCAGCGGTCGCCGACCTCGGCCTGGCCGTGCTCCCCCTCCCGCTCGAACTGCCGTCGGCGCCGATATACCTGTCGTGGCATCAGCGCTACGACACCGACCACGCCCACGCCTGGCTGCGCGGGCTGGCGCGAACCGCGTTGGCCATCGGCGGAGCGTCGTCGTAGTCGGCGCCGTCCGGCCGCTTCACCCATACGTCCACGCGCCCACCTTGATGCCGCACGGCCGGCCGCTGTGCGGACCCGCATCAGATCACCAGCCCCCGGCGGTAGGCGTACACGACCAACCTGAACGCGGTCGCGAAGCCCGAGTTTGCCGAGAATGCAGGACACGAACGTCTTGACGGTCTCCTGGCTGCTGACGTTGAAGCAGATCGCCGCCGCGTTCGGCGACGTGCCGAGCGACCGCGCCGCTGCGGGTCAATACACCTAGCCCCGCCCTAAATGGCGTTGTCCAGCGTCAGGGTGAGCTCGGCGATCCGCCACCCGCCGTCGGACCGGCACAGGCCGAACGTGTAGACCCCGGTCGAGATCATCTGGATGCTCTCGCCGGTGTCCCTCGTCTGCACCAGATAGGCCCGCACCTCAGCGGTGGCGGCGTCCGTCGTCGTGACCACGACATTGCCCAGGTGGTGCCGCACCCTTCCGGTCTGGGCCGTGTGCCCGTCACGGATAAAGTCGAGCACCGCCGCGCATCCGGCGACCGGGCCGAGCACTCCTTGTCCGGGCATCGTGAAGGTCCAGGTGGTGTCTTCGGTCAGGACCGCTTCCAGCTCGGGCACATTCAGCTCGTCCAGGGCGTGGGCGTAGTGCGCCACCGCCTGCTGGAGTTCGGCGATCACGAGACCACCGTCAGCACGATCTTGCCTTGGAGGTGGCCCTGCGCGGCTCGCGTGTGTGCGCTGCCCGCCTCGGACAGCGGGTAGGTGCTGTCCACTCCGACCTGGAGCTTGCCCTCGTCGAACAGGCGCCCGATCTCGGCGAGCTGGGGGCCGTTGGAACGCACCTGAATGTTCGAGACTGTGATGCCCAGACGCGCCGTCTCTTCCGGGTCGTACTGGGCGAAGAACACCGGAAACATGGTGCCGCCGCGCTTGAGCACGGACAGGAAGCGTGAGCTGTCCGGGCCACCGACGGCGTCGATCACCAGGTCGACACCGCTGACCACGTCCGCGGCCTGCGTCCTGGTGTAGTCGATGAACTCATCGGCGCCGAGCTTGCGCAGGAACTGCTCGTGCCGGCCCGAGGCCACCGCGATGACGTGTGCCCCCTTCCATTTCGCCAGCTGCACCGCGAAGTGGCCCACTCCACCGGCGGCCCCGTTGACCAGCACGGTCATCCCTGGCGTGATCGGCACCGGCTGGTGCACCTGGCCGGTGAAAGGAGACGGCACGTCGTGGCCGAGATCAACCAGGTACTGCCAGGCCGTAAGCACGGCCATCGGCGCCCCAGCCGCCTGCACGTGGTCGATACCGGCCGGCTTGTGAGCCAGGTCCGAAGCCGGCGCGGCCACGTACTCGGCGTATGTCCGGCCGTCGAATCCGGGGAACCGCAGCATGCCGAAGACCTCGTCACCGACGGCGAACCCCAGCACGTCCGGAGCGACCGCCTGGACCACGCCCGACATGTCCGTTCCGGGGATCAGGGGGAACTCCAGCGCCGGCCTCACCTCGGCCGGCATGACCTTCATCCCCTCACGCAGGTACCAGTCCGGCGGGTTGATGCCCGCCGCGTGCACCCGGACGAGCACCTCGCCCGGGCCGATCTCGGGAACCGGCACCTCGTCATACTGCAAAACTTCCGGCCCGCCCGCTTCGTGGAACTGGATCGCCTTCATTGCGCCTGTCGCTTTCTTGGGGAAACGTTGCCCCTTCAGTCAAGGCCCAGGACGGCATGGCCGTCCAAGACCGGTTCGGCAACCCAATCATTCCGAAACGGCATGACGCCTACGCTGGAAGGATGAACGATCTCGGACAGGACCTCGAACTGCGGCTGGTGCGCTACTTCACCGTGGTGGCGGCGCACCAGCACTTCGGCCGGGCCGCCACCGACTTGCACGTGGCCCAGCCGGCGCTGAGCCGCCAGATCCAACGGCTCGAGAAGTATCTCGGCGCACGACTGCTGGACCGCGAACCCAAGGGCACCCGGCTCACTCCGGCCGGCCAGAAGTTCCTCCCCCGTGCCCAAGCCCTGCTGCAGGCTGCCCGCCAGGCCGAGCTGGCCGTGCGTGAACAAGCCGATACCGAACGAATCGCCATCGGCTATGTTGAAGACCTGGTGATCACTGCCGCCGTACGGGAACTGCGCCGCCGTTACCCGGACGCCGAGATCGCCACCCGGTACCTGAGCTGCCGCGACGTCGGGGCGCTGTCCGACAAGCGCGTCGACGCCCTGATCGCGCGGGCCCCGCTGCCGCTCGCCGCCGACGACGTGTTCACCACGCCGCTGTACGAGGAGCCCCGGATGCTCGTGGTCCCGCGCGGCCATCCCTTGGCCGACCGCACGTCGGTGACCGCGGAAGAACTGGCCGGCGAGGAGGCGGCGCCGTGCGCGTTCGAGACCGCGGACTGGACTTCCTACCGGATCCTCGGGGCCGGCGTGCCGCCGATCGAGAGCTACGAGGACAAGCTCGAACTCGTCGCGAGCGGCAGGGCAATCGCCGTGCTACCGGTCGGCGATCGGCGTAGCTCACTGCGTCCCCACCTCGTCACCGTCCCGGTCGAGGGCGCTCCCCCGAGTCAGGTCGTCCTGGTCAGCCGCAAGGGCGACCCGAATCCGATGATCTGGAATCTCCGGCTGGCGGCCAAGGCCACCCTGACCGCCCCGGCAGCCTGACCGGGACCCGCTTGGCACTGAACTGCCCCAAGCCGTGCTCACGCGCGCTGTGTTCGTCGCGTATCTGCCGGTATCGCTCGGGGTCAGGTTGTGCCGGATCAGCGTCCGACCCCATGGAACGGCGATCAAGTACGCCGTCTCGACCAGGAACCGTTGCCGTATCGCGTGAGGGTGCAGGGAAGCTTCAGATCCGACCAGGTCAACGACGATGCGGGTCAGGGGGAGGGCGTAGAGGCGGACGAGAGCAGCCGCGACACGGACCTCCAGAGTCAACGCCGTGTCGTTGAAGCAGCGCAGCAGCTCCTTTCGGTGCTTGTCCTCGACCTGGAAGTGGCCTGGGAGTTGGGCGGCTGGGTGCTTCTGCTGTCGATCTGCGTGCCGAACCGGTCGACGAGGTGCTCGACCGGGTCGAGCGGTCTTTGGACGTTCGTTTGGAGCGGGGGAGTGTGGTGCGTAAGCGTCGCTCGGTCGGCGCGCGTACGGACCGCGGGACCTGGGTGCGGTTGGAGCGCCGGCCTTTGGCGCGGATCGATGGCCAGGGGTGGAACGGCACGGAGGCCGCGGCAGCGCTGGGGGGCGTCGCTATGCCGCGGTGGCTGGCCGGCGTCGCGTGGCGGGACGCGTCAGGCGAGGCCCTGCCCCGTGCGGTGCCGCCCTGCGGCGGCGGTGCGTCAGCTCTGTGCGGTGTCGTCGCCTGTCTGCCCAGCGCCCTCGGCTGCGCCTGCCTTCTCGCGCATCTTGCGCACCAGCTCCGCCTTCTGGTCGGCGGCACCCTGGCGGTCGAGGTTGCGGTGCGGACCGTTGTTCTGCCGTTCGGCGCGGGACAGCCTCTTGCGCCGGCCGCCGCCCATGCCCACGGGGTTGTTGATGTTCTTGCTCACGGGTTCTCCCAGGACGATGTGAAGTGATCTACGGATTCATCGGTGGGGGACAGGCGCGGCATCGTCGAAGGACGTCAGCAGGGGCCCGTCACGCTCTCACTCGTCAATCGGCGTCTGGAAGAACATGACAAAGACATTACCCGGTTCCGTCGGCCCCGCACACCAAACTCTTCGCCGCCCCGGCGTCGGCCGGGCCTTCAGCGAGCGCCCCGGGTCAGGCGTTTCCTTCCGGGAACATCAGCACAGCCAGCACCCGCCGGTGGTCGCCGCCCGCCCGGGGCAGGTCCAGATGGGCGTTACTGGCCGCCGCGGGCGTTGCCGATGGCCGCGAGCACACTGACGGCATGAGCATTCAGGAGAAGTCGAAGGCGATTGCCGGGTCTCAGCCCCCCGACCCCAACGAAGCCCCTGCCGGCGGAATCGGCCTTTCGCCAGGGAGAGTTGCCGGGGCCCTTCATATAGAGGGAAGGCGTCGGCGTCCCGCCACCGCCTGTCAGTCTGCTGATGTAGCTACTGATGCCGCTCCGCGCCGGTCGCCTTCACGGCAGGTCACATTACGTCGCGGTGACCGATGCCCTTCCGAAGCGTGCTGCCTAGTGTCGTGTCGTTCCTGGCAGTAACGAATCGAAGGCGGGGCCCGATGCGTCGGCTCACGTATTTCATCGGCTACAGCATCGACGGCTTCATCGCCGGTCCAGAAGGTCAGTACGACTCCTCCTGCTTCGACGGCGACCTCAAGGCCGCGATTCTCGCCGAGTTCCCGGAAACCATCCCGGCCCACCTCCGTAAATTGCTGGGCATCGCCGGCACGGCGAACAGGAAATTCGACACGGTCCTCATGGGGCGCGGCGCCTACGAGGCCGGGCTGCAGGGCGAAGCCACCAGTCCCTATCCCCATCTCCGGCAGTACGTGTTCTCCTCGTCCCTGACGCGGCCCCGTCCTGAGGTCAATGTCGTGGCCGACGACCCGGTGGAGTTCGTCCGCGGGCTGAAGCAGCAGCCGGGCATATCCATCTGGCTGAGCGGCGGCGCCGTGCTGGCAGGGCAACTGCTGGGGGAAGTGGATGAGTTGACCGTCATCCGCTACCCAGTGGTGTTCGGAGACGGCATTCCTCTGTTCCGCACCGCATTCGACCCTGCCGGCTTCACCCTGACCGGTTCCCGGGTCTTCACCACCGGCGCGACCCTCACCACGTACACCAAGCAGTAGGAGAACCTGTGCTGTTCCGACCCACGACCGAGGCCGATACCCGGCGCGTCGTCGACGTGATCGTCGATGAGCCCGTCGGCTGGATAGGCGCCGACCGCTACCTGGCCGAGAAACGGCAGGGAATGTACCGCCCGGAGTGGACCTGGATCGCCGAAGACAGCAGGCGGGTACGAGCCCGTGCCCTGTGGTGGGGGCAGTCGGACAGCGCTCACCCCGTCGCCCTGGACTGCCTTCACGTCGACCCCGCACTTGGCGACCGTGCGGAAGTGGCGGCCGGGCTACTGGCTGCCGGGCTGCAGGCGTTCGCCGCTCAGGGCGCGCCCAAGCCTCCGCTGTACAACCTGACGCTGTCCGTCAACTGGCGTGACAATCCAGCCGCGGCGGCAGCCGTGGGCTGGCGGCGTCAGGCCGCGATGGCAGCCGGGCTCACCCACGAAGTGGAACGGCTGCGCCTGGAGTGGACACCCGACGTCGGCCTTCCCACGTCCGGGGGCCGGTTGTCCTTCGCTCCGGCGTCGGACGAGGAGTTCCTTCAGCTGATGCGACGGATAGCCGTCGGCAGCCTGGACGACGAGACCCGCAGGAACATCGCGGCCAAGGGCGCCGAAGCCACCGCCCGGGACGAGATGGACTTCTACCTCGGCTGTCCGGGCCGGCGCGAATGGTGGCGCGCGGCATACAGCCCAGACGGGCAGGTCGTGGGGCTCACTGTTCCCTCCGCGACACCGTACGCCCGCAATGTCGGCTACCTCGGCGTCGTACCCGAGTTCCGCGGCCACGGGTACGTGGACGACCTTCTCTCCGAGATCACCCGCAGCCATGCGCACACGGGCGCCGAGCTGATCACCGCCACCACGGACACCGGCAACACGCCCATGGCTGCGGCCTTCACCCGAGCCGGCTACCGGACGAAGGAGATACGGATGATCTATTCGGCGCCGGTGGTGTGAGGTGTGAGGACCGAGGGGCACACCCACTCCGGACCGGCGCGCCCGCCCGCAGACGCCGCGGGCCTGATCTCGCCTTGACCGTCACCCGCCTTGCGGCCGAAGAGCGCCCCGCAGGCCGCCGGAAAGTTCCTCATGCCACGGTGCGAGGCCCCTTGGGCGTGCGCCTCTTCCAGACAGACCGACCCCACCGATAAAGGACGTGACGTTGTCTCCTGATCCGACCACCGTGCACCCTCTGTCCGCGCACGACCGCGTGGTGTTCCTCAGACCGTTGGTCACCTCACCGAAGATCGTCGTAGGCGAGTACACCTATTATGACGACCCCGACGGTGCGACAGGCTTTGAGCACCGCAACGTGCTCTACGCCTACGGGCCGGAGCGTTTGGTCTTCGGCAAGTACTGCGCCATCGCCGCAGGCACGAAGTTTCTGATGGCCGGCGCCGAGCATCCGACGATGGGCGCGTCCACGTTCCCGTTCACCATGTTCGGCGGCCGGTGGGCGGAACAGACCCTGGACATCGTCACCGCCATGCCGAGCCGCGGTGACACCGTCGTCGGCAATGACGTCTGGTTCGGCCACCAGGTGACCGTGATGCCCGGCGTGCGGATCGGAGATGGCGCCATCGTCGCGGCCGGGTCGGTGGTCACCACCGACGTTGCCCCCTACACGATTGTGGGCGGCAATCCGGCCCGGCCCATCCGGCAGCGCTTCGCCGATGTCGACATTCAGCGGCTCCTGCGCGCCGCATGGTGGGACTGGCCCGCCGGCCTGGTCACCGAACACGCCCGCACGATCATGGCCGGGACCCCGGCCCAGATCGAAAGCATCGCCAACCGGCACAGCCAGCAGCGCAGTTGATGAGCGCCCGGTCGAAGCAAGGTCCTCCCGGGGCAAGACCCACGGCCCATGAGTGTTCGGAGCGTGTGCTCCGTGAGAAGCAGAGAGAAGTTTGATGCCAGTGTTGGTCGAGGAGTTTGCTGTGACCGAGCGCAGCAGCGGTCCGTACGCGCTCGTCACGGGACCGGACGGGGCGCTGTGGGTCACCCTGGTCCACAGCGGAAGCATCGGGCGGCTTGTGCCCGGAGAGGAGCCTACGAGCCATCAACTCGATCCGGAATGTGGGCCGACGGCCATCACTGTCGGGCCGGACGGCGCCTTGTGGTTCACCGAGCACCGGACGCACCGCATCGGCCGGATCACGCTCGACGGCACCATCACGGAGTTCGCGTTGCCCACCGCCAAGTGCGGGCCGTTCGGGATCGCCACCGGGCCGGATGGAGCACTGTGGTTCACCGAGACCGCCGCCGACCGCATCGGCCGGATCACCCCCGACGGCCGTGTGGCCGAGTTCCCGCTGCCGGCCACCGGGGCCTTCCCCTCCGCGATCACCGCCGGCGCCGATGACGGGATGTGGTTCACCCTGAACCAAGCCAACGCGATCGGGCGGATCGGCATGGACGGAGCCGTCACCCTCCACGCCTTGCCGACCGAGTCCGCCGCCCCGGTAGGCATCGCAGCGGGACACGACGGGGCGCTCTGGTTCACCGAGATCGGCGCCGGGCAGATCGGGCGGATCACCCTCGACGGCCTGATCACCGAGTTCCCGCTGCCCGCCCGCACGTCCCGCCCGCATGCCATCACCCCTGGCAGCGATGGCAATCAGTGGTTCACCGAGTGGGCCGGCAACCGCGTCGGCTCCATCACTCCCGATGGCATGATCACCGTGCTCGACCTGCCGACCGCCGGTTCCGAGCCACACGGCATCACCCTGGGCCCGGACGGCGCCCTGTGGACGGCGCTGGAGATCGGCGCACTCGCCCGCATCAGCTCACCCCGGACTCCGGCGGCCCGCCGCGACCTCTCGGCGCGCCCCGCGTAACGGCAAGTACAGAACCCACGGCACATGAAATGAGACACGCATGAAATACGCACTCGTGATATTCGAGACGGATGAGTCGCGCCATCGGATCCGGGCCGATCGGGACGCCCACCGAGGAGCATACGAAGCCTGGATCGGCCAGATCGCAGCGGCGGGCAAACTGATCAGCGGCGATGCGCTCGAAACCGAGCACTTCACCCCGGTCACCGTACGCAAGACCGCCGATGGAGCGCCCATGGTGACCGAGGGACCCGTGCATGCCGGTGAAGAGACCCTCGGCGGCTGGTTCGTGGTCGATGTGGCCGACCGCGAGGAAGCCGTAGAACTGGCCAAGGGGCTCGGCACCCCCGAAACCGTCGAAATCTGGCCGCTGCTCGAAACCGCCTGAGCCGCACCACCGGAATACGGGAACGGAAGGGATGACTCGAAGGCGCACACCGAGGCCGAGGACCGAGCGGTGGTGTGCGTAGCCGAAGGCCGATGAAACGCCGCACAGATGGCTGGTGCGGGCGGCTCCGCAGTGCTCGCATTTTTTGCCACGACCGCCATGGCCTCGGTCTCGCCCCGCACATACAGTGGTGATCATGATGCTCGGCTGTTGCCGGGGGCGGTGATCGGGGGAACGGGCGATGCAGGGGCGCGGAGAAGAACGGCGGCACATTGAACGGATACTCGCCGACGCCCACCGCGGAGAAGGCAGCGCCCAGCTACTGCACGGCGAAGCCGGCATCGGCAAGACCACCCTCCTTGAACACGCGGCCGCCCACGCAGAGGGCATGCGCGTGCTGCGGGTCGAGGGCATCGAGTCGGAGATGGAGCTCGCCTTCGGCGGGCTCCATCAGCTCTTCCTGCCGGTGCTGGATCTGCTCGACCGCCTACCAGGCCCCCAGGCCGGGGCCCTGCGGGCGGTCTTCGGTCTGAGCGACGAAGCCGTCCGGGACCGTCTCACGCTCGGGCTCGCCACGCTGTCGCTGCTCTCCGAGGCGGCCGCGGAAAGGCCCTTGCTGTGCCTGGTCGACGATCTGCAATGGCTCGACCAACCGTCCGTGGAAGCACTGTCCTTCGCCGCCCGCCGGCTGCAGACCGAAGGCATCGCCATGCTCTTCGCCACCCGTGACACCTCCCCGGCCGGCGGAGCCAAGGCACTTCCTCGCCTGCACATCACCGGCATCGACCGGCAATCGGCCGCCATGCTGCTGCCCGGACTTGCGCCCCCGGTCGCGGAGCGGATCATCGCCCAGGCGCAAGGCAACCCGCTGGCGCTGCAGGAGCTGGCCGCCGCACTGACCCCGGCGCAGCGGGCCGGACAGCTGGGGCCACTGGCACTGCCCGATACCCAGTCGGCGCTGCCCAGCCGGCTGCAGGACGCGTTCGCCGAGCAGGTACGCCGCCTCCCCGAGGCCACCCAGCGCATGCTCACGATGGCCGCCGCCGACGACACCGGGGACCTCTCCACGGTGCTGGGGGCCGCAGCCCTGCTCGGCGGGGAGACCAAGGATCTGGAGCCCGCCGAGCGCGCCGGGCTCCTCTTCGTCTCCGCGCAGAGGCTGCGTTTCCGGCACCCCCTCATCCGCTTCGCCGCCTACCAACAGGCCCCGCTCGCCTGGCGACTCGCGGTGCACCAGGCGCTGGTGACGGTCCTGGACGGTTCCCGGCACGCACACCGTCGCGCCTGGCACCTGGCAGCCGCAGCGACCGGACCGGACGAGCAGATCGCCGCGGAGCTGGAGCGAGTCGCCGAATGGGCAGGCAGCAGGCAGGCGATGGCATCCGCGTCCGCCGCGTACGAGCGAGCCGCCCACCTCACCGCCGACGCACACAGACGCGCCCGTCGGCTGATCAACGCCGCTCAGAAGGCGAGCGAGGCCGGTCAGGACGAACGATGCCGCGGGCTCACCGATCAGGTCCCGGTGCCGCTGCGGGACCCGGGCATGGCGGCGGACTTCGCCCGCGTACGCTCCGTGGTCGAACTGGGCTACGGCAGTCCCGGCCAGGCCGCCCGCATCCTGACCGAATGCGCGGACTCGGTCTCCGCCGACCGCCCCGACAAGCTCGCCCCACTGCTGACCGACGCCATCCATGCGGCCTTCTGCGCGGGCGACGCAGCCCTCATGACCGAGATCGGCGCCCGCACTCCCCACCTGCCCATCCTGGCCGTGCCCGCCCAGCTGCTCGCCAACGACATCCCCAGGGCACGCCAGACGCTGGACGCTCTCATGCCGGCCGGCCGACTCACCGGCAACGGGCTCATGAACCAGCTGATGACCGGCATCTACTGCCAACTGATCGCCCATCACGAAGCCGCGCACGAGCTGGCCACCGCCGCGGTCACCCACTGCCGCGAGCAGGGCATCGGCGGATGGCTGCCCACCGCACTGCACCTGCGCGCCCAGGCCGAACTGGCACTCGGTCGACATAGCGACGCACAAGCACACGCCGCCGAAGCACTCCGGCTGGCCGACTACTACGAACTGGACCACCGGGCCGCCCACCTGCGCGCCCTGTCGGCGGTGCTCGCCGCCGTCCGGGGAGAGGAGGAACCGGCCCGGGAACTGGCCTCCTCGGCACTGGCCTACACGCGCCCCCGCAATGTCGGACGGGGCACGGCGGACGCGCGGTGGGCGCTGGGACTGCTCGACCTCGGCCTCGGCCGCGCTCAGGCCGCACTGGAACACCTGGAAGCGGCCCGGCAGGCAGCGGGCCACCCCCTCCTGGCGCGACACCTGCTGCCCGATGTGATCGAGGCCGCCGTTCGCGCTGGCCACCCGGAGCGGGCGAAGGAACCCGCAGAACAGCTCACGACATGGGCGGCCGACCTCCAGCAGTCCCACTTCGCCGCACAAGCCCACCGCTGTGCGGCACTGACCAGCCCTGACGCGCAGGCCGAGAAGCACTACGTTGCCGCCCTGACCCTTCATGCCAGTGGTGGTGACTTCGACCGGGCCCGCACCGAACTGCTCTATGGCGAATGGCTACGCCGCTCGCGCCGCAAGCTCGACGCCCGTGACCACCTACGCACCGCAATGAAGCTCTTCACCAAGCTGGACGCACAGCCATGGGCCCGCCGGGCGTGCACAGAACTGCAGGCAGCCGGCGAGACCCCTGACGCGACCGAGGCCGCCCACTCACCCATCGGCCGCTTGAGCTCGCAGGAACGCGAAGTCGTTCGACTCGCGGCCACCGGGGCCACCAACCGCGAAATCGCCACGCAGCTGTTCCTGAGCCCCCGCACCGTCGGGCACCACCTCTACCGCGCGTTCCCCAAGCTCGGCATCAGCTCACGAACAGAGCTCGCCGACCTGCTCGCCTCCTGACGCCCCACTCGCGACGCGCATTTCCGGCTCATCGCCTTTGAGGGTGTAGTTGGGGTCTGAATCCACCGGTTTCAAGCAAGCTCCGGGCGATGTAGTTGGTGAGGTTCCGGAAGCCCAGGGCGGAGCTGCGGAGGTGCTTGAGGCACCCGTTGAGCGCTTCGGTCAGCCGGACCGGTCAACGCGCCTATTCCGCTTGAGGTGCTTCGGCTTGTCCTTCTTGGCATGGAGACCACGCGTGGCCGCCGGAGTCTCACGGCAGACTGGAAGGGGGCAGGGTCACCCACCACCGGTACGGGACCCGGCGCATCCGGTCACGGCCGCTGGAGAGCGTAGAGCACGGCTGGTGCCGCATCAGGCAACGGTCGCCCTGTTGCTCACTTCCGTAGCCGTTGGTCGTGGTGTGCTTGTTCCGCCAGATGATGCAGCGGCGGATCATGTCGTCCGCCTCGTCGACGGCCACGACAGTGTGCACTCTGGCCCCCCGCTGCCCGATCGCTGCCACGGAGGCCCGGACCCGGTCGACATGCCGGACCGCGGTGCCGCAGTCGGTGGCGCCCACCGGGATGTGGTCCATGGCCCGGCGCGGAGCCACGAAGGTGGCGGCGAGGTGGTCGGGCAGCAGGGTGCGGGGGCGGCGTGCCGAGCCGGGCACCACTCGGCCCAGTGGAGAGCGCGGTGCTTTTCGTTGGGTTAGACGGTGACACTCTCGGGCGAGGCGGTGATCACGTGCACGGCGGGGCACCTGATCGGTGGGGCTGTCAGGGGTGGTGAGGGCGACCCATTCGACGAGCTGGATGACGATGCCGTTGGGGTCGGTCACTGGTCCGGCATACCGCCGATCAGCTTACCGGCGCCTGTTAACGCGCCGAGGGGACCGCACTTCCCCGCTGCCGCCCGCGGCGCGTGCAGGATAAGGGCATGACGCCCCATCGTGGCAGCCCGGCGGGCGGTCCTTGGCCTCGCCCCGTCATCCGCCTCCCACATGAGCAGGAACTCTTCGCCCGTGGGCGCGGTGTGCAGGACCACCTTGCGGACGCGATCACCGCTTTCGCGGGATCGATGGTCTTTGTGTATGTGCACATGGTGTGGTTCGCCGGCTGGATCGTGATCAACGAAGGGTTCTTCGGCCAGGCTGCTGTCTTCGACCCTTTTCCCTTCGGGCTGCTCACCATGATCGTCAGCCTTGAGGCGATCTTCCTGTCGACATTCGTCATGGTCAGTCAGAACCGTCAGGCCGCGCGCGACACGATTCGCGCCGATCTCAACTTCGAAGCCAGCGTGCGTTCGGAGGTCTGGTCGACGAACTTGGGGCGCGCCCTGGGCCTGGACCCGGAAGAGATCGAGCGGCAGACCCAGGAGCTCATCTCGACGAGCCGAGCCAGGATGAACAGCGAGATGGGACGCCCTCAGCCCTGAGCGCCTGAGCCCCGTGCGGCAGGCACTCCGCTCCTGCCGAATGCGCTCAAGTGGATGATGGTGTGGCCTGTGCACAGCGTGGGCGTGCCTTCGCGGTGCCCCACGTGTCTCGGAGCAGCAGGACGGGGGCGGTCATGATGGCTGATGCCGCGAGGGCCGCGGCGGGGAGGCCCGGATACGCATGGGGAGAGCGTCAGGTCGAAGGTCAGTGCGGCGGTGCGATCAGGAGACGGGCGCTCAGCAACGTCGCCCCGCCGGACGGGAGGAGAACCAAGCGGCCGGTGATGTGGCGCCAGCAGTTCACCGGTGCCATCTGGGGGCATTGGGCCAGGTACACCACGGGGACCTCGCCGCCGGTCGCCAGGACTTGCCCGGTTCCGCGGGTCCGGGGGTGAACTCCACGCGGGTGTCCCTGGTGGTCGAGGACGACGATGACCGTACCCAGCCATGTCCGTCGGCGTCGCCCCCCGCCAGTTGTCGACCACCACGCCCAGCGTGTGCCTGCCGTGCCGCCGTAGCCGCCGGATGCCACTGCCTCCCGCCACGCGCAGGCGAAGAACAGTACCGTAGCCGCGGCGCAGGCCAACTGACCCGTCAGACCGTTCGACACCGCCGCTTCCGACCCCGTGCGGCGCAAAGCCACTTGGGTGGCTTCGGCGGCGAACCACCGTCAAGGGGGCGGTGTTTGCAGCTCTCGCAGGGGACAAACCCTACTGGGCGCGCCGCCGTCAGGCGGAGTCGAAGCGTTCGCGGGCCGTCTCGATGGCGCCGAGGTAGCGGTGGGTCCAGTCGCACATGCCGTCGACGGTCGCGCGCAAGGCCCGGCCCGGTTCCGTGAGGGCGTACTCGACGCGCGGCGGCACGGTCGGGTGGACGGTCCGTTCGACCAAGCCGTTGCGTTCCAGCAGACGCAGGTTCTGGGTGAGCATCTTGTGGCTGATGCCCTCGATCTCGTTGCGCAGTTCGGTGAAGCGCAGCGTGCGGTCGCCCACCGCTTCGATGATCAGCAGCGCCCACTTGTTGGCGATGTCCGAGAAGATCTCCCGCGCCAAGGAGTCCGCCCGCGTCACATCCGCCTCGTCGTTGGCCGAGCCTTTGAGCTGCTTGGTCACCATGGAGTTCCCCAGTCACCGAAAAGTGCGTTCTTCCACGTCAGCGGCCACTCTCCTACGGTTTCCGAGTAACCACAAGAGAGCGCAAGGAGACACGCAGCATGGCTATCACCCTGGTTAACCCCGATGGACTGCCCAAGATCGACGTCTACCGGCAGGTGGCGGTCGCATCCGGTTCGAAGATGGTCTTCGTCGCCGGGCAGGTCGCCTGGGACGCCGACGGAGTCACGATCGGCGAGGGAGATCTCGCCGCGCAGGTCGAGCAGTGCTACCTCAACGTCGGCACCGCCCTGGCCGGGGCCGGTGGCTCCTTCGACGACGTGGCGAAACTGACCGTCTACGTCGTCGACTGGACGCCCGACAAGATGCCCCTGCTCCAGAACGGGACCTCCCGGGCGGCCGCGAGGCTCGGAGCCGCCCCGGTGCCACCGGCCACGCTGGTGGGCGTAGCGGCACTGGACGTCCCCGAGCATCTGGTCGAGATCGAGGCCACCGCGATCCTCGACTGATCAGCCCGGGCGGGAAGCGTCCGGGCGAGAGGCCACGAACCTGCCGGCGCAGCGGGCCAGCTGAGCCCGCAGCCGCTCGCACGGCATGCCCTCCTGACTGGCCAGGCAGCGCCGCGTCCGAATCAGGGTGACTACGCAAAGCGACCAGATGTGACCTGGCCGCTGGAATACCGCGCGGGCGACAGGCGGCGACACCTGAACGTGCGACCTCAGTCAGTCTGACTCTTGGTCAGCGTCCGCGCGCACGGTAGGCGTCGTGGGTGCCGATGGGCACGCCGGCTCCGCCGACGGGTGCGCAGGTCGAGGGCGTAGACCTCGCCCCGTACGTGGGCCTGTCCTCGGTCGCGGCCGCCGAACACGTAGAGGGACCCTGCGATCAGGGCGCCCTCGTCGTGGTCGCGGGATTCGGCAGCCTTGGCAGGCTCTCCCAGCGGCTGGTGCTGATGTCATTGGCCGAAACCGTGTCGAGGGTGCGGCCAGCGCGGCGAGCAGAGCTGTTCCGCGGATCAGAACGTCGCGGCGGTGCCTCCCATCGGTCTTTTCGATTCTGCGAGTTGGTGGTGATCGAGGTGCCGGCGGTCCGGCGGCAGGTGCACCGGGTCGGACCGCCGGTGGGGTGTGTGGTCAGTTGTCGGACAACTGCTGGATCTCGGCGACGGTCAGGACATGGCCGCCGATGCCCCAGCCGCCCTCGGGTACTTCCTCGACGAGTACCAGGGTGGTGGCGCGGGCGCGTTCGCCGTAGATCTCGACGTACAGGTCGGTGGTGCGAGTGATGATCTGCGCCTTCTGCTTCTGGGTGAGGGTGCCCGCAGGGATCTTGAAGTTCGCGTATGGCATGGGGGTTCCCTCCTGCTCAGGCTTGGGTGAGTCGACCGCTGCGATGCGTGGTCGCCGTTCCCTCACCCTCGACCGGTCCGCGGTCGGTTGCCAGGGCTGTGCCCACCCTGGGGTTGCCGGCCCCTGGATCAGCGCACGTCGTACCCGACACGATGCGGGTATGGACCTTCCTGAACTCGCCGCGTACCTCAAGTCCCGGCGCGCCCGGATCCGGCCGGCCGACGTCGGTCTGCCCACTGGGCCCCGACGCCGGGTCCCCGGTCTGCGGCGGGAGGAGGTCGCTCAGCTCGCGGGACCGTCGGCGGACTACTACACCGAGCTGGAACGTGGGCGCGGCGCCCAGCCGTCGGCGCAGGTCCTGGCAGCCCTCGCCCGGGCGCTGCGCCTGGGCGGTGACGAGCGCGACCACCTGTTCCACCTCGCCGAGCGCCCTGTGCCCTGGCCGCCGGCGGCCGGGCCGCGCTACATCCAGCCGGGCCTGCTCGCACTCCTGGACCGGCTTGCGACGACTCCCGCGCAGATCATCACCGACCTGCACGAGACCCTCGTGCAGAACAAGGCGGCCGTCGCGCTCGTGGGCCGGCAGCCGACGGGGCGCGGGCCTGCGGCGGGCTTCATCCACCGCTGGTTCACCGATCCCGGCTCGCGCGCGATCTACCCATCCGACGAACACCCCCACCATTCCCGGGTGTTCGTCGCCGATCTACGGGCCGTTGCCGCCCGGCGCGGCCGCGACGCCGAAATGGACCGCTTTGTGGGCGTGTTGCGGCGGCGCAGCTGGAGCTGCTCTCCGTCATCGGTACGCAGGACATGACACCGGCGTCCGCGGTCGTGCCGCGCTGATCGAGCCGGCCGGGGGTACGGGCACGGCCCCTTCGGGAAGGCGGGCCGTCGCGTGGTAATCAGCCTTCACGTCGGCGATTGCGGTGAGGTTGCTCCGGGCTGTCGAGGCCGCCCACGGCCGCCCGTATGTGAGCAGGTTCGCACGGGCTGTTCCGGCCCGCACACCACCAGGAGAGCTGCCCGTCCGACTCACGCGGATGCATACCGCGGTCGTGCTGGTCGCACACAGGCCATGCCTGCCACAGACACTCGGCGACGGTTTCCTGTGCGGCGTCGGTGATGGCCGCCAGAGCAAGGACAGGGTTGTCCGCCGAGTCCGGATCCACCACGTTGCCGTGCCACTCGCCGTTGGCCAGGGCTACGCAGACGTACTCGGCCACGTCCTCGTCGTACGAGGGAAGTCCCAGCAATTGCAGGGATCCTTGGTCTGGCAAGGTCAGCGCAAGGTCCCGGTTGACAAGGGCAAGAGCCCTGTCCCACAACGGGTACTCGCCGAGCAAAACCCCACGGGGCTCGGGCAGATCGAAGAGAGCACTCATGGAGACCATCCTGCACGGCGGGCGGGCCGCGCTATCCGTGCACCACGTGGTGAGAAACGTGGGTCACTTACTGTGGCGAACTGCTTTCTGAGAAGGACATGGAGCGGGCGTTCGACGAGGCGGTTGCCGTAGTGCGGAGCAAGGAGGCGCGCGACGACCACTGCGGAAGGGGGGCGGCCCGTGTGGAAGGTGGCGGTGGCGGCGCTGATGATGCCGCGGCTGCGGGCTCAGCTGACGGCGGTGCCGAACCATGCGGGCAGGTGGGTCAGCAGGTCCTGCTGGTTATCGCCCGCCCATGCCACGTGACCGTCCGGGTGCAGGGGTACTGCGGGTACGTCCAGTTCCTCGATGGTGTCGACGATGTGGTCGACCCGATCTTCCCAGTCCGCCACCGACAGCCGGCCGCGCACAGCACCGCGCCGGTCAGCTCGAACAGTACATCGCGGCGGGCGGTCAGACAGGCGTAGAACTCGCGCCGGAGGCATGACGCTTGAGTGAACGCCTCCCGGCGGGGCCCGGACTCAGCGGGTGATCACGACGCACACCGCGACGCCGAGGAAGAGCACGCCTCCGGCGAACGGGCCGACGACCGGAGATGTGCGGTGCTTCAGGGTGAACACCCTTGCGCTCTTCGGCTGTTCGGGCAGGTAGACGACCGGCACATGGGTTCCGAGGTTCAGCCCCAGCCCCGTCCCTATCGCGGTGGGCCGGAACCTGACGGGTCGGCCCTGCCGGTCGGTGAACTCGATGACGGGCGTCAACGGTTCGTCCGATGACGACTGCTCCTGGTCCACCACCACCCCCTCGGCGTGCACCCCGTACCGGCTCAGCCGCACCTGCAACCGTGCCTCCCGCACACCGGCCCACAGACCCAACAGGCCGGCCAACACGCATAGCCCGATACCGATCGTCTCACCCGTCATCCGTCCCCTGCTCTCCCTCGCACAGCGCCCACCCGGCACGGGCCGCGCATCAGGATGACGCGGCACCCAGCCTGATGGTTCACGAAGGTGCCCGGGCGCGCCGGCTCCTTGGGCTCACTCAGTCTTGGTGAGGGTGGTGCGCATGAAGGGCCGGTAGCCGCTTCGCCGTCGGTCGCGTTCGAGTCGCAGGTGATCGTGCCTCGGCATTGAGGGCGCGGGCCATGCGGGCCGACCCGGGCCAGTCAGCCGAAGATAACGCCATGCTTACAGGACCTGGGCAGCAGACGCCTCCGCCAGCTCCCGCGCGTCCCTGAGCCTGCGCCTCGTCTCCTCGGACTCGACCGTTGAAGCGGCCGACAGGTGATCAGTGGCCTGAAGTGCGAGGATGGGAGCAGCGAGCGATGTCCGGAGGCACGGATCACGGGGAGGGAACGTACCCTGACCGCCTTACGGCTCGGAACGGCGGTGTTTCGTCATGACTGCAGCGCCCAGCGATCGCGGCAACCCGCCGCGCCTCGATCTCGCCGGTCAGACCGTCGTGGTGATCGGCGCCAGCGCGGGTATCGGCTTGGAAACCGCCCGCCAAGTGCGGGCAGGTGGCGGCAGGCTGATCCTGGTCGGCCGCAGTCCGGAACGGCTGGAACGGGCTGCGCGCGAACTTCATCCGGTCAGTACGGCGGCGTTCGATGCGACCGACGCCGACCGCCTCCAGCAGTTCTTCCAGGACCTTCCCGGGCCCGTCGACCATGTGATGGTGACGGCCGGCAGCCCTTCCTACCGGCCCTTGTCAGACATGGATCTCGACGCCGCCCGTCGGGAGTTCGGGCAGCGGCTCACCCTGACACTCGGCGTCGCCCTCCACAGCCGCGACAAGGTTCGCCCGGGAGGCACACTACTGTTCATGAGCGGCACGGGCGGCCGACGTCCCGGTGTCGGCATGACCATCGTGTCGGCTCTGACGGCCGCGCTGTCCGCCCTTACTGCCAATCTGGCGCTCGAACTGGCGCCGACCCGGGTGAATGTCATCGCTGCGGGCTTCGTCGACACGCCCCTGTCCGCCTCGCTGCTGGGCGATCAGCTGGAGGCCCGGCGCGCGGAGCTGCGCGACACGCTTCCCATCCGACGGGTGGTCGGGCCGGCCGACGTCGCCGCGCTGGCCGTCCACCTCATGTGCAACGACGCCCTCACCGGTGGCACATACGACATCGACGGCGGGCAGCAGCTCCTCCCGCACTGACGCACCGAGGATGCCGGAGGACGAGGCAGCCGGCTCAACCGCCCCCGTTGCCAGTTCGCGCAGCTTCGGCCGATCTCCGGACCCGTTCGGCGTTGCCTCACGGTCACCGGGCTGTGCCGCCGGCCAGCAGGGTGATCGTGGCATGCACGGCGTCGGGGTCTCCGTCGTAGGAGCACGTGAGCAGACCGGCCTCGCTGAGTTGAGCCAAGGCTGTGGTGAGGCCCTCGGGGGACGTACGCAGTGCGACCGCGGCCGGGCGCACGGGGAGGCTGATGACGTGCGCCGCCGTGGCCCGTCCCAGCGCGGGCGCGGTGGTGGCGAGGTCCGCGAGCAACCCCGCCAACGGTCCCCCTGCGAGGGCCGAGTGCGCTCTCGCTTCCATGGACGAGGGGCCCGCTCGGCGGTGGAAGGGGGGAACAGGGACGAGGAACGCATGGTGGAACTGGTGTCGGGGCGCATGGTGCGGGAGCAGGATCCCGTCGACGAGGGCGCCGGCCGCCTCCCCGCGGTGTTCGGCGGACGTACGGCTCCCGCTGCGCGCACGCTCGTGGATCGGCGTGGGCGACCGCGTCGGGGTGCGGGTGCCCTCCGGCACCAATGATCTCTACGTCTGCATTCTGGCCGTGCTCGCCGCGGGGGCGGCGTATGTACCGATGGACGCCGAGGCCGCGCTCTTCCTCCAGGACGAACCGATCGGCCCGGGTGACCGGGTGCTGGCCGGTCTCTCGGTCGCCTTCGACGCCTCGTGCGAGGAAATGTGGCTCGCCTGGCGGCACGGCGCCTGTCTGGTCCCCGTGACACGTTCCCGGGTCCGTGACGGAGCCGGTCTCGGCCCGTGGCTGGCCGAACAGGACATCACCGTCGTGTCCACGGTCCCCACGCTCGCCGCGCTGTGGCCGGTGTAACCGGTTGTAGACGCCTCGCCGGTTTCCGTAACGGCTCGATCCGCGCCCACTGCACATCCGTTGACGGCACACCCGGACCAACGACCGGACTGATCCAAACGAAACTGCCCAGCTGGGCCTGAAGCGTGCTGCAGAAAGCTGTGAGGCAGGCATTTTCCTTCAATGGGCGGGGTGTTGAAGTTGAGGCGTTGTGGGTGAAGACGTTCACCGGGCTGCCGATGCGGCTCCGGCGGAGCGATGGCTCGGCTCGTCTGCGGGTGTCGTCACAGGCTCAGCAGCAGGTCCCGGACCGCTGCGGGTCGGGACAGGAAGGGGTGGTGGCCGGCGTCGAGTTCGACGACGCTGTCGGCTCGGCGGGCGAACTCGCGTTGTAGGCGCGGCGGGGTGCCCCGGTCCTGGGCGCAGATGAGGTACGTCGAGGGCACTTGCTGCCATGCGGCCGCCCCGACCGGCTGCCCGGTCACCTGCACGCTCTGCCGGGCGAGGTGGTGCGCCGCCTGCGCCTGGACCTCTGGGTCGCAGTCCTGCAGGAATGTGTCCACGAGCAGCTCGGGGCGAACCCCGAAGGTGCCGGCGTCGGGGTCGACGTCGAGGAACGGGGCGGGGCTGCCGTCCCCGAACTCCGACAGGCTCTGCCCGACCTCGGGCAGGTAGCTGGAGACCAGCAGCAGGTGGCGCACCGACCCGATTCCCGCAGCAGCCTCCGCAGTGACGATTCCGCCGTAGCTGTGGGCGACCACGATGGTCGGCTCGTCGCCGGCCTGCAGCACCTGCCGCACCGCGTCAACATCATCGGGCAGCCCCGGACCGCCGACGCCGCCTGGCAGGCCCGCCTCGCCGCAACTCGGTAGCGCCGGGGCCACGCTCGGCACCCCCCGCTCCTGCAGCAGCTCGGCGGTGCGGTGCCACCACCACGACCCATCCCGCACGCACGCCCCATGCACGAATGCGACCCTCATCGCCACCTCCAAGCCGGCTTTCCTATCATCATGGCCCGGGTCTCGCCTTGTCAGCTTCTCCTCCGGAGCCTCGCATCGACTGTGTGGCTGACTCTCTCGTGTGACGGCGGTCTTCGTAAGCTCCACGCTGGCGGCCATCTACGGCGCAATCTATGGCCACGGTTTTCCCCACGTACGGCATGGGGTCCCCGGGTACGGCCAGATTTCTCCCCGCTCGCTTTGAGTAATCCCGCTCGACGACGCTGGAGCGGGTGAAGAACAGCGAGGAAATCATGGAGATCCTGGAGGCTTACGACCTCACGGGGAGTTACCGCGCCGCGGCCGAGCTGGCCGGGTGCGACCACCACACGGTGGCCCGATATGTGAAGATGCGGGCGGCTGGGCAGCAGCCGGACAAGCGCCGGCACCGGGCCCGGCAGATCGACGACTATCTGCCGAAGATCGAGGAACTGGTGGTTCGCTCGCAGGGCAAGATCCGCGCGGACGTGGTCCACAAGAGGATCACCGCGATGGGCTTCACCGGCGGGGAACGCACCACCCGCCGCACCGTCGCCGAGGCGAAAGCCCAGTTCAGGGCCGGTAGGCGGCGGGTCTATCGGCCGTGGGTGACCGAGCCGGGGCTCTGGCTCCAATACGATTTCGGCGACGGCCCGGTGATCAACGGACGCAAGACGACGCTGTTCTGCGCCTGGCTCGCGTGGTCGAGGTTCCGCGTCGTGATTCCGATCTGGGACAAGACGCTGCCGACGATCACCGCGTGTCTGGACACGACGTTCCGCCGGATCGGCGGCATCCCGGCCTACGTGCTCACCGACAACGAGAAGACCGTCACCACCGATCACGTCGCCGGGATCGCGGTCCGTAACCCGGAGATCGTCGAGGTCGCGAGGCACTACGGCACGACGATACGTACTTGCCTGCCCGCGGATCCGGAGACCAAGGGCGGCTCGGAGTCCACGGTGAAGATCGCGAAGGCCGATCTCGTGCCGAAGGACGTGAATCTGCGCGAGCAGTACAAGAGCTTCGGTGACCTGGAGGCGGCTTGCCGGCAGTTCTGCGAGGAGGTCAACTCCCGTATTCACAAGGCGACTCGACGCAAGTCCGTCGAGCGGCTCGCGGAGGAAGCCCACCGGCTGCACCCGCTGCCGAAGAGTCCGTTCACCGCGGCATTCGGCACCACCCGCCGGGTCTGCTGGGACGCGACGATCTCGGTCGAGGCGGTCCGCTACTCGGTCCCGCACGAACTGATCGACACCCGGGTCTGGGCCCGCTTCCACGGCGACGAGCTGATCGTCACCGCCGCCGACGAGACCGGCTCGGCCCGTGAGGTCGCCCGCCACCAGCGGGGCGAGCCCGGCAGCCCTGTCTTGGACGACGCCCACTACCCGCCCCGCGAAAACAAGGAATCCGACCGCACCCCGCGGGCCACGAGCGCGGAGGAGGCCGCGTTCCTCGCCCTCGGCCCCGGGGCGGCGTCCTGGCTGATCGAAGCAGCCGCGACCGGCGTCCGCCGGATCAAGGCGAAGATGGCCGAGGCCGTCGCCCTGGCGAAACTCCACTCCGCGGCGGAAGTCGACCGCGCGCTCGGCACTGCCGCGGTCACCGGACGGTTCGCCGACAAGGACCTGCTGTCCATCCTCGACTACCAGGCCGTCCACGGCCCCACCGAGCCGCACCGCCGCAGCGAGGACCACTCCCTGCAGCCCGGCACCGGCGCCTGGTCCACGTTCGGCCTGTCCGCCACTTCTGATCTTCCCGAGTACGACGAAAGCGATCTCGCCTGATGGCCACCCCTCTTCGCACCGTTCCCGGCACCAACGGCGACCCCCTCGCCGAGGCCATCGAGCTCACCAGGCGGCTCAAACTCCCGCACATCCGCCGGTCGTTGACCGACATCATCCCCACCGCGAAGGCCCAGAGGTGGGACCCGGCCGAGGTCGTCCGCGTCCTTCTCGCCGAGGAGGCCGCCGGACGAGACCGCGCCAACCTGCACACCCGCCGCAAGCGGGCCGGCTTCCCCACCGGCAAGACCTTCGGCGACTGGGACGAGGGCAAGTCCTCGATCCCCAGGGCGACCCAGGACGCGCTCAAGACCCTCGAATGGGTCGGCCGCCGGGAGTCGTTTTGTATTTGTGGACCAAGCGGCACGGGCAAGAGCCACTTCACCGAGGCTCTTGGGCAGACCGCGGTCGAGGCCGGCCTGGCCGTCTCATGGTTCACGATCGAGGACCTCGGCTCGCTGGTCCGCCGTCACCGCGCGGACGACTCGATAGCAAGGGCCCTGGCACGGATCATCCGTTCGGATTTGATCATCGTGGACGACATCGGGCTCCTGCCCGTCTCCGAGGACGCCGCCGAGGGCTTCTACCGACTGGTCGATGCCGCATATGAGCGACGCTCGATCGCGGTGTCAAGCAACCTTCATCCGTCTGGCTTCGACGAGATCATGCCCAAGACCTTGGCCACAGCGACTGTCGATCGTCTTCTGCACCACGCTCATGTCGTGGTCACGCAGGGTGATTCGTTCCGGCTTACCGAGGCCACCACCGGGAAGGGAGTGAAGCCCTTCAGCTGATCCACACCGACCCAAAGGCGGGGAGATTATCTGGCCGCAGGCGGGGCGATCATGCCGTCCACCTGCGGGGATGTCTCAAGGCCGCCAGCGGGGCGCCACAGAAGGCCATTGACACTCGTGTCGGCTATTTGGCTTCGGTCTTGCTGTCGCGCCTTTGGTTCCCGATCGAGAGTCCACCCGGGAAAGTGCGTCACCATGACCCCGGGGACGAACCGTCCGAAGAAATACGCACAAAAGATCGGACCGTATCGCGAGGGCGCCTGCAGCTGCCCTCCGCTCTCATCGTCGCAGACCTCGGTTTCCGTTCCGGCTACTCCGTCGCCCATCACTCATCGGTAGCGCATAGAGCCCTCGGAGCGTTCGGATACGGAACCGGACATTCGACGATCAGCGGTTCGTAACGGCTTCCTCAACTCCCGGTGGCCAGGAAGCGAGAGGGTCATGATGCAGGAATGTCGTTGGCCCAGTGCGCACTGACCCAGTTGGCGGCATGGACGGACCTCACAGAGGCGGTGCCGAGCTGTGGGAGGGGACGTGCACTGTGCTCACCCCGCGGTGAGATCGTTCACTTTCACTCGGAGTGGCAAGCTGACCTGCATCTCACGGCCCGGTTCATCCGGCGGTTCGAGAGCCACCTCAAGAGGTCGACTGCGGTGAGGCTGGTACCCGGCTCACAGTGGATGACCGTACGCCTGGACACCGGCTCGGACATCCAGCTGCTCATCACCTTGGTGAGCCTTGCTCTGTGGGCCCATGGCGCGTGGCCGGTTCCGGACGCGGCGCGCTGGCCGAGGTGCAACGATCGTTACCACCAGGGCAAGGCGCTTTCGCCCGAGTTTCTTGGCGGAGGCTGAAGAACGTTTGGGGTAGGTGATGTGATGACCGGTGTACGTGAGGAAGAAGCCATTCGGACGGTCACGGAACGCCTCAAGCACGTGTACAGCGCCACACGTGCTCCAGAAGATGTGGAGACGGCCGTCGCCCAAGCCCATGCCGCATTTGGCGACCGGCCCGTTCGAGATTTCGTACCTGTTCTTACCGAGCGCAGGGCACGCGCCTTCCTCGACGAAGCTGAACCTCGACGGCGGCGTGAAGTCTGAGATGGTCGCGACCGACAACGGACCTGCTGCGCATGTTCGGCCGCGAGGGCCACCCCGCTCGGCGCCGCGTTTGCCGAGTACGGACGGATCGACAAGACCATGCACCTGCTCGCCCTCGTCGACCCGGTCGACGACATCTACCGCCGTCTGGTGAACCGGCAGCTGACCGTGGAGGAGTCTCGCCACCGCCTGGCGCGCGCGATCTGCCATGGGAGCCGGGGCCAGTTCCGCCAGGCGTACCGCGAGGGCCGGGAGACCAGCTCGCCGCCCTCGGCTTGGTCCTCAACGCCGTGGTGCTGTGGGACCACGCGCTACCTGGACGCCGCCGTCGCCCAGCTCCGCGCCGACGGCCACGACATCAAGGACGAGGACGTCGCACGGCTCTCCCTGCTCAAGGACCGGCACATCAAATATCTGGGCCGCTACCTGTTCACCATCAAGGCCGGCGGCCTCGGCCAGGGCCTGCGCCCCTTCCGGGACCCGGACGCACCTGAAGACCCTGATGACGGGGACTGACGGGCCGCACCGGCCGGGCCGCTTTCGGGCAGCCCGGGCGTGAGACGCAGCGACCGCAGCACTCAGTGCAGCCTAGTCGTCGAGCATGTCGGTGGTGTTGTACTGGTCGTGCCTGATCCGGAAGGCTTTCAACTCTTCGCGGCTGCGCTGTGAGTACTCCGCCAACTTCTCGAAGTACTCCTCCCTGGAAGCTCCCGGTGTGAAGAGCAGCAGAAACGACACCGGGTCGTCGCTGTCGTTCTGGAAGGCGTGGAGCCCGCCGGGTGGTACGTAGAGGAAGTCTCCCTCGCCTCCAGTGACCCAGCGTTCGCCGTTGTAGAGCCGGACCTCGCCGGACAGGACATAGAAGGACTCGGAGATCGTACGGTGGAAGTGTTCCGCGGCGCCCATGGCCTTCGGCGCCATGTCGATCTTGTACAGGCCGAACTCGCTGTTGGTGTTCTCCTGCTTGGCCACGTAGCTGATGGTGGTGCCGCCCGAGCCGGTGTCGGGCTGTGGGGGTGCAGGCCGGAACAGTGCGCTGACCTGGCCCCTTTCGCCGAGGTAGCGGGGCTCTGGGTAGGACATGGCGACTTCCTGATTCGTGAGTAGGTGGTCCCAGGCCAGCCCTTTGACGGACTGGTGGACTGACTGGTCCGGGTAGGTTTCACAGCGGCGGGCGCTCGGCGAAGTGCGTGTCCTCCGCGTCGGGCGGGAACGGCGCGAGCTTCCGCAAGCTCCTAGTGGGACCGGTAGTCGGTGGCGGTTCGGCCGTACTGACCGGCTCATGGATGGCCCGCATCTGCTCGTCCATGACGGGATCGTCGCTGAATGTGTCCGCGGTACGGGCTTCGAGGAAGAGGAGGTCCTGGACAGCGGGATGCTCCCCCACCGCAAGAAGCTTGATTCACGCGGCGGGTCGACCGCCGAAGTTCGACCGCGTGGGCTATTGAGACGGATTGGACCCACGCTTTTGGCCGCTGCTGCGGACACAAGCGGCACGCGCGGTACGGCAGCCCGACAGATGAATGAGGGAGTCAGGCCGACTCCGGCCTTTGGCTTCACGTCGAGACGCACGAGCGCGCCGATCTCCACCAACTGGTTCGGTAGCGCCAGGTCAGAGACACCCAAGCGGCGGATCTTCCCGGCCGTGAGGTGCAGGTCGGCGCTTCTGTCGGAATGGAAGTGCTCGTTCACGGACGTCCCGAAGATCAGTGCGGCGGATGTGGCGGAGCAGGCCATGGACGCCCTTGGCGAACGACCGGGTCGAGGTGCTCGCCGACGAGCAGACCAGCATGCCCTGGCGCAACCGTTTGAACAGTGCGCGGGGGAAGCTACTTGCCGAGCGTCGCGGCCGGCTGGGGGTGTGTGTTCCGGCCTCGGTCGCGGTACGGGGCCAGGAACGTGGTCAGCGCCGCGAGCACTTCCTGGGGGGCCTCCTCGGCCACCCAGTGGCCGGTGCCGGGAATGACTTTGCTTCGTACGTCGTGTGCGACGAGTTTCATCGTGCCGGCGACATTCTCACCGAGGCTCCCCGCACCGCCGATCGCGAGGACAGGCAGGGTCAGTGGGTGTGTTTTGCGTTGCTGGTCCTGCGCACTGGTGGTGTCGAGCGCCCGGTACCACCCGAAGCTGCCCCGCAGAGCGTCGTGCTGCGAGGCGAGGATCCGAGCGTAGTAGTCGACGACGTAATCGGGGAGTTTGCGTACGGCCTTGGTGGCGAACTGCCAGCCGAAGTAGATGCCTTCGCGTCCCCGGACGAGCTGTTCGTTCACTTCGGTGAGCCGGTTGAAGGGGATGTGCCACAGCCGGTCGTTGACCTGGGCGGAGCCGATCATGGGCGGCGACGGGGTCACGGCTGGGAGGAACGCCTCGGCCACGGCCACGCGGTCGACGCGCTCCGGGTGATCCGCGGCCAGCGCGTAGGCGATGGGCATTCCGGTGTCATGACCAACCACAGCGAACCGCTGGTAGCCGAGCGTGTCCATCAGAGCGACCATGTCGCGCGCCAGGGTACGGGTGTCGTACCCGCTCTTGGGTTTGTCGGTCAGCCCGATGCCGCGTTGGTCGACGGCGATGACCGTGAAGTGTTCCGCCAGTGCCGGCATGACCAGGCGCCAGGCGTACCAGGTCTCGGGCCAGCCATGTATCAGGAGCAGCGGCGGCCCCTCGCCTCCGACGACCGCGTGCTGGCGCAGTCCATTTGCGTGTACGAAACGACTGGTGAACGTCTTGGCGAACCCAGCCGGCAGGTGCGGTGCCTGCCCGACGGAGCCGAGGCCCTCCGGCGAGGGTTCAGATGTGGTCGGGGGCTGCGGGCCCCACCGCGTGGCATTGTGGCAGCGGTCAGCGCGACGCCTCCCAGACCCAGCCCCAGTGCACCCGCACCGGCCGTGCGCAGCACGTGGCGCCGGGGCAATCCGGCGTCCTTCCGGACTTCGGAGTCGCCGTTCCCGGATGCCTCAGACATGGCTCCCATTCCGCTCCTGACGGGCGCTTTTCAGTGACGTGCAGTGACGCGTCGGAGGACTCGCCTCGCGCGCCGAAGCAGCTGATCGCTACAGCGCACCATGCCTGCACGAGCATCAGCGCAGGTCCCTGTCCGCCAAGCCCATGCTGGGCCGCGCCCCCCACTCCCGCAATCGGAGCCCACATTCTCCGGCTGCCCTAAACGCGTGATGGGCCGGTCGAGGCCCGCGCGCGGGCATCGGGATGCGTGGAGAGACTGGGAGCGGCAAGAAGGAGGCAGGAATGAGCCAGATGGTGCTTTGTGTCCGTTTCGCGCTGCGCGACCGGTGCGGGTGCAGCGTGCGACGAACTGGTCCGAGAGACCGCTGCGGCGGCCCATGAGCATGAGCCGGGCACCCTGGCGTACGGCCTGCAGCGAGGTCGAGGGGGCGCCTGACCAGCGCCGCCTCTTCGAGTTGTACGCCGACCACTCTGCCTTTGACGAACACGGACGTCAGCCGCCCGTCCGCCGTTTCCTAAGCCAGAGCGAGAAGTACGCGGAGAGAACGGAGAGCAGCCGCGCGACAGCAACTCGTAGGGTGGATCGTCATGCTGGAGTCTCACCCCTTGCTGGGGATATTCCTCAACGCTGCCGACGGACACTTCCCGCCCGCAGAGGGCCAGGTGACAGTTCTCCCCCCTCTGCCGGGCCGGTTGGAGTGCTCGGTCGCCTTCACTGGACACGCCGTCATCGCCACTGCCCTGCCCGCCTCCGAGGTCCAGGCCCAGGGACCCGACGGCTACGGGGCCTCGTTGGCTCCTGACTTTCTCCGGTACCTGGCAGGCTGCAAGGGCTGGATCGATGGTGTCGACGCCGTGCTCGTTGCGCGTGGCGCGTCGGCTCCTCCGTGCCTGCCTGAACGTCTTGATGTCGATGACCACCCGCGTGTTCGTCATGCCCAGGCTTTGCGCAACGATGTCCGCGTCTTCGGAGATGAGCGCGGCCTTGTCACACTGGCCAACGGCCTGGCCGGACGGCGTGAGATAAGCGTCGAACTCGACCGGCCTGGTAGCAGCAGTGCTGGGCTCGGTCGTTCCCTGTTGCATGACGCGCTCACCTTGCTCCCCGCTGGCGAGCCGGTGTTCGCCGCTGTTGCCCCAGGTAACGCCCGATCCCTTCGGGCTTTCCTCGCGGCTGGATACAGACCGCTGGGAAGCGAGGTCATCATCCGTCCCGAACGGGCGGCCCCAGGGTAGGCACCTAAACCTCGCCATAAGAAACGACGTCTAAAACGCTCTTTCAGGACTGGGTCGTTCCAAGGGCGTTGCGCAGGAATGCTGTTGCCTGGTGGATGGCTCCGCGAGCGGCTTTTGAGTCACTTAGCGAGTTGAGCATCATGAAGTCGTGGACCGTGCCGTCGTAGCGCACCGTGGTCACCGGGACGCCGGCTGCTCGGAGTTTGGCGGCGTACGCCTCGCCCTCATCGCGCAGCACGTCGGCTTCGTCGACGATCAGCAGGGCGGGCGGCAGGCCGGAGAGCTGTTCGATGGTGGCGTGGTTGGGAGACGCGGTGATCTCCGCGCGTTGGTTCGGGTCGGTCGTGTAGGCGTCCCAGAACCATTCCATCAGCTTGCGGCTCAGGTAGTAGCCGGTGGCGAATTGGTCGTAGGAACCGGTGTTCATGGCCGCATCCGTGACCGGGTAGTACATCGACTGCTGTACGAATGTGACGTCACCGCGTTCCTTGGCCATGAGGGCGAGTGCGGCGGTCATGTTTCCGCCGACCGATTCCCCGGCCACTGCCGTGCGCTCTGCATCCAGCCCCTTGGAAGCCCCCTCCCGGAGGATCCACTGTGCGGTGGCGTAGCCCTGCTCGATGGCCACCGGATAGTGCGCCTCAGGTGACGGCGTGTACTCCACGAAGGCCACTGCCGCACGGGCGCCGACCGCCAACTCGCGCACCAGGCGGTCGTGGGTACCGGCATTGCCCAGCACCCAGCCACCGCCGTGCATGTACAACACGACGGGCAGCGTTCCGGTGGCACCCTGCGGCTTGACGATGCGTACCCGTACATCGCCCACCGCTGCCGGAACCGAAACCCACTCCTCATCGACCGGCAGCTTGTCGACCGGCGCGGCCTGGAGGTCGTCAAGTACCTTGCGCGCTGCGGTCGGATCCAGCTCGTACAGGAACGGATGCTGCGAGGTTGCGTCGGCGAGTTCCTGTGCCTCGGACTCAAGGATGACGGAGGCGGTTTGACCAGCCATGGGAATGCTCCCTGGGAAATCTGCGAAGTGCGTGATGGAGAGCGCGGGGCGCTGAAGAGCGCCGCGCTCGGCCCGGGCTGCGGGGCGGTCGGCAAAGCCTCCGCCCTTGTTCAAGCCCCTGATGGGTATATCTGTCCATTGTAATTGCCCGTCCTCCGCAGACGCATTCCAAGGAACCGCCCAATCCGTCCGCTGGGTGCTCGGCTCGGTGACGACATGGCTTCCTCGGAGACAGGCTCACCGACGAGCGGATATGCCGACCGACCGCCACTGGCGGGGATCGCGTGTGATTCAAGGGGTGAATGCTTCAAAGCCGCGGCTCGTCCATCACCGGGGGTCACGTACTGGAGCGAGACGCGTTCTACGGCCCTTTGCCGCAGACCGCGCCACGCACGTGGAAGAACGCCCATGTGTTGCCATTTCACTCACGGGCGCGGGAGCCCATATGTCCGTTCCGGGGCACTGGGCGACGCCGCAGGGCTCATCGCGGTCAGTCCCGGCTGTCGGTGGTGGGTCAGGTGCCTGGGCGGGGAGCTCGTAGATGCCGACGCTGGGCCAGCTCTTCGTCGTCCACCAGAGTGAGCATGGGCTGACCCGGTGCGCAGATCATGGTGATGAGAAAGCGGCTTCTGGAGTCCGTCCGGTTGTTTCCGTCCTGGTAGTGGATGACATCGCCGCCCGGTTCCCAGAAAGTCTCCCCGGTCTTGATCACCCGCTCCGGTTCACCTTCCAGCTCGAAGAGCATTTCCCCCTCCAGCATGAAGGCAGGTCCCGAGTGCCGGTGCGGAGGGGTTCCGGGATCGCCGGGAGGGAATTCGATGAGAACCGTCATCGCCTCTGCCCCCTCCGGAACGAACGGCGGTTTCGCCGACTGCAGCACGGTGAGCGCCGTCTTCCATGCTTCCGAGCGCGGCTGGCTCCCGTCTCTGCCTGCTGCCTGTTCGTTGTTCGGCATGGCGAGGTCTCCAGTGGCGGGTCGGCCGGGTCAGGTGAGCCAGTCGGTGTAGTGAGTGGGGGCGATGCGTGCGTCGCCCTTGGTGGTGAGCACATCGCCGTCGACGGCGGCGAACATGCCGGCGGTGTCGTCGGTCACGACCGTGCGGCCGTCAGGTCGGGCGTTCAGGGTGATCCGGCCGAGTTCGTCGAGGGGATGGATCTCGGGTCCGCCCACGTTGAAGGTTGCGTTCAGCGGCGTATCGGCAGCGACGTCGGCGACGGTGTCGGAGACGTCCTGGGCGGCGATCGGCTGGAGTGGGGTGCTGGGCAGGCGGACGGCGTTGCCCTCGGTGGACCAGGACATGAAGGCTTCGATGAACTCCATGAACTGGGTGGCGCGGACGATCGAATGGGGGATCGGCCCGGCCTTGAGGATGTTTTCCTGCAAGACCTTGGCGCGGTAATAGGCGAGGTCGGGCACCCGGTCCGCGCCGACGATCGAGAGGATGACGAAGTGCCCCACCCCGCCCTTGTGGCTGGCGGCCAGGAGGTTGTCCATCGAGGTCTGGAAGAAGGCGGGAGAGGAATCGTCGAAGGTCGGCGAATTCGTCAGATGGACGACGCCCTCGGCTCCGGCCACCGCCTCCTCCACACCTTGGCCGGTGAGCACATCGACACCTGTGGTCGGCGAGTGCGGCACGGCCTCGTGCCCGGCGGCGTTCAGCTTCTTCACGACCTGCGACCCGATCAGACCGGTACCGCCGATGACTGCGAACTTCATGGGTCACCTTTCGTCGTGCGTCGATAGGTCAGGCGTCCAGATTGCGGCGATCCAGTGCGCGACGCACTCTGGCCAGTGCCCTCCTGGGCACGCTGGTGACGCGCCAGGGGACGATGGCGGGGGCCACGCAGGACGGGTTGACGCGGTAGGGCGGCGGGTCCGCCAGCAGACTCTGTCCCCACATTCTCTGTCCCCACATTTGGTGAAGGGGCTCCATCGCAGTCGGACCCGGGTGTCTTGGGCGTCTTCGAGTTGGCGGTTCACGCCGGCTTCGAGACCGAGGCGGTCGGAGGAGATGCGCAGGTGGGCACCTGGGCGCTTGGGGGAGTAGGCCGTCAGGTGGTCGTGGAGGTTGAGGGTGACCTGTCCGCCGCGGGCATGGGCGGGGACCTCGAAGTCCTCCCAGACTGTGAGGGGTGCTGTGGGCATGGTGTCGGCTCCTGGTGCTCGGTGGCTCCGATACCGGGCACTCTCCGCCGAACTCAGGGGTCTGGTGGTGCCGTGGATCCCCTGTACGGTCCGCGGACACACACCTGGATACTGATCACCATGCGTACCGACTTTGATCCCGCTGCCCTGTCCCGCAACGAGTTCTACAAGCTGCTGACCGCGGTCGTCGTGCCGCGGCCCATCGCCTGGGTCTCAACGATCAGCCCTGATGGTGCTTCGGCGAACCTGGCCCCGCACTCCTTCTTCACGATCGCCAGTGTCGCGCCGCCCGTGGTGCAGTTCAGCTCCGTCGGACGCAAGGACACCCTGCGCAACGTCGAGGCGACCGGACAGTTCGTGGTGAACCTGGCGCCGGAGGGGCTCTTCGAGCAGATCAATGACACGGGGACCGACTTTCCGCATGGGGTGAGCGAGTTCGAGGCGGCCGGGATCGCTGCCGAGCCGAGTCTGCGGGTCAAGCCGCCGCGGGTGGCTGCCTCGCCGGTGGCGCTGGAGTGTGAGGTGCACAGCACGCTGCGGATCGGCGACGGCACCGTGGTGTTCGGACGCGTGGTGCATGCGGCGGTGTCTCAGGACATGCTGGTCGACGGGCACCCCGAGATCTCCCGGCTGAAGCCTCTGTCGCGGCTGGGGAAGGACGAGTGGGCCACGGTCGGCGGAGTGCGCGAGATCTCCCGTATTCGGCATGCGGACTGGCGGGGGCCGGCGGGCGACCGGTAGCGGACGGCAGCAGAGAGCAGAGAGCAGAGAGCGGGGGCGGTTGGTCCGTCGGCTCCGTCGTCGATCGTGGAATGTGGCGCGGATCGAGACTTGGCCGGCGTGGTCGTCGTTGCAATGGTGTCAGTGGTGCCGGGGTGTGTTCGTACGGTGTCCGCCCGCGCAATGGATGACTGGAGTCGTAGATGACTGCTCTTCCTCCCGCGTTCCACGCTTCGTCTGATTCATCCCAAGCCCAAGCCCAAGCCCAAGCCCAAGCCGGAGCCGGAGCCAGCTCTGGATCAGGTTCCGGTTCAGGTTCAGGTCCCGGCTTCGGGGGTGGGGCGTCGCACGTCAGCCGGCGCAGTGCTGTTCGGGCGGTGGCTGCCGGTGCGGTGGGCGGGGTGACGGCGGCAGCTGTGTACGAGCCGTCGTCTGCACACGCGGCCGGCGGCGGGCGGGTGCTGCGGGTCATGAGCTTCAACCTGCGGTACGCCTCGGACGCCCGGCCGCACTCCTGGGCGGAGCGCCGCCCCGTGATGCGGGCTCTGCTGCGACGGGAGGCGCCGCACCTGCTCGGGACGCAGGAGGGGCTGTACGGGCAGCTGCGGGATGTCGCGGAGGACCTCGGGCCCCGATATGCCTGGGTGGGGACGGGACGGGGTGGCGGGAGCAAGGAAGAATTCGCGGCCGTCTTCTATGACGTGCGACGGCTTGAGCCGGTGGAGTACGACCATTTCTGGCTGTCCGACACGCCCTCTTTGATCGGGTCGGCGACCTGGGGAAATACCGTCATTCGGATGGCGACCTGGGTGCGATTCCGGGATCTGCGGACGGAGAGCGAGTGCTATGCGCTCAATACGCATCTCGATCATGCGCATCAGTACGCGCGAGAGCGGTCCGCCGGTCTGATCACCGAACGACTCGGTGGCCTGGCCCCCACGCTGCCCCGGATCGTCACGGGCGATTTCAATGTCGCCGCGCACAAGAATTCCGTGTACGACGCGATGCTCGGTGGCGGATCACTCGTCGACAGCTGGGACGCGGCCGAGGAGCGCAGTCCGCAGTACGCCACCTTTCACGGCTACCGACCGCTGGTCCCGGACGGGGACCGGGTCGACTGGATCCTCACGTCGCCGGGCGTGCGCTGCCGGCGCGCCACGATCAATACGTATTCCGCGCACGGTCAGTATCCGAGCGATCACCTGCCGGTTCAGGCGCTGCTCGAATGGTGACGATGCCGGCCCGGCTGTAAAGGGTGTCCGCTCTAAAGGGTGTCCGCATGCGGACCGCGGCGGGCGGTGGCGGAGCCGCGGATCTGGAGGCCGTCGAGGAGCTCGCGGGTCGCGGCCGTCACGGCGTCCACGGCCTCGTCGAACACCTCGCGGTTGTGGGCGGCGGGGGCGCGGAAGCCGGAGACCTTGCGGACGTACTGCAAGGCCGCGGCCCGGATGTCCTCGTCGGTGACCTCGGGGGTGGCGGGCGGACGGAGCGTCTTGATGCTTCGGCACATGAGTCCAGTGTGCCGCGTGAGCCGGGCGGCGTCCGGAGGCTCCGGTCTGCCGTGCGCGGGCGGACGGGGCTGACGAGGGCTGACGCTGCTATCCGTCGAGTCCGGTCACGCGCATCGTGATGTTGAGGCGCCCGCTGGTCAGGCCGCACGCCGGGTCGCCGGTGCCCGGCCGGACCTTGGTCACCCCGTGGTAGGCGAAGCGGGACGGGCCGCCGAAGACGAAGAGATCGCCGGAGGCCAGTTCCGTGTCGGTGTACGGCTTGGTACGTGTTTCGGTGTTGCCGAACCGGAAGACGCAGGTGTCGCCGATGCTGAGCGAGACGACCGGGGCGGGGGAGCGTTCTTCCTTGTCCTGGTGCATGCCGAGTTTCGCCTGGCCGTCATAGAAGTTGATCAGCGCGGTGTCCGGGGTGTAGCCGTCGCCGGCGGTGGCGTCCTGGTAGGCCTCGGCCAGGGCGCGACGGCCCAACTCGACCATCCAGTCGGGGAACGCGGCCACCCGCGCGCCGTTCACATCGTCGGCGGTGCGGGTGTACGCGTACGGCTGCCAGTGCCAGCCGATGCACACGGTCTGGACGGACATCACGCCGCCGCGCGGGAGCTTGGTGTGACGGATCGGAGCCGGCCCGCGTGCCCAGTCGCGGCAGGCGGCGACGAGCTCGCGCTGCTGGGCCAGGGGCAGCCAGCCGGGGACGTGGACGGCGCCGGGCGCGACTTCCCGGCGGAGTGCGCCGGCGGCGCCGCTCGGGTCGGCGGCAGGTTGACGGGGTCCCTGGGGGCCACGGGTTGGCTCGGGGGTTCCGCGGCCTCTGCCGCCCTCGGTGTCCTCGACGCTTTCGAAGCCGGGAAGTGGGGTGCTCATGTGTTTCTGCCTCATCGCTGACTGCTTACAGCGTGCCACGACGTTGCGTCGTCGCCCGAGGGTCCGGTGGCCGATGGACGACCCAGCCGCGGTCGATCGTCCAGATGCCGCCTTCCGCGTCGGCGCCGCGCAGGCCCTGGAGCGTTCCGGGGCCCGCCAGGGCGGGCAGGCGGGAGTCGCCGAGCGCCGCGAAGCCGTAGGTACGCGCCGGGTCCCAGTCGGTGCTGTGGCGCAACCGGCGGCTCATCTGTGCCCAGCCGAGCGGGCCGGCCGCCACCACCCAGGCGTCGGGGGCCCCGGTGGTGAAGCGGCTCGCCGCCCGGAGCCAGGAGGCGGCGGACTCCGGCCAGTCGACCACGGCCAGGACCGGCAGCCGGCCTCGCGCCCGCCACCCGTCGACGAAGGCCGCGGCGGCCGTACGCGACGCAGTGTCCCGGCTGTGCCCGACCACCACGGTGGAGATGCGGGCACGGGAGGAGGTCGTGAGGTCCAGCAGGGCGGCGAGTTCGGCGTCGGTGTGCGGGGCGGGGGAGGGGAGTGGGCCGTATGCGGCCGCCTCCGCCGGAGAGAGGAGGGGAGAGGTCATCGGCAGACCGGCGTCAGTGCACTTGTGGGGCTGCAGGGGCCTCGGTCGTGTGCGTGCGTTGTTCTCACGCTTCGAGTCTGCGGGTGCGGCCGCTCCCCGGCTGGCGGATATCGGACGTCATGGTTCGGGGGGCAGGTGTCCGGGGGTTCAGGTATCCGGGGGCCGGGGGCCGGGGGCCGGGGGTCGGCCGGATACGGAACGTCTTACACGCCCGGCGCTCAGGGGTGGTAGTGCTCGGCGATCCGAGTCGCGACGCCGCCTTCGACGGTGACCCGGACCTCGACGGATTGCATCTTGGCCGCCTTCTCCAGCTGCGCCGCGGTGCAGGGGGAGGTGCCGTAACCGCTGCTGTCCATGGTGACGTTGCCGTTCGACGCGCAGATCGTGGCCGCGCCAAGGGTCGTGGTCCCCGAGCCGACGAAGAACGCCTGCTCGGTCCCGGACTCCGGTGTCACGGTCAGCTTGCCGGGCGCCAGGTACGCGAGGACGCCGGTCCAGGTGCCGTTCGTGCCCTTGCCCCGGGGTGCCGATCCGGAACCGGTCGCAGCACTGGAACCCGCGTCAGAGCCCGTGTCGGAACCGGTCTCCTTACCGGCACCGGACGCGGAGCTGCCGTCATCGCCCTTGCCGGCGCTTGCCTTGGTACTGCCCCCGCCGCTCTCCCCGTCACTCTTCCCGGCCTCCCGCGTCTTCCGGCCCATTGCCGCGTCGTCCTTGGCTGCGGCATCGCCGAGGGACGCCGCCTCCCTGGACGGGCCCAAGGCGTCGGGGCTTGTCGAGACCTTGCTGCTTGGCTTGGGGGCGTTCTGGTCGGTACCGCAGGCGGTCAACGAGAACGCGGCAACGGCGATCAGCGAAGCGGCAACGATCGTGCGTCCACGGCGGAAGGCGGGGGCTGAGGAGGTGCCAGAGCCGTTGCCGGTACCGAGTCCGGCTCCGGTAGGCGTGGCGGTGCCGGTGAGGTCGACGTCGGTCTCGGGGTCCTTGTTCCAGGACATGAGAATCCCCCTTGTGCGCACGCTGCGGCTCCGCATCCCCGTGGATCGTGGCGTCGTCGCTGTGTTGGCTTCGGCGTTGGCTGCGCCGATGGTCGTCGGCGTTCGCTCCGCTTCGGTGAGCGGAACACGCATCAGCTTGGCGCCGGTGGCTGCCGATCCACTAACGCTCGGCTAACGCGGTTGCCACATGTGCCATGCGCTCGAAGGGAGGTCGCTGAGGTGACGGCGCCAGTCACCGATCCGGTTACGGGTCCCGTCACCGGCGCCCCTGGTGCGGTGACCGGCAAGGTTCGCCGGGATGGTGGTCATCGCGGTGGGACAGGAGCCGCCTACCTGCGGAAAGTGCACGGCCGCGGCATCTTGGATCAGCGTTGCAGCCACTGGTCGAGAAGCGCGGCCTCGGCTTTGCTGAGACTGGGCAGTTCGGGAACGAGGGTGCGGAAGGCGGCAATGACGGCTGCCTGATCCTGGCCGGAGACAGTGGGCTCATCTGTGAGGATGGCGCGCGCGATCGCGTCGAACGCGGCGTCGGCCAGGTGCGGGTCGTCATGCTCTGGTGGCAGGGTCAGGAGGGTGTGGACGGTTCCGACCCCCGCCGCGCGGATGAGGTTGACGGCGCGTTCCTCGCTCACCCGCAGCCGCCCGGCGGCGGCGATTCTGTGCACCCGCTCGGCCAGGACCTGCACCCCCGTGGCTTGTGCGGGGGCCTCGCGTGCGCGGGCCGGGTCGAGCAACAGGCCGTAGACGTACGGGTTGGCCAGACCGAAGCTGATCTGTGTGTGCCATCCGGCGCGGAGGTCTTCCACGGGGTCGTCCGAGGGCGCGGCGGTCTGCTTGCTCGCCACATGTTCGGCGAAGACATGGTCCGCGGCGGCATCCAGTAGGTCGTCCTTGTCCTGGAAGAAGCGGTAAAGAGCAGGAGGCTGCAGACCGGCCTCGTGGGCCACGCGGCGCGTGGTCACCGCGGCCGGCCCTTGCTCGCGCAGCAGGCCGGCCGCGGCCTTCACGATGCGGTCCCGGGTGATGTCTCGCCGCTGCGTGTTCGATGCCATGGAGACGATGGTATCGCCGATGCGTGACAGGCGATGTTATCGCTGATATCGCCAATCCTCCGCCGTGTGACCGGCTCGGAGCTGTGGGCGTATCAGGCCGACGTGCGGATGAGCGCATGTTCTGCTTCCAACGGTAGTATCAGTGTTAACGTAGTTTTCGTTCCGTTGGAAACAACGTCAGAGGGGAGCCACCGATGCTGATCGTCACGGGAGCCACCGGACGTCTCGGGGAGCTGATCGTCAACCGCCTGCTGGAGCGGGTGCCGGCCGAAAGGATCGGCGTCAGCGTGCGCGACGTGGGCAAGGGCGCCGACCTCGCCGAGCGCGGCGTCCGAGTCCGGGCGGGAGACTTCACCGAACCTGGCACTCTGAAGCACGCGTTCGAAGGCGCCGAGCGCGTCCTGGTCATCTCCGCGGCCATACGAGGCGGCGGCGCGTTCACCGCCAACAGCGCCGCCATCGACGCGGCGCGGGAAGCGGGTGCCCAACGCATCCTGTACACCAGCCACCAGGCTGCCTCTCCCACGTCGCTCTTCCCGCCGCAGAAGGTCCACGCGGCCACTGAGGAGCACCTCATGCGGCAAGGAGTCCCCTACACCGCCCTTCGCAACGGGTTCTATGCCTCCACCTTGGGCTCCTACATCGGCGCAGCGCTCAGGACCGGCACGCTCGCCGTGCCGCAGGACGGCCCGGTGTCCTGGACGGCCCACGAGGACCTGGCGGAAGCCGCTGCTCTCGCGCTGACCGAAGAGGGAGCACTCGAAGGGATCACGCCGCCGCTGACAGCCCCTCACGCACTGGACTTCGCCGACGTCGCCGAAATCCTCAGCCGCATCACCGGCCGGACCATCACCCGAGTCGTCATGGACGACGACGAGTGGACTTCCGCAGCAGTCGCCGGCGGGATGCCGCGGCAAGCCGCGGAGTTCTCCTTGACGATGTTCGCCGCCTCGCGCAATGGCGAGTTCAACGTCACCGACCCCACATGGGAAGCCGCCGTCGGCCACCCTGCGAAGACCGTCCACGAGGTAGTGGAGGCCGTCGTACGCTCCCGGTGAACAGAACGGCCCTTGGCCCTGGCGGCTCGGCACCTGGGACGGACGGGCTGGGCGATGCGCGACGCGGAGCCCACTGCCGCGGCGCGCCCGCCGCCTGAGTCAGCAACGCTTCCGCCGCCCCTCCGGAAGGGAAGCCACTACCCATCGGACCACCGTGGCCACCAACTTGGGCGAACCTTCCGGTCTCAGCACCAGCGATCCCGCCGCTGATCTCGTCATTGACCTTGTCGCGGATGTCGGCCAGGCGTCAGGGGCTGCCTCCGGACGGGGGCGCCGCGTAAGCCGTGAGGGCTACGCAGCCTCGACGACCTGTGAAATCTCCGCGCGCACGGCCAACGTCCAGATCTCCAGCAGCACCGCATACTCCGCCATGTCCTGCGCCGACCACGCCAATCCGCGCCGGGCGCGGACGAATCGACGAATCGATTCGTTCGCCTCGGCGGCGGGAACGGGGACGTCAGTGTGGGCAGAAGGAGTTGGGGACATATGAGCCATGCTAGGGGCAGACACTGACAACGCGGTCCCGTGCGCACCCGCCCTCCGTCCGCATTCACCGTCCCCGCCGTTGTTCTTACGCTCCCTCAACTTCCTGACCAGCAGGGACCGTCGGCCCCTTGATCCACTTTCGCTGCCTGCATGTGTCCATTCCCACACGCTCCGCGATCATCAGGGGCCGGGGCCGGGGCCGGGGCCGGGGCGCGGAGCGGGCCCTAGTGGCGGCAGTTCCCGTACCGCAACGTCCCGCCTGTCGAGGCTCTACCCCCGCAACACCCCGACCCTCAATGGAGAAAGAGGCACAGCGGGTGTCCCGCCGGGTCCAGCAAGATCCGGACGTCGTCCTGGGGCTGGCACTCGGCGCGTGTCGCCCCCGCTGCGACCGCATACGCCTCGGCCTCGTCAAGGTCATCGACCCGGAGGTCGAGATGCAGCACCTTCTGCTGTTCCCCGGGCTGTTCCGGCCACACCGGGGGCTGATATCCGGGCTCGGACTGGAACGAGAGCCCGGTACCTCCGTCCGGGTGCCGGACGAGTACCCAGTCCGGCTCGTCAGCGGTGACCTCCCAGCCGAGCAGCCGCCGGTAGAAGTCCGCGAGCGCATGCGCATCCGGGCAGTCCAGGACCACCGTCGCAAGCGAAGACCGAGGTTTCCCGGCCACGACCACTCCGTTCACTCGACACGGTGCCGACGGGTGGTCTGCCCGTCTGCCGGTCCGCCGTTGTCAGTGGTGCCCCGTACCGTGGCTCCCGTAACTATCCGAGCTGCTGGCGCTTCTCGGACCCGCCCCGCTCCCGTGACAGCGCGCGGGGGCGGGGCACACTTCCGGGCCACCGCCGAAGGTGCGGCTCTCCTCCTGAGGCGCGGTGGGCGGGAGTGAGTGACGATGGAATGGCCGAGGTGCAGCGGCGCGCGTACAGCGGCGTGGGGAGCGCCGCCCAGAGCACCTGCCGAACGTATTCGGGAGGCCACGATGGATTACCCGGAAAGCTATGAGCTGGTATTTCAAGCGCCCGCTGTGGAGGACGACGTGGTGATCGTCCGACGTACCGACCGGGCGGGAGCCGGCGGGTATCCGGTCTACGAGGATGAATCGGGGATCGTACGCGCAGAGATCAGTGACCGCGGCGAGGTGCGCATGCTGGCCAGCGGCGGACACCAAATACTCAAGACGCCCATGCTGGCGCGGCCACTCACTCCGTGAGCCGCTGACCCCTGGGCCTCCTCCGGCGGCTGGACGCCATCCGTCGACCGTTCACGCTGCGTGGATGGTCGACAGCAGCCTGTTCGGAGTGCGGTGTAGCGCGGTGTGCCCGGCCCGTGCTTCACGCGGACTGAGGTGACTTTCGGCGACGCCCATGACCCTCGGTGGCGGGGTGGTGGCTTTTCGTGTGGCGCCGCTCAGTGGCCTGTCGTCGCGCTGGGTCGCGCTCAGAGGCCGCGGAGATGACCTCGCCGCTGGGGCTTTCGCTTCTCGTCCCGCCGTGGCACGTTCTCCATGGCGTCGCTGCCGTCGCTGCCGTCGCTGCCGTCGCTGGCATCGGTGCGCGGGCCGGCCTCGTTGGCTTCGCGGTCTCCGGTGGCGCCGGCCCTGGTGTCGGGCTCGGGGTCGGGGCTGGGGGCGGACGATGAGGCGTGTCCTTCGAGTACGGCCATGGCGCGTTCCAGCGTCTCACCGGTGATCTGCATCCGGATCCTGGCCAGTCGTTCTAACTCGGTATTCGACACCACGTCAGCGTACCTGGCGCGCCTTCAAACCTGCTCCCGGCCCAAGAATCCACAAGTGGGGAGTAGTTGGCGGTCGCGCGGTCCTCAACTCGGCCAGGTTGCGGAATGCCGGATCTATCGGGCTTACCGGACCGTCGTATCACGGGGTGCCGGCGAGCGCGCGGGTGACGGCGGCTTCGGCATGCAGCCGGGTGGTGGGAAATACCGGTACCGAGCTGTGCTCCGCCTTGATGAGCAGCTCGATCTCGGTGCAGCCCAGCACGATGCCCTCGGCCCCGGCGGCGACGAGGTCCCTGATGACGGTCATGAATGACTGCCGGGACTCCTCACGGACGATGCCCTGGCACAGCTCCTCGTAGATCGTGCGATGGACGATGCTTCGTCCGGCGTCGTCCGGGACCAGCACCTCCAGCCCATGGCTCTCCAGCCGGCCGCGATAGAAGTCCTGCTCCATCGTGAAGGCGGTGCCCAGCAGCCCGATGCGGCGCAGACCGCCGTCACGGACGGCATCCGCCGTGGTGTCGGCCAGATGCAGCAGCGGGACGGTGACGGCAGCGGCCACCGGGCCGGCGACCTTGTGCATGGTGTTGGTGCAGATCAGCAGTATGTCGGCGCCGGCTGCCTCCAGTGCTCTGGCGGCTTCGGCGAGCGCCTCGGCGGCCTGCTCCCAGTGCCCGTCGGCCTGGAGCCGTTCGATCTCCGCGAAGTCCATGGAGTAGAGCACGCAGCGCGAGGAGTGCAGGCCGCCCAGACGCTCACGCGTCAATTCGTTGAGCAGCCGGTAGTACTCCGCCGTCGACTCCCAGCTCATGCCTCCAAGCAGCCCGATCGTCTTCATGCGGGCACTATGGCACGGAGCGGAGCCCGGGCCGGACTGCCGTGGGACGGGGGCGGGGCGCCTGCGGGGGCCGGCCGAGGTGGGTGGGGTCGGGGCCGCTGGAGGAGCGAGGTATCGGGGTGGCATTTCAACTGCTGCCCCCTGCACAGGCGTTGGTCCCCTGTGGTGGCCGTGCTGCGACCTTTCCGTACCGCCGCTCCGTAGCCCCATACGGCACGCCGGTTGCACCGCGGCTCCCCGCGCCATGTCTCACCCCTTGGGCTCGGCAGCGCGCCGTCCCGCCACTCGCACCGCGAGGCATTCACCCAAAAGTGCACCGCGCGAAGGAGACACACCCCTATGCGATCACGCTTCGGCGAGACCATCCGCAGCATCATCGACTC
Organism: Streptomyces sp. NBC_01454; assembly: GCF_036227565.1. NCBI lineage: Bacteria > Bacillati > Actinomycetota > Actinomycetes > Kitasatosporales > Streptomycetaceae > Streptomyces > Streptomyces sp. NBC_01454. Next base: position 8,017,780 of record NZ_CP109460.1, read on the forward strand.
GCTCGGACGGAGCGGCGGTAGCCGTGGGCTGAACGGAACGGTCGAGGAACGAGCCGACGGTCCGGGTGAAGTGAACGGGATCGTCGAGCCACGGGTAGTGGCCGCCGCCTGCCTGGACGGACAGTTCGGCCCCGGGGAGCAGCCGCGCCGTGGCAGCGGCGACACGGGGACGCGGACCGCTGTCCAGTTCGCCGGCCAGAACCAGCACCGGCGCGTTCAGGGCGGCGAGCGCGGAGCGGGTCGCGGCAGGGTCGAACGCGCCGGATGCCGCATAGATCTCGGCCGCCTCGTCGTTGGTCTGCTCCACTTCGGAGGCGGCGTGCGCCTGCGCGGTCGCGTCCCAGCGGCCGTAGAAGAAGGGGGCGGCGGCTTCCCACTCGGCATCGGTCGCGGTGCCGGCCCAGATGGCCGTGTAGGCCTTGTGGGCGGGGTCGAACCACGGCTCGGCCGTACGCAGGGCGGCCGCCTCCATGCGGTGCTCATGGGTGTAGTCGATGCCGAGGGCGCGGGCCCGGGCAGTGACCAGGGTCAAGGTCCGTATGCGCTCGGGGTATCGGGCCGCGTGGAGGAGAGCGAGATCGCCGGCCGCCGAATGGGCGAGGACATCGACGCGGTCCAGGCCGAGGTGCCGGCGCAGGGCCTCGACATCGGCGACCTGCCGGTCACAGCGGTAGCCGGCCGGGTCCGCGGGGACGCCGGAGTCGCCCGTGCCCCGCAGATCGAGCAGGATCAGCTGCCGTCGCCGCGACAGTCCACCGAGGTCACCGAGGTAGGAGGAGGCACGCATGGGTCCGCCGGGGAGGCAGAGCAGCGGCTTGCCCGCGCCTACGACATGAAAGGCGAGCTCGGTCCCGTCGGGGGCGGAAAAGGCAGGCATGGCGTCATCCTCACGGCCGCTGGACGATCACGGCAAGGGATTTACGTCCCTCGCGTGGCGCACGGGACCGCGGGTGCGCCACGCGGCGTCGCTCGCCGTCGGCGCCGACCGCCGTGGGCAGCTCGCCGGCCGCCACCAGCCTCGGCGACGGCGGCTCCGACCACCGATAACGCGCTGGCTGGCGTGGCCCGGCCGATGACATGCTGTGCGGCGTGAACGGTCCTGAGATCCCCTTCGTCTTCGCCCCTGAGCTGCACCTTTTCCTTTCGTCGGCGCACACCGTCGCCGGTACGGCCGTGGTGACCGACGGTTCCTCGACGCTCGGTCATGTCGTCGAGTCGCTGGGCGTCCCGCTCACCGAGGTCGGACGGCTCGTGGTGAACGGTGCCGAGGTTCCCGTATCCCACGTTCCGCGGGCGGGCGAGAGCGTCGAGGTGCACGCCGTCGAGCGGCCCCAGCGGATCCCGGGTGCGCCGCTGCGGTTTCTGCTCGACGTACACCTCGGCACCCTGGCGCGCAGGCTGCGGCTGCTCGGCGTCGACGCGGCGTACACGAATGAGGACCCCGGCGACGCCGCGCTGGCGACGCTCTCGGCACAGGAGCGACGCGTACTGCTCTCCCGGGACCGGGGGCTGCTGCGACGACGGGAGATCTGGGCGGGCGCGTTCATCTACAGCGACCGGCCCGATGAGCAACTCCAGGACGTACTGGGCCGATTCGCGCCCGTGCTCGCGCCCTGGACGCGGTGCACCGCATGCAATGGCCGGCTGACGGACGCCGACAAGGACTCGGTCCGTGAGCACCTTGAACACGGCACCCAGCGGACGTATGACGTCTTCGCCCAGTGCACCGCATGCGGTCGCGTCTACTGGCGAGGGGCCCACCACTCCCGGCTGGAAGCGATCGTCGAAAAGGCCCTCCGTGACAGCACCACCTGAGCCGGCGGCGCGGCGGGTGGTGGGTGTTTCACGTGGAACACAAGACCGCCGGTCGGAGGACCCCCTCGGGCGTATGAATTCCTCAATCCGAGTGAGAATCCTCCGCCCTTTGTGTCCGAGTGTGTCCGAGCGCCCTGGGGAGGCGAGTGCGGCGGCACGCGCTGGCGGCATTGCCTCGTGCGCCCGGGGAGCAGGGCGGTGTAGCCGTCCTCGCGTCACGGGGCGGGCGAGGACGGGGCGCGCGGTGAACGCAGAGGCTCTGGTTCCTCCTCGCTCGACGAGCGGGCCAGCCCTGGAGGGCTGTTACGCCGAGCAATCCACGGAATTCCCCTTCGGCGCAGTGCATTTGTCAGCGGCTGAGGGCATGGCCCGGGTCAATCCGGCTCGACTTGCGCGACTTGGCTGCAGTCCTGCCGGTGGACGTGGCCATGGACGTGGTCATGGACGTGGCCATGGGCGCGGGTGCATGCGTGGGTGTGCCGGACTCGGGTCCGGGTTCCTTCGCGGCTGTGCACCCGGCGGCACGTCGGGGGTGCCGGGGTGATGCCCGGTGTGTCCCCGGCCGCAGCCCCGAGGCGTCGAACCCTGCCGGAGGCCGCCGACGTCTCACCGGAGGCCCCGCTCGCACCTGCTCGCCCCCCCGCTCGTTCGGCGCGGAAAATCCCCGCTCTGACGGGCCGTCCAGGCCCTTTAGCCCACTCGTTACGCGACACGCCGACGACGCGCGCCGTCCAATGGGTGAATCCGCTGCCTTGCGCCACCCGAAGAGCCCAGGGCGTACCTCGAATGCGACGTTCTCCGGTGGTGCGGGGCCGCGATCCGGCTGACGGTGATCACGTCGCCACTGCGATCCGATGAGCCGACAAAGAGTCAGCCTTCGCAGTCGCGCCGAAAGGAACATGTCCCCATGCGCACTGCTCGCACCTTGTTCGCTTCGGCCGCCATTACGGCGGTGCTCGCAATCTCTGCCCCTGCTGCGAACGCCATGATCACGGAGGACATTGCCGCGAACAGTGGTACTTCCTCCGCCAACAACGACCACGACCGGGACGGCGGCCGCGACCGTGACCACGGCCGGGGCGACCGCGACCGGAACCGCGACCACTGCCGTGACAACGGCCGTGGCGGCGACCGTGACGGCCGCGGCGACCGCGACCGTGGCGGCGACCGTGATGGCCGCGGTGGACGCGGCGACCGTGACCGCGGCGGCGACCGTGATGGCCGCGGCGACCGCGACCGTGGCGGCGACCGTGATGGCCGCGGTGGACGCGGCGACCGTGACCGTGGCGGCGACCGTGATGGACGCGGCGACCGTGACCGTGGCGGCGACCGTGACGGCCGCGGCGGCTACGGCCGTGGCCACTGGGACGACTGCCGTGACGGGCGGATGCCCAGCGGCGGCGTGCACACCGGTGGTGGCGCCCTGGCCAAGGTCATCGTCAACGACTGGGACCAGGGCAGCGGCTACGGCGACGACCACGGCCGTGGCGGCCGCGGCGACCGTGACCGCGACGGTGGGCGCGACGGCGGCCGCGACCGCGACCACGGCCGCGGCGGCGACCGTGACCACGGCCGTGGTGGCTACGGCGACCGTGACCGCGACCACGGTCGTGGTGGCTACGGCGACCGCGACGGCGGCTACGGTGACCGCCAGAGGCCGCACGGTGGCATCCACACCGGCGGTGGCGGCATGGCGACCGGTAGCGGTCTGGCTGCCGGCTCCGTGCTGATGCTGGGCGGTCTCGGCGCCGGCGCGTACATGCTGCGTCGCCGCACCGCCTCGGGCGCCTCTGCGGCCTGATCCGGCCGCTCCGTTACGGAGGCCGCTCTGATGTCGCGGCCACCGTTCCTCGTGGACGGTGGCCGCGGCGCTTTCGTTACCGCCGCTGCGTCACCTCGCCGCCGCCCCGTTCATGAAAGGCACCGTCACATGACCGCCCCGCAGTCGCCCCAGCCGAATTCCCGTCCACCCCGGACCGCCTCCGCGTCCCGCCCTGTGGGCCGCGGCCTGCTGTGGTCTGCGGGAGCATTCCTGCTGGGCTCCCTCCTCGTCTACAACTCCGTGGACACCTCGGCAGACCCCAAGCCGCTGACCCGCCCCGCCGTGGCCTCCTCCGCCACCCCGGGCGGGCGTACGGCCGCCTCCCCGGCGGTCCCCGATCTGGCCCTGCCCCGTTCCGCGCCGAAGCGGGTGTCGATCCCGGACATCGCCGTCGACGCGCCCTTCACCCAGCTGACCCTCGGCCCGACCGGCCAGCTCAACGCGCCGCCCGGGGGGGACCGGAATCTCGTCGGCTGGTACAAGGACGGCGCGTCACCGGGTGAGCGCGGCTCCGCGATCATCGCCGGTCACGTGGACACCAAGACCGGACCGGCGGTGTTCCTGCAACTTGAATCCCTCAAGCAGGGCGCCTCGATCAACATCACTCGCGAGGACGGTCTCCTCGCGACCTTCAAGGTCGACTCCGTGGAGACCTTCAGCAAGTCGAACTTCCCCAACGACCGGGTCTACGCCGACGCGCCCAACGCGCAGCTGCGCGTGATCACCTGTGGTGGCGCCTACGACCGGAAGGTCAGGGACTACGTCGACAACATCGTGGTGTTCGCGCACCTCTCCTCGTACAGACGTACCTGAGCGGGCTCCCCTCGCACTCCGGAGACCACCTGGGCACTGCGCGACAAGCCCAGGCCGACCTCGTCGTCGGCCTGGGCTCCGTCATGCTTCCGGGAGGTGAGGGGCGACCGGGGAAGTACCCGCAGCCGCGGGACAGATCCGCGGGTAGGGGCCAGCCGGGGCAAGGGCACCTCGCGCCTCGACGGTGGATCCCTCGAGAAGGGATGGAGCCGGGCCTGCTGGTGGCCGTGGCGCGGTTCTGACGGTCTATCGTGGGCGCATGTCCGCCCCTGAACTGATCCGTATCGTCTCGCGCGACTCGCCCATGGCCCTGGCCCAGGTGGAGCGCGTCCGTGTCGAACTCGGCACGCTGCACCCCGGCATCGCCACGGAGGTCGTCCCGGTCAAGACGACCGGCGACCGATGGATGGGCGCGCTTTCCCAGGTCGAGGGGAAGGGTGCGTTCACCAAGGAGGTCGACGCCGCCCTGCTGGCCGGCGAGGCGGATCTCGCGGTGCACTGCGTCAAGGACATCCCGGGCGACCGCCCGCTGCCGGCCGGTACGACGTTCGCCGCCTTCCTGGAGCGCGATGATGTCCGTGACGCGCTGATCCACCCCGGCGGACTCACCCTTGACGAGCTGCCCGACGGCACCCGGATCGGCACCTCCTCGGTCCGCCGGATCGCGCAGCTCGCGGCCTCCCATCCGCACCTGCAGTGTGTGCCGATGCGTGGTAACGCCAACCGCCGCATGGACAAGCTCGCGGCCGGGGAGGCCGACGCACTGCTGCTGGCCGTCTCCGGCCTCGAACGCATCGGCCGCCGGGACGTGATCAGCCAGATCCTGTCGGTGGACGAGATGTGCCCGCCCATCGGAGCGGGCGTTCTGGCCCTCCAGTGCCGCGAGGACGACACCGAGACCATCGAGGCCGTCAGCGGGCTGGGCCACCCCCGGACGTTCCAGGAGACCACCGCCGAACGCATGCTGCTGCACGTCCTGCAGGGCCACTGCAACAGCCCGATCGCCGGCTACGCCAGGACCGACCGCCGCGGCGAACTGTCCCTGCGTGCCTGTGTCTTCACCCCGGACGGCAAGACGGTCCTCCACGCACACGAATGGGCCGGCCCGCTCACCCCGGAGACGCTCGGCACGTCCGTGGCCGTCGCGCTGCTGCGCCAGGGCGCCCGCGAGCTGATCGACGGCATCGCGCACTGAAGGCCCGAAGGGGAGCGGCTCAGGAGGCGTCCGGTTGCCTGGCCGCGTCCCGGGACCGGTAGCGCTCGTTCTCCCAGGGCACGACGACGACTTGCTCGGCGTCCTCGTAAATGATCTTTCCGGGGTTGGCGGACTCCACGCGCTCGCAGCCCACGTCATGCGCGGCCAGAAGCTCCAAGTAGCCGTCCACCCGCTCGATGAGGCGTACGGCGGAGGTCTTGAACCAGGCCACCGCTCCGGGGTTCAGCTCGCGGTCGTAGACGGTGGGATCCGTATCGGAGGGGTTGGGGTAGTGGGCGTCGTACCAGTCGTTCCCGGCGCGCCAGAAGCGGTACTGCTCCTCGCTCAGCCTGCCGTCCCGCGCGAGGCCGTTGGCGAGGGCGAAGATGCCGGGGAAGTGGCCGCGGGGACTGCGCCGGGTCGCCTGAAACCTTACGTACGGCGCCTCGTCCACGGGGTGGCCTCCAGTTGATATATCGACAAGCGGCAGGACGAGGCCGGGCCTTGTGGGGGCCTGTCCTCGGCATGGGCTCATCTTCACCGAAGAAGCCCTGGCGGGGGATGGTTCTCGCCAATTCGGACGGCCCTGGGGGCGGTCGGACATGTGGATGCGGACGAGGGAGAAACCGGCCGCACGGTCGACCGCCCCGCGCGGGGGAGAGGGTTCATCCGGTTTCTCCCGAGGGTGCCGGCCGGGCCCTGTTATCTGTTTCACTTGTGTCAGCGGCCGCACCCGGATCTGCCGCCTTCACACCGGCGCTATGCAGGCATTACCCGCGCAATCCGTGCAATCGGCAACGGTCTCAGCGGCTGAGCTGATCTTTGCGTGCTCGCCGCGGTCATGACACGATGTCCAGCGCCGCACGGGGGAGCGGCGCACGTGGGGAAATCCTCCCTTTGCGCACCAGGTATTCACCGTGGTGCTCCCTAGTTCCCAGGGCGGCAAGAACCTACTGAGCCGCACCCGAATCACAAGGGAATGGGATTGAGATGACGACCTCCACGCACACCGCCGGCCACACCCCCATCTACGAAGAGCTCGTCGAGGAGCACGGCGATATCCTCGCCGAAGCCCGTGCGGCCGCGGAGCATTCGCAGCGCACGGCGTCCCAGGCACTGGACTGGAGCGATCTCCGACGCCGCGAGTGACGCATCTCTCGCCAATCCTGGCCGACTGCTTCCTAGCCATTTCCGGGGAAGGCATCCAAGAGCCGCGTCGGAGCTGCTTGCTTCCATGAGTCCACGAGGATGTCCCGCAGTTCGTCCATGTCCTCCAGCGCGGACAGCCGCACCCGCACCCAATGGGAGCCGGCCTCGTGGGGCGGTACCCAGAACTTTTCCGGTTCCGCCGCGATCAATTCCTTCCGCTCATGAATGGGGCACCGCACGGCGACGGATGTCTCGTCGTCGGGGACGGTGAGGAACATCTTCCCGGCGACCCGGAACGTGGGCATTTCCCATGCCTCTTTCTCCACCGTCTCGGGCAGGGAGAGGGCGATACGACGGACATCGGCGGAATTGATCATGCTCACCAGCTTAAAGGTGGCGTCGTCGTCCGGGGCGGCCGTTCGCCGGTCGGACCGCTCATCGGGAGTGCGCAGCGGGAGAGCACCGGTGGTGCGGACGCCGGGCGGAATGCCCCGCGCCGCTACCCCCTGCGCAGCAGGGTGATCCCGTCCTCCTCGGCCACCCGGACGTAGCCGTGCGCGCGATAGAGCCGCAGCATCCGCTGGGTCCGCGCCTCCGGGCAGGGGGTTTTGACGGTCGGATCACGACGGTCCGAGACCACCCAGCGCGGGGGATCGGCCGGCAGGGCGGTCGGCGACGCGGGGTCGGGGCCGGTACCGAAGCAGACAAGGCTGACGGTGGCACGTCCGGTCAGCATCGGTGCCAGCCGGTTCGACGAGGCGACGGTGTCCCCGTCGGGTATGCGCGCCAGCAGCCGCTCCGCCGTGCGGACATGGGCCGGGGTGCGCCATGCCGAGGGGAGCACCAGGTCGTGGAGCGGATACACCGCCGCGGTGACCGCGGTGAAGGCGGCGGAGAAGGTGAGGAGCCGGCGGCGTCGGGGAGGCGGCACCAGGTCCGTCCGCCGGTGCAGCACATCGACGAAACCGGCGAACACGAGGGGCATCAGGATCGCGTTGTAATGGAAATTCGGCTGCCAGTAGTGCTCGTTGCCGGCCAGCAGACGCCAGGCGAGCGTGGGCACACACAGCAGCGTCAGGGGCGAGCGCAGGCCGAGGAAGGCGGTCGGTGCGGCGAGCATGAACAGCAGCAGCCACTTCATGGGCGGCCAGAAGAGATGGAGCCCGAGCGAAGCGATCCCTACGGCGCTGGAGGCCGACGAGGCCTCCCCCGGCATCTGCTGCCAGTAGTCGAAACCGCCCCGGGGGTTCATGGCGGGCAGCAGGACCAGAACCTCCAGCGCCGTCCCCGCCGCGCCGAGGCATACGACGACAAGGCCGAGCAGAAGCGGGGAGTTCCGCCGCGCCGCTTCCTGCCGACGGCGCTCGCGCAGCCCCTGCCAGGCGATATAGGCACCGATGGCAGCGAGCGTGAGACCCAGGTCCTCCTTCACCAGCAGCAGCGGCAGTGCCCAGGCCGCCGCCGCCCGCCAGCGCCGGTGTCCGAGCGCGGTCACGCTGAAGGCGAGCAGGGGCACCGCGAAGCAGATCTCATGAAAGTCCTTGGTGACTCCCGTGACGAGGCCCCAGGAGGCCCCCAGCCCGCAGCCCACGACCAGACCGGTGACCGGCCCGACGGCCCGGTGCGCCCAGCGGGTGAGGGGATAGCAGGCCAGCGCCATCAGCGCGGCCTGCACCACGAGCAGCGTGACCGAGCTGGGGAAGAGCCGGTACAGCGGGGCGACGAGCACCAGGATGGGGTGGAAATGATCCCCGAGAAGATTGAAGCCCGGGCCCTTGAGTTCCACGACCGGTGCTTGACCGTGCGCATAGGCGCGGATGGCCTGCTCGAATATCCCCAGGTCGTAACCGGCGTTGAGCATGCGATCGTTCCGGAGCAGCGAGACCAGGGTGTACACAGCAAAAAACACCGCGGTCACGGTCCAGCCCAATGCCCGTGGGCCGGGGAGGTGTTTTCCGAGCGCGGTGCCACGATCCGACAACGTCCGGTCAGAGGATATTCGCCCGAACCACGGGCCCCTGAACCGCTCCACCGTCTCCACCCTCGCACCCACCGTCGTCGACTCGGAAGATGTCCCGGGATCCGTCCATGGATGTTCCGGGGTCCGTCCTCGGATTCTCCGGGCTCCGGCATGCGCTGGAACACCGCAGGTGAGTGTAACCCTGCATCCCTCGCGGTCAGTTCGACGAAGCAGGGGAGGGGCCGGGGAATTGCTGCCGGGATTCCGGAGCGGCGGAAAGAGTTGGGGACGGCCCGCCGGCTGGCGGGTGGTGCCGGTTCGTTCAGGTGGTGGGGTGCGGGCCTTTGTCCCGGATGAGGTTCTCGACGTGGTCGAAGCGCGCATGCAGGGTGTGCAGCTCCGAACGGAGTGCCTCCGCGTCGTCACGCGCATGGCTTCCCACGGTCTTGCCCAGACGGACCAGGTCCTGCTCGGCCCGGCCGACGAACCAGGTCGCCAGGGCAGCCGTGATGACCCCGAAGGCCGTAATGGCGCTGAGCATCAGAAGGGAAGCGATGATGCGGCCCCACAGCGTGACCGGATAGAAATCCCCATAGCCCACGGTCGTGGCCGTCTCGATCGCCCACCACAATCCCTTGGGAAAGGACGTGATATTGGCGTGCGGCGCACCGGATTCGGCGACCACGACCAGAGCGGCACCCCCGAGCAGCACCGCGGTCATGACCAGCGTCACCCAGAGCGCCGCCTGTGCATGAAGCCGGCGCCACGCCTCATTACCGAAGAGGCGATTCAGTACGGACAAGAGAAACGATGGCACCAACGGGCGTCACCTTCCACTGCGGCCTGGTGGAAACCGGCTTTCCGCCATCGCTGACATTAACAGGAGCCGTCGCCATACCTGGATCTGTCGCGCCCGGCCCCGTGTGGGTCAGTTCACCCCGGTGCCCCGTCTCTCCGCGCGCCGCTACCCGATATCCCCGATCGCCTCCCGCCTGTCCGGCATTTCGAGCATGCTCGGTTGGGGCGTCTTCAGCATGCGATTACTTCGGTTGATCGCCTTGGTGGGGCGTGGCAGGCGGATCGCCGCGGACGGCGTGCACATAGAGCGCCAGGGTGTCGACGGTGAAGTATGAACTGTAGGAGACATCCGGGAAGTCACCGCCGGTGTGGTAACCGCCGATGACGCCGATCAGGGCGTATCCGCTGAAGTCCCTTACCAGGAAAGGGCCGCCGGATGTGCCGCCGATGTAGCCGGCGCAGGCAATTTCCAGGAAGTCGCCGGGGGCGGCCGGGTCTGTACTGGTGTACCGGTGGGTGGAGGAGTTGCAGTCCAGTGGTTTGGGGTGCGTGGTGTCGCTGTTACCGGGATAGCCGATGAGGCGCACGTTCCGGTGGTCGTACCCCGGATACGGGAGGAGGGTGAAGCCGCCGGTGACGTCCTCCACATCGGCCCCGTCCTCGCGTGCGGCGAGCCGCACGACGGCATAGTCCCAGCGCGCCCCGCCGCTCGTGCCGAGGTCGTAGTACCGCTGGTCGAGGTAGATGCGGTCGACGGGGTAGATCCCGTGGGGCTTTTGCCCGTCGTGATACTGCGGCACGAACGACAGCTGGCGCTTGGGGTCGGGCGAGCGCAGACAGTGTGCGGCACTGACCACGAGGTCACCGTGCGGGCTGCGGACGACCGTTCCGCCGCAGAACCGGCCGGTGTTGCTCCCGTCCGTCCAGAAGAAGGTCCCCACCTGCGGGAGGCCGTCGAACGGGTGGCTCGGTGGGGGCGGGTCCGCCGCCGGGCGCGCGGCCCCTGCGGTCCGGGTGACGACCGCCGGCTGCGCCGCCCGCATCCGCTGGGGCGTCCAGTAGGTGTCGGCGGCGGCAGCCGTGGGCGTGGGGTCGCTCGACGGACTCGCCGCGTGCGCCGGCGTTCCGGGCGGGAGGGCGAGCCACAATCCGAGCAGCACAGTGGTGAGCAGCGGGGCGAAGCGGCCACGTACAGCAAGCGGTCTGTTCATGGTCCGGGTCCTCCAGAGGGCACGGCATACGGAACGGGAGGCGTGCGCGCGAGGCGGCGTGCCATGGTCCTACGGTGAGGAGGCGCCTGGCGAGAGGCGGGGCCGGAATTCATACCGATGCGATGCGATGCGGTGCGGTGCGGTGCGGTGCGGTGCGAGGCCGTGCGGTGCCAGGTGCTGAGCGGCCGGGCGCAGGCGGTGACGGCCCGTCATCCGGCACGGCCGGCGAGGGCCCGCCGTCAGTGCGTCGGCAGATACCGGGCGAAGAACGAGTACACCTCGCTACGCACCAGGGGTACCGATACCGCTGGATCGATCGCGCCGACCAGGGAGTTCCGCCCGGCCACCATCAGCCACGCCGATGCGCCGGTCCTCGTACATCGCCTGCGCCGCGGTGGTGCCGCCGACCGAGTGGCCGTAGATGCCGACCTGCCGCAGATCGAGGGCTTGGCCAAGGGCTTTGGGCAACGGGCGCCCCGGCGCGTCCGGGTTCCGGCCCGCTGCCGGCACCGCGAGCTGGTCCAGCACGAAGCGGGTGTCCGCGATCCGGGGGTCGGGCACGGTGCACGGCGAGGGGCTCCCATGGATCGCGGCGGGAGCGGTCGACCAGATGCAGCGAGGTGACGCCGATGGGGTGTGGCCCTGGTGCAGGACCTGCACCAGGCGGAGTTCACCCGCCATGCGCTGGCCGTGGCCGTGGCCGTGGCCGAGCACGGTGGCGGTGCCGCACACTCACCGCACTCGTTCCCGGCACTCAACTACGCGACTTTGTATGAGAGTTGGCGGTGCCCGTCGCACAAGACATCAAGCTGGGCGGGCGCGGCGTCCTGCTGATGCCCACCTTCCACTGGACCGGCCATCCCCTCCTCTCCGACCTGCCCGACCGTCCCCTGACGGTGACCTGTCCGGCCGGCCCGGGGCTGCCGCTCCCGGCGGACGGGGCGACCGGCGCGGACCAGGCGCTCGCCGCGCCCACGCCGCCGCGCCTCGCGGGGCGGGGCGGGCCTGATCACCACGGCTCGCGCGGGGCGAGCCGCACTGCACCGGCGCACCGCCCTGGGGGCCCTGCTGGTGCGGCAGCACGGCTGAGAGCGGCCGGGCGGCGTGACTCGAGTGCCCTGCGCGACAACTCGTAACTCACCGTATCTGCGGCTCGTCGTATCCGTCCCCGCCCCATCCGTGCCCCGACCCATCCGTGGCCAGCCCCATCCGTGGCCAGCCCCATCCGTGGTCAGACCCGGCTGCCGTGGCTGCGGCGCCACCGGTGGCGTCCGCATCCGCCCGGCAGCCGCTCGCTCGCCGTCCGCAACCACCGGGAGGTAACCTGAATCCACTGTTTCCGCTCCTCAGTGCCGGGGAGGTCAGATGACCGCCGGTGTGAGTCTTCGCCCCAGCAAGGCCGATGCGCTGCGCTACACGCCCATCGCCGAACACGGCCTGATCGGCGATATGCGGACCGCTGCGCTCGTCGGCACCAACGGCACCATCGACTGGTACTGCTGCACTCGCTTCGACGCCCCCAGCGTCTTCGCCGCGATCCTGGATGCCGACCGCGGTGGGGCCTTCGAACTGGCCCCGGATGTGCCCGCCCGGACGAAGCAGTTCTACTTCCCGGACACCAACATCCTGATCACGCGCTTCTTCGCGGACAACGGTGTGGGCGAGGTCCAGGATTTCATGCCGATCGTCGACGACTCCCGTGAGGCGGACCGGCACCGGCTGATCCGGCGGGTGCTGTGTGTCCGCGGCTCGCTGCCGTTCAGCGCCCGGGTCGCGCCCCGCTTCGACTACGGGCGCAGTACGCACACGGTGCATGGCCGGCAGGGCCATACCGTGTTCGACTCCCCGGGGCTCTCCCTCGCGCTGACGTCCAGCGTTCCGGTCGAGATCGACGGCCCCGACGCCTGTTCCTCGTTCACACTGAGCGAGGGGGACGCCGCGGTGTTCGCGCTCGACCGGATCGGTGACGGCGTGGAGCCGCGGGCCTGCCCGGTCATGGAGGCGGAGGAACTGTTCAACGCGACGGTGCACTACTGGCGTGGCTGGCTGTCGAAGTCCCGCTACCGGGGGCGCTGGCGGGAGATGGTGCACCGCTCCGCGCTCATCCTCAAGCTCCTCACCTACGCGCCGACCGGCGCCATCGTGGCCGCCCCCACGACCAGCCTGCCCGAACAGGTCGGCGGCGAGCGCAACTGGGACTACCGCTATGCGTGGGTGCGGGACTCCGCGTTCTGCATCTACGCACTCCTCAGACTGGGCTTCACGGACGAGGCCAAGTCCTTTGTGCACTTCCTGTCCGAGAACATCTGTCCCCGGGACGGACCCGAGGCCCCCTTGCAGATCATGTACGGCATCGACGGCCGCAGCGATCTTCCCGAGGTCGAACTCCGCCATCTGGAGGGCCATTTGGGCTCGTCCCCCGTGCGGATCGGCAACAGCGCCGTCAACCAGCTCCAACTGGACATCTACGGTGCCCTCATCGACTCCCTCTACCTCTACGACAAATGGGGGGAGCCGCTGTCCAGCGACCACTGGGGCACCGTCGGCACGCTCGTCAACTGGGTCTGTGACAACTGGGATCAGCCGGACGAAGGCATCTGGGAGACCCGCGGGAAGATCCAGAACTTCCTCTACTCGCAGCTGATGTGCTGGGTCGCCATCGAACGGGCGATGCGCCTGGCCACGCACCGGGGTCTGCCCGCAGATATGCTCCGCTGGTCACAGGCCCGTGACGCGATCTACCGGCGCATCATGGAGCGTGGCTGGTCGCCCGAGCGGAAGGCGTTTGTGCAGCACGAGGGCGACGATGTCCTCGACGCCTCGGTGCTGATGATGCCGCTGGCCAAGTTCATCTCGCCCACGGACCCCAAATGGCTCTCCACGCTGGACGCCTTGGGCGAGGAACTGGTCTCCGACTCCCTGGTCTACCGCTACGACCCGAGCAACAGTCCGGACGGCCTGCGGGGTGAGGAAGGCACCTTCTCCATCTGCTCGTTCTGGTACGTCGAAGCGCTCTCCCGCGCCGGCCGGGTCGACGAGGCCCGCCTCGCCTTCGAGAAGATGCTCACCTACGGCAACCACCTCGGGCTGTACGCCGAGGAAATCGGCCACACCGGAGAGCAGATCGGCAACTTCCCCCAGGCTTTCACCCACTTGGCTCTCATCAGCGCCGCGTTCAACCTCGATCGCGCCCTGGGCTGACGGAGGCGTTCCGCCCTCCCCGGCCCGGCGGCGTCGCCCCAACTGTGCTTCATCCCAACTGTGCTTTATCTGCCGCCAATTGATGTGAAGTCAGGTTTCCTCGCTGATTCGCTGCCGGAACTCTTGACGCACCCGTCACACAGGATGAACATGCATCGGGCAAGAGAGCGCTCCCATGAACGTCGATCGTTCACTTCCTGAATCAGGAGAGCCGCCATGCCCACACCCCCCGCGGACGCCACCGCTTCCGGCACGCCGAGTCCTTCACGCCGTCGTGTGCTGGCCGCGATGGCAGCCGCGCTCCCCGCCGCGGGCCTGCCCGCCCCGTCCGCGCGTGCCTCGGCGGCGCCTGCCGCCGGCGCGCTGCCGGGCGGGGGCGACCTCGGCCCCCAGGTGCTGGTCTTCGATCCCGGTACGCCCGGCATCCAGGGCAAGCTCGACGAGATCTTCAAGCGGCAGGAGTCGGCCCAGTTCGGCGACGGGCGGTACGCACTGCTCTTCAAGCCGGGCACGTACAGCGGCCTGAACGCCCAGCTCGGCTTCTACACGTCGATCGCGGGGCTCGGACTCTCGCCCGACGACACGACGTTCCTCGGCGATGTGACCGTCGACGCCGGGTGGTTCGACGGCAATGCCACGCAGAACTTCTGGCGTTCGGCGGAGAACCTCGCGCTCCGTCCGGCCAACGGCACCAACCGGTGGGCCGTGGCGCAGGCGGCGCCCTTCCGGCGGATGCACGTCAAGGGCGGACTGAATCTGGCGCCCGACGGCTACGGCTGGGCCAGCGGCGGCTATATCGCCGACAGCCGGATCGACGGCACCGTGAGCCCCTACTCGCAGCAGCAGTGGTACACCCGCGACAGCTCGGTGGGCGGCTGGTCCGGTGCCGTCTGGAACATGGTGTTCTCGGGAGTCGAGGGAGCACCCGCACAGAGCTTCCCCGACCCGCCGTACACCACCCTCGACACCACACCGGTCTCCCGCGAAAAGCCCTTCCTGCATCTCGACGGGGCCGACCTCAAGGTCTTCCTGCCCGAGAAGCGTGTCCAGGCCCGCGGCACCACCTGGGGCAACGGCACACCGAGAGGCGAGTCGATTCCCCTCGACCGGTTCTACGTGGCCAAGCCGGGGGTCGACGCCGCGACCCTCAACGCCGCACTGGCCCAGGGCCTCAACCTGCTGCTCACACCCGGGATTTACCACGTCGACCAACCCCTCGCCGTGACGCGCGCGAACACCGTGGTCCTGGGCCTGGGTTACGCGACCCTGGTGCCGGACAACGGGGTGACGGCCCTGAAGGTCGCCGACGTCGACGGAGTGCGGCTCGCCGGATTCCTCCTCGACGCCGGCCCGGCCAACTCGGCCACGCTGCTGGAGGTCGGCCCCGAAGGGGCATCGGCTGATCACGCCGCGAATCCGACGACGGTTCAGGACGTGTTCCTCCGGATCGGCGGGGCGGGCCCCGGCAAGGCGACGACCGGCATGGTGATCAACAGCAACCACACCATCGTCGATCACACCTGGGTCTGGCGGGCCGACCACGGGGACGGCGTGGGCTGGGAGACCAACCGGGCCGACTACGGGGTCCGCGTCAACGGCGACGACGTACTGGCCACCGGTCTCTTCGTCGAGCACTTCAACAAGTACGACGTCGAGTGGCGCGGCGAACGGGGGCGGACGGTCTTCTTCCAGAACGAGAAGGCGTATGACGCGCCCGACCAGGCCGCGGTGCAGAACGGCAGCACCAAGGGGTACGCCGCGTACAAGATCGCCGACGAGGTGACCACGCACGAAGGCTGGGGGCTGGGCAGCTACTGCTATTACGTCGTGGATCCCACGATCCGCCAGGACCACGGCTTCGAGGCACCGGCCAGGCCGGGGGTGAGGTTCCACGGCCTGCTGGTGGTGTCCCTCGGGGGCAAGGGCCAGTACGAGCACGTGATCAACGGCATCGGCGCCGCCACCTCGGGCACCTCGACGGTGCCGTCGACGGTGGTCTCCTCCCCCTGAGGAGTCCGGGGGCGGGCGGTGCCGTGGCAGGGGGCCCTGCCGGGCGCACCGGGCGGCCCGCCTACCGTAGGGCGCATCTGTTGATGCCTGGAGAGCCATGACCTTCGAAGAATCCGCCTTCGCGGGGCGGATGCCCGCCCGGGCCGGCGACCTGGCGGTCGAGCGGCACGGAATCGAGCCGGTGCCCGAAAACAACCGCTACGGAAAGCCTGCCCGCCTTTTCACCGTATGGTTCGCGCCCAACCTGACCATGACCGGTGTGTTCTCCGGCACGGTCGGCGTGACCCTGGGGCTGGACTTCTGGACGGCGTTCACCGCCATGGTGCTCGGCACGCTCGTCGGTGCGGTGCCGGCCGCCTACCTCGGCACCTGGGGCAGCCGGACCGGGACGGGACAGCTGCCGCTGTCGCGGCTGGCCTTCGGGCGTGGCGTGGCGCTGCCCGGCATCATGCAGTGGCTCTCCTCCGTCGCCTGGGACGCGCTCATCGGCCTCTTCGGCGGTGAGGCGCTGGCCCAGCTGCTCGGCTGGCCGTTCTGGCTCGGTGCGCTGGTGATCCTGCTGCTCCAGGGTGCGGTCGGCGTCTTCGGCTACGAAGCGCTCCACCGGCTCCAAACGGTGATGACCTTCGTGCTGGGCGCCGCCTTCCTGGTCCTCGGCGCCAAGCTGCTGTCCGGTGTGCCGCTTCCCCTGCACGGGTCCGCGCACGGCGCCGACCGCCTCGGCGCCTTCGTCCTGACCAGCACCATCGCGCTGAGTCTGGCCGTCTCGTGGGCCCCCTACGCCTCGGACTTCAGCCGCTATCTGCCCCGTACGACGTCCGGGCCCCGGATGTTCTGGTACTCCCTGCTCGGCATGGTGCTGTCCTTCGCCTGGGTGCAGGCGCTCGGCCTGTGGGGCGCGGCGCTGTTCACCGACCAGACCGCCGCCGGGGTGCACAAACTGCTGGGCGGCGGCGCGCTCGGCGCCTTCGGTCTGCTGGCCATCGCGGCCGCCGCGGTGTGCAGCAACGCCATGAACGACTACAGCGGCTCGCTGGCGCTCCAGACGGCCGGCATCCGGGTGCCGCGGCCACTCGCCGCGGCCGCCGCGGCCGCACTCGGCTTTCTGCTGGTGCTGTGGCTGCACGACGCGGACACCACGGTGCGCTTCCAGAACCTGCTGCTGTTCGTGGGCTACTGGATCCCCGGATTCGTGGGCATCGTGCTGGTCGACGCGCGACTGCGGGCCAGGGCCCGGCAGGGTGCGCCGATCGACGTCGAGGCCGAGTTCGCCCGCCCTCAGCCGTGGTGGCCCGCCTGTGTCGCCTTCGTGGTCGCCTTCGCCGCGGCGGTGCCGTTCATGGACACCACCCTGTTCGTCGGTCCGGTCGCGGCCGCGCTGCACGGTGCCGATATCGCCTACTACGTTGCCTTCCTGGTCTCCGTCGCGGTCTATCTGCCGCTGCGGCTTGTGCTGTCTGCGCGTACGGCCGGGCCCGCTCTGACCAGCGACGGACGGCCGGTGGATCGAAGGATGTAGTCCGTGGTCGCGGTAGATCGTGCTGCGGGACGGTTTGACGTGCCGTCCGTTCCCCGCGTGCCGGAGTGCGGCTTTCATGGCCGAAGCCGGAGGCACACGAAGGCCTCGGCGGCCTGGGGGGAGCGGGGATGGCGGCAAGCTCGGATTCGGTGACGGAAGCGGCCCGGGGATCCGCCGTGCGGGCCTGGGGGAGGGCGCTGCTCGGTGGTGCGGTGATGGCGGGGGCGCTGGGAGCGGGGAACGCCCTGGGCGGGGCGCTCGTCCGCACGGTCGGTGCGGAGGGGTATCTGCGGCAGCTGCTGCCCGCCGTACTGGTGAGCGCGCTGGCCGTCCCCGTCGTGCTGCTGTTGCGGGCCGGCCGGCCGGCAGGGCGGCGTCCACTGGGGCTCGGCCCCCCGTCCTCGGCGCCCCGTGGGTTCCTCCGCGGCCTGGCCGTCACCGTGTCCTGTGCCGTCGCCGTCCTCGGTGCCGGTACCGCGCTCGGGTGGGTGCGCTGGTCCGAGCCGGACCCGGCGGCCCTTACGTCGTTCCTGGCCGGCAACGCCGTGGTGGCCGTGCTGCTGGAGGCGCTGCCGGAGGAGGTGACGCTGCGGGGCCTTGCCTGGGTCTCGTTGCGCGACCGGTTCGGCGGGGTGCTTTCGGCTCTGGGGACGACGGCGGTGTTCCTGCTGGTGCCGGCGGCCTCCACGGTGGTGCAGGCCGGGGTGTCCCGTGCCGTGGGCGTGGCCGCTCCGCCGGTGGGCCTGGCTCCCGCGGGCCAGGACCCCGTTGCCTACGCGGTCCTGCTCTTCGTCTTCGGGCTGACCCTGGTGGCCGCACGGACGGCACCGGGCCCCGCACCGCTGTGGGCGGCGATCGGCACCCACGTGGTCTTCCTGAGCGTCAATCGCGTCGTGTTCGAGGGCGCGGCGCGTGGCACGGGCTGGTCGGCGGAGGTCGGAGCGGACCACTCCGCGGTCCTGGTCCTCGGATACCTGGCGGCCACCGCGATGATCTTCGTGGGGGTGCGGGTGGTGTCGGCCCGGGGGAGGGGGCGGGGGTAATGGGGCCTGCTGGAACGCGGGCTATCCAGAATGGTGAGTTGTAGCCGCTATGCAGGATTTGTCCATATTCGGTGTCCGGCGGGACGGTGGTCTCGCGTGGGCGCGGCCCGAGGTTGTTGCCGTCGCCGTGCGTATCCCGTCTCTGCGGATGCCGTCCGTGCGGGTACGGTGCGCCTCCGGGAGGGGTGGAGCCCTGTGCGGAAGACTTTCCCGCGGTCGTGGAACGGCCGGAATTTCACCGCCCTTACCCGACGCCCCGTGAAGCAAACCAGGGGATTTCCCGATTGCTGAGGGTGGAATCGGGCACGCGAATGTCCGGAGGATGATGACAGTGGCTCCCTTCGGTGAGCTGATGTGCCGTATGGCTTCCGCCCCCTCGGGGTGTTCCGTGGCGCCGTGGCCGTCGTTGTCCGCCCGGACGAGAGCGGGTTCGAGCTGATCTTTCCGAACCCTCGCGACGAGCGCACCATTTCGTCCGACATCAAAGATATGTGGTTGATACCCCGGGAAGAGGGCACGCTTTCCGGTCTGAAGGAAACACGACGCGATACGAGGTGAGCTTTATCATGAGCACCGCTGAGGCTCCGCGTACGGTCACCGCGTCGCCGGTGCTGGAGCTTCAACTGGACTGCCATTCCGAAGCCGTCGGTCCCGCGCGGCACCTCGTGGGCGCGTACATGGCGCGCCTGGAGCCCTCCGTGGAGAGGGAAACGCGGGAGGCGGTGATTCTGGTCGTCTCCGAACTGGTCACCAATGCCGTGCGGCACGCGGGCGGCAAGAGCTGCACGCTGCGGCTGCTGGCGGACCCGGAAACAATCATGGTGTCCGTGGGCGATACCAGCCCTGTGCTGCCCCGCCCCCGCACTCCCGACGTCACGGGAGAAGGCGGCGGGTTCGGCTGGTCGATGGTCTGTCGTATCGCGACAACCGTCGAGGTCAGCAGGGGGCCGAGCGGGAAGACCGTGACCGCGACCATCCCCCGTGAGGTGGGGCGGACGGGTTCCGGCCAGTCGGCGGACGCCGCGCCGCGGCCCGCCAGCACCGCCGTCCGGCGCGGCGGTCGCCGGGGCTGACCGCCCCATTCGCCGGCTGATCAGCCGGCCGGACGGGCGATGAGGCGGCCCATTCGACAGCGCCCGGCTTGTCGTCAGCCCCGCATGCGGAAGCCGGCCACCTGATGGGCAGTCGGGATATTCTCCCGTCCCGGTCCCCCGTCTCCCGTCTCTTCTCTCCCCTCTCCCCTCTCCTCTCTCCTCTCTCCTCTCTCCTCTCTCCCGTCGTTCGGGAGATCACCGTCGACCGAGGTGTCACGAGTGCGCGAAACCCGCTTGAGGGGCGGCGGCGTCCGGTCGTCCGAATTCCCTGACGGTGAAATCTGCCGCGGACCGAACGGTGTCGTAGCCGAGCGAAACCGGGGACGGTCAACCACCCGGCAGGGTCGCCCAGTTACCCAGAGCAGGTAATTCCTCACCCGACAAGCCGGCGAATGCCTTTCCCGCGCATTCCCTGAGCGTGCCATCACCGGGAACTGAGCTCTCAGGAGTTCAGGAAGTGGTGTCCGGCCAGGGGATCTGCGTGGCCGTGGGGGCGCTGTAGTCGACGCCGGGCACCGCGAAGCCGTAGAGCCGCTGGACCTCGGCGTGGAACCAGTCGAGGTCGGCGAGACGGGTGATGGTCTCGGTGGTGGCCGTCTCCCACCGCTCGGTGACGGCGGCCTGGACCGCACTGTTGAGCTCCCAGGCGTCGAGCCGTACCCGGCCGTCCTCGTCGACATCGAGCGGCCGGACGCCCGTGAGCTGGTCCCACAGATCGGCCAGCTGGGCGATCGGCGGGACCATGCCCTCGCCGAGGGCGCCGCGCAGCAGGCCCACATAGAGCGCGATGCCCGGGATGGCGGTGGAGGACTGGGTGACCGCGGCCCCGTTGACGGAGGTCACCGCGCGACCACGGACCAGCTTGTCCAGGCGCTCGTTGAGCCTACGGGCGGTCGCCTCCAGGTGGGACTTGGCGGCGCCGATGGTGCCCTGCCGGTAGATACCGTCCGTCAGCGGGGATCCGATGTAGGAGAGGGCAGCGGTGGTGAAACCGTCGGCGAGCAGACCGCGGTCGGCGAGGTGGCCGACCCACCGCTCCCAGTCCGCGCCGCCCATCACCGCGACCGTCTGCTCGATGTCGTCGCCCTCGGCCGGCGGGGTCTCCACCATCTTGACCTCCGGCGTCCCCGCCCCGTCGAAGACGAGGGTCTTGGTGCGGTACGCCTCGCCGATGGGCTTGAGGACGGAGGTGTGGGCGGCACCGGTGTCCGGGTCGGTGCGCCGCGGAGCGGCCACCGAATAGACCAGATGGTCCAGGCGGCCGAAGCGCTCCCGGAGCAGGTCCGCGACCTGGTCCTTGATCTCGTCGGAGAAGGCGTCGCCGTTGAGGAACACCATCTCGTGACCGTGCCGAAGGGCGAGTTCCGCGGTGGCGGCGGTGCGGTACCAGCCGGCGGTGGCGGTGCGCCGCTCGGTGGGGGCCTTCTCGAGGCAGACGGCGATGCCGCGGATCCCCGCCCGGGCGAGGCCGGCGATCGTCGCGGCCAGCCCGTAGCCCGCCGAGGAGCCCACGACGAGAGCCACCGGAGCGGTGTCCGGGACGTGCTCGGGGGAGGGGACGGCCTGCCACATCTCCTCCACCAGGCGTGCGCAGCCGGCCGGGTGGGAGTCGAGGAAGAGGAAGCCGCGGCTGCGTGGGGTGATGACGCGTTCGCTCATGACGCACGTCCTTCGGGTCGTCGTGGGGAAGCGGCGGCCGCCAGGAGCAGGTGTACCGCACCCGGCAAGTCTGCGACCCCGCGTCGGCTCATGATCGGCTCGGCGGGCACAGTAATGCGGGGGTGGTTTTGGAGGGTTTCCCTCAGTTCGGGGTGGGAGTCGGCCGCTCACCGCGTGGACGGGCCGTTCGGGCCACCCGCGTGGTCGAGGGTCTCCGCCCCCTCCGCCGGACGGCGGGACTCCGTGCGGGCCGGCCTGCGGGACTCCAGCCCGTCGCCGAAACGGATGACGCGGCTCTGAACACTCCGTACATGATCACTGGACGGTCCCCTGCCCCTGATGGTCCTCCCGTGGGACATGCTCGACGCCGCCGGTCTGTTCCGGTGCCGCCAGGGGGCGGACAACTCGGGCCACCGGCTGATGAGTCCGGAGCTCTGTCCCGCCGGGCGGTGGTTCGGCGAACACGAGCGTCCCGCGGGCTACCTCCGCCCGCAGGACCTCATCAGCTGACCGTTCAACACCTGGTCGTTCGGCGCGTTGCCGATCCGCACCTTGTCGTTCGGCGCGTTGCCGTTCCGCACCTTGTCGTTCGGTGCTTGGTCGTTCGGCGCCTTGCCCCCGGCAGCCCACCCCTCCCGGATGTGCGCCGGATCCGGGTCACCGGTCACCCTGCTCTTCCCACAGGGCTCCGCACCGCAGCCGGTCGGGCTTACTGTCCTTCGGACACCGGGGTGCCGTCGTTGCCGTTGTCTGCGTGCCAGGACACCGGGGCGTCCTTGCAGGAGTGCGAGTGGCCGGGGACGTGCTGCTCCGATGCGGCCTGTGCGGGGACGGTCCCCAACAGGCCGAGGGTGAGTCCGGCACTCGCCCCTGCGATCAGCGACCTCAGTTTTCTGTTGCGATGCCTCATCTGCGTTCTCCCCCTTGCGGATTCCTCTGTGTCCGGTCAGTGGGCAGCGGTGGCGCACGAGCTCCCTGCGGCCCGTGCACGTCTGCCCGAGCACTGCGTGGTCGCGCCGGTCGTCGTCGGCCGAGGGACGGGAACACCGCACCCTCGGCCGAGTACCGCTCCACTCAGCAAACGCTCCGCTGATCAACGAGCGATAAACGTGGCGCCGGTGGGCGGCGGTATCCAGCCGTCGTCGGCGCCGGAGCCCTTCAGGCGCAGGAAAACCGTGAACACGTAGGCGGTGAGCGGCAGTTGGAGGGGGTGTCTCGGATGCCGGCCGCCCGCCGGGGGCCGGCGGCCGGGCACCGTTGCGGAACCGCCTGCGGCGTCGAAGCGGCCCGTCGCGCACGGGGGCCTTCCTGCGGGTCCGGAGGGGAAGATTGTTTCCCCGGCAGGAAGCGGAGCGTGATGAAACCGATAGCAACACAATTCGTGAAGGGTATGTGAAAGTTGGACTGACGCGTGGCACACTCCCTTCACCGGTCGCGAGCGACGAGGGGGGCGAGCGGGGTGCAGAGTATTCCGGTGGGTTTCGGGGCGGAGTTACGCCGGCGAAGGACCGAAGCGGGGCTGTCTCTGGGGAAACTGGCGACTCTGATTTGCTTTTCCAAAGGGCACTTGAGCAAGATCGAGCGCGGCGTCAAGACGCCCAGTCACGATCTTGCCCAGTTATGCGACAGTGCCCTCAATGCCGGTGGGCAACTCAGCGGCCTGATTTCCGCACCCGAGCGCAGTGCCGACAAGGCGCCCTTCCCTGAAGCTGATGTCGGTACGCCCTGGAGCTTGCGTATGCAGGCCGGCGGCGAGAGCGACTTCGTGGCATTCGATCCCACGGCGCTCGGCGGGGCCGGTCCCGCCACCATTGTGAGCTGGTCCCTCGCACCTCCGCTTCTCGAAAGCGCGGAGACGAATGCGGCATTGCCCTACTTCCGCAATGTCTTCGACGAGTTCCGCCGGTTGGGCCAGCTCTTCGGGCCGGCGGTGGTCGCGCAGCTCTGCATCGCGGCCACCAGCGCGCTGCGGGGCATGGCGCACCAGGCGCGGCCCGCGCACCGTGGCGTGGTGCTCCGGCTCGCCTCCCGGTTCGCCGAGTACACCGGGTGGATGGCGCAGGAGGCGGGCAGCGACGCGGCCTCGCTGTGGTGGACCGAGCAGGCGGTGCAGCTGGCCGCGGACGGCGGTGACGACGAGCTCGCCGCCTACGCACTGGTCCGCCGGGCCGAACTCGCCTTGTACACCGGCGATTCGACGGCCACCGTCCAGCTGGCACGGCTGGCCGGTCAGCAGGCCCGCAGCGCACGTATCCGCGGCCTGGCCGCCCAGCGCGAGGCACAGGGGCAAGCCCTTGTCGGGGACCGCGAGGCCTGCCGCCGGGCTCTCGACCGCGGCGCGGAGCTCACGTCCGGCGCGGCCCCGCCGGACGATACGGACCCGGTCCTCGGCAGCATCCATCTGCCGGACCTGACCGCCTTCGTCGCCGGCTGGTGCCTGCACGACCTCGGCTCTCCGGCGGAGGCCGTCACCCTGCTCGGGGACGGACTGGACGCCATTCCCGCAGAATCCCGTCGGGCCAGAGCCCGCTATGGTGCCCGGCTGGCGCTTGCCCTGGCGAACGTCGGGGAAATCGAACAGGCCTGCGCGATCGCCGAATTGGTCGCCGCTCATGTGGCCCTCATCGACTCGGCGACCATCCGCGCCGATCTTCTGCGGCTGAGTCGCGTCCTCAATCGTTGGCCAAAGAATTCGACCGTTCGGCAGACCCTTCCACAGCTCGCGATCGGTCTGCGCACCCACCGGATCGGGCCCGGAACTCCGGGCTGACCTTTTCACCGGCGAGCCCGGCTCCACGCAAGGCCGCCGAAGAGCCGTACTCCCGCGTACCCGTGGTGTTCCGTTGCCCGCCCAAAAGGCCGAGGGCAACGCGTTGACCGCGCGTGAAACGCCTGTGAATCTCGGCTTCATCCCCCTGTGGCGCGACAGCATTGCCGGGCCTTGCCCTGTGCGGCTGCCGCAATCCACTCCGTACCCGTGAGGAAAGGCAGCACATCATGGCCGGCGTTTTCATCAACTACCGGACCGGCGACGGCGCCACCGCGGCCGTCCTGCTCGACGAGCAATTGAAAGGCGTATTCGGACCGGAGAATGTGTTCCGGGACCGCCGTCGCACCGCACCGGGCGAGCACTTCCCGCCCCACCTGTGGTGCGCCCTGGAGAGCTGCTCGGTCCTGCTGGTGCTCATCGGCCGGAACTGGCTGTCGCAGTGCGACGACACCGGCCGCCGCCGGATCGATGTACCGGGCGACTACGTCCACGACGAGATCGCAGCCGCGCTCAAGTGGCGCCGGACCGTCCTGCCCGTGCTGATCGACGGTGCCACCCTCCCCACCAAGGAGGAACTCCCCGATGACCTCGCCGAACTGACGGAGCGGCAGTTCATGCCTCTGCGGGTGCCGTACGCCCACCTCGACCTCCCCGTCATCACCGACGTACTGCGCAGGCACGTACCGGTGAGCCCGGAAGCGACTTCGGAACCGACTCCGGAACCGACTCCTGCGCCGCCGGTACCCCCCGGCGCCGGCCCCCAGTTGAGCGGGTTCACCTTCGGCGACGGGGCCGCCGTCAACCTCGGGAGCGGCGGAGCCACCACCTACACGGGAAACGCCATCAGCCACGGCGGCAACGCCACCTACAACGAAAACGGCGGCGAAAACGGCGGCGAAAAGAACGGAGGAACGTCATGAGCGGCACCGAACAGCTCGGCGCGGAGGCTGCCGCGCCGGAGGACGTGCCGGGTGGGGAACCCTCGTCCGAGATCGCGGACGAACCGGCACCGGGCGCGGCCGCACCGGCGGAGCCGGGACCGGCCGCGGCCGCCGACAGCCCGGAGGCTCCCGCTGCCGCCCGGGCCGAGGACGCGCCGGTCACGAGCGGTGCCGGCCGGGTCCCGCCCCCGGAGACGGAACGGGCGGCCCCACGCCGGGAGACCGATGAGGGCGGCTCCTTCTCCCGCTACCAGGAGGCCCGGCAGCAGATCTCCCTGAGCCGGCTCAGCCGCAGCGCGGTCGCCCAGGGCGGCGGCCCCGCCTTCTACGCCGAGCAGTTGACCCTCGGCGGGGAGACCCGGGTCGACGTCCAGACGCTGGGCGTCCCCTCGCTGACGGTCGCGCAGCAGCTGGACTGCCATCTGGACGTCGACCAGCAGACACAGATGGCCACCCGGCTCGCGGCACAGCATGTGCTGCTGCTCGCCGGGAAGCCGGGCAGCGGCCGGCTGTCCACGGCACTGACGCTGCTCGCCGGCTGCTGCCCCGACGACCGCCTCAACATTCTGCACAGCGAGGCCCCGGGCTTCCTGCAGGAGGTCTGCCGGCGGGCCGACGAACTGCTCACCCCTGACGGCTTCGTGATCGACCTCGACGACCGGGAGGTGAAGCTGTCGACGCTGGAGACGCTCGGCCATCTCGCCCGCACCCGGCGTGCCTTCGTCGTCGTCCTCGGCGACCTGGCGCGGGTGGACCCGGACCGGCTGCGGCCCCATGCCTTCGCGCACCGGCGCCCGCCTCTCGGCGAGGTCCTCGCGGTACATCTGCGCCGGCTGCTCGCCGGGCATCCCGGCGCCTGCACCGACCCGGAGTGCAGCACCGGGCACACCACCGCGTTCACCGCCCGGATGCTGGAGTCACCGCAGGTGCAGCGCACCCTCGACGGGGCGGTGTCCGTCCGCAGCGTCGTGGAGTTCGCGGAGGTGCTGGCCCAGAGCGTGCACTGCGAGGACACCAGCCTCGCCGAGGTCATCGGGCAGTGGCGCGACCGGCTGCGCCGGCTGGCCAAGCACCTGCTGCGCGTCCCCACCGAGACCGCGCCGGGCTCGGTCCTGGACCCGCACCGCCAGGCGTTCCGCATCGCCTACGCCTTCTTCCACGGCCTGCCGCTCGCCGATGTCTTCGAGGCGGGCCAGCTGCTCAGCGCGTCCGTGCTGCCGCGCTACGAGACCCGTGAACTGGCGCCCGCCAACCACGTCTTCGAGCGCGAGCTGGACCAGCTGATCCCGCCGGAGATGCTCGCCGCCGCGGAGGCGGTGGACCCCGTGTCCGGGAGTCGCGCCGACGACAACCCCCGGTGCGCCCGGCTCGTGGACGAAGAGCTGATGCACGCCGTCATCGAGGTCGTCTGGCACGACTACGACAGCCTGCGCCACCCCCTGCTGGAGTGGCTGACGGCGCTGGTCGCCGGGCCCCTGGAACGCATCCGGGTACGGGCCGCCCAGATCGCCGGGATCCTGCTCAGCCATGACTTCGACAGCGTCTACCGGGACCTGATCCGCACCTGGGCCGGGGTGAAGTCCGCGCCCTACCGCCAGTGCGCCGCCCTGGCCCTGGAGATGGCGGCCCACGACCCCCGGCTGGTACCGCGGGTGCGCGGGCAGATCAGAAGCTGGCTGAGCAGCTCCCGGTGGCAGTTCCAGGACAGCGCGGCGCGGGCGTACGGGACCCTGGTCGGCGCGCAGGACGTCCCCGACACCCTCTGGGCGCTGCGCGAACTGGGTACCCGGCCGGAGCTGGCGTTCAGCAGCTCGGTGGCCTTCTCGATGGCCTGGCTCTTCCTCACCGTCGCCCCGGGCCCGACGTCCGACGCCCTGGACCACTGGATCGCCTCGGACAACGACCATCCGACCCGGCACGCCATCCGCACCCTGCTGATCCTCAGCCGCTACAGCGCCGGCCCGGACCACCGCGACCGGCCCGTGCTGGCCGACGCCGCCATGACCGACCCGGACCGGGCGGACGCCCTGGTCCGCCTCTGGCGCCATGCCCTGATGGGGCAGCACAGCTCGACCCGCGCCTGGGACCTGCTGCGGCGCTGGCTGCTGACAGGGGACGCGGACAAGGAACTGGCCGCCTTCCTGGAAGCCCTCGTACCCCGTATCTGCGCCCGGCCGCTGTCCTTGCGCGCCGGTTTCTACCTCGGTATGTGGGCCGGCCGGCACCCCGACTCCCGCACCGTCCGCCGCCTCCGGCACCGGCTGGCCAAGGGCGCCCTCGCCACCTCAACCGCGTCCTGACGACGCCCGTACGAAGAGGAGATGGACCATGACGGAACGCAAGCGACTGCGCACCAGACTGCGCGACTGGTGGCGCCGGGTCACCGGAAGGGACGGTGCCCGCATCGACCACGGTCCGCAGGCCGCCGCCGACCCGGAGGACACCGGCACCACCACGACGGGCGGCCAGGCGGCCCAGGCCGAGGTGGGGGTGGAGCTGTCGCCGGCCGAAGAGGCACTGTGGGTGGCCGCCCGCGGCGATGTGTTCACCTTCGAGGTCGTCCCGCACTTCCGCTGGAGCAGCCGGGAGATGACGCTGGACGTGCTGCGCGAGCGCGCGGCGGTCCACGAGGAGGCGGCCCGCGGCAAACTGCTGCGACGTGCCTGGTCCCTCGCCCGGACCTGCGACCCCGCCGACCCGGTGGCCGCGGAGAAGGCCGTCAACAAGGAGCTGCGCAGCGGCTGGTGCTACCGGGACGAGAAGGGCCTGATCCGTTGCCGGCCGTCGGTGCGGATGCGGATCGACCCGGCCCTGCGCGAACACGTCCTGCCCTTCCACCTCGCCGAGATACGGCTGAAGGAGGAGCACCGCCTCGGCGAACTCAAGGCGGACCAGGTGCAGACGCTCACCGAACGCTGGCTGCTGGTGATGAGCGAGCTCGAACTCCTCGGCCCTCTGGGACCGGCCGAGCGGCGGCTGCTGGTGCCCTTCGCGGCGGCGCTCGCCGACGACGACTTCCGCCAGGTCATGCAGGCGCTCAAGAACACCCGCCGCAACGGGGCCGAGGCGCTCGCCGAGGTCCTCACCGCCGCGGCCAAGCACCACGAGCAGGTGGGCCTCTTCGAGTACGCCAATGCGTACGACAAGGCGCTCAGCGAGTTCTGCCGACAGATGGGACTCAGCCCCTTCTCCTGGGTGGACACCGTGACCGAGGTCGAGGAGCCGGCACCGTGAACACCACCGGCACCGCGGCGGTCCGCACCTCCGGGCACCGCCGGCCACTCGGGCGCCGCGGGGGAGCGCCCCTGCTGGCCGGCGCCCTGGCGGTCGTGCTGACGGCCGGTCTGACCAGCGCCTGCGGCGGCGCCGCGGCACCTGCGGACGCCTGCGGCTGGATGACGGAACCCCTGGGCGCCGACGCCGGCCATACGGTGATCCTCGTCGACGGCTCCGCCTCCGTACGCGGCACCGCCGCCGGGCGCGACTACGCCGGCAGCGTCGGTCGGCTGCTGGCGGCGGTGGTCCAGCGCAAGGACACCGTCTCGGTGGGCACCTTCAGCGGCGACTCCGCGCAGATCGCCTGGACCGTCAAGGACCGCTCCGCCGACTGGGTCACCGACAACGACAACGCCATCAACCAGAAGACGCGGAAGCAGCAGGCGGCCGAATGCCTCAGTGGCTTCGTCGCGAAGGCCCAGGGCGCCGCGCCGCACGGCAGCGGCAGCAATGTGCTCGCGGCCCTCACGGCGGGAGCCGCCGCACTGGACTCCGCGGCCGGCCGGCACAGTCTGCTGGTACTGACCGACGGTCTCTCCACCGCGGGCTGCGCCGATCTGCGGGCGGCCGCCTTCCGGGACAAGAGGGAGATCGACGCCATCGCCCGCGTCTGCGCCGCCCGGGACGAGATACCGGCCCTCAAGGGCGTGCACCTCACCCTGGCCGGCGTGGGCCAGCCGGCCACCGACCAGCCCGCTCCGACGCCGGCCCAGCGCACCTGGCTGAGCAGCCTGTGGCGCAAGCTCTGCGGCGCCGGCAAGGCGGCCTCCGGCACGTCCTGCACCGTCACACCGACGGTCATCGGCACCGCGGACCATCCGCGGCCGCGGAAGAAGCCGCCCCAGGACCCGGTGATCCGCTACGCCGACGACCGCCCCGAGACCTACCAACTGCCGGGCGCGGCGCTCTTCGACACCAACTCCTCGACCGTACGGCGATCGGCCCTGCCGCTGCTCGGCGACGTCGCGGTGAGCGCCCGCACCACCGCCGGCAGCCGGGTCGCCGTCTACGGCTACGTCGACCCGCGCGGCCGCCCGGGCAACAACCATCAGCTGTCACAGGACCGGGCTGACGCGGTGAAGAGGGTGCTGACCGGACTCGGGCTGACGCGGGTGACGGCCCACGGCCGGGGCCTGCCGAAGGGGTGCGCCACACCGCAGCGTGCTGCGGGGAGCGGGATGTCCGCCGAGGAACGGCTCCAGTGCGACCGGCGCGTCGACATCGACATCATCAGAAAGTGAGGGCGGCGCCCCGCGATGAACACCACCAATGGAAAGCACCGCACCGGGCCTGCCGCCCGCTACCAGTCGGCTGTGGACTGCCCCGGCAGTGAACCCGCCTTCGTCGGACCGGACATCACGCAGCGGCCGGCCTCCAGAGCGGCGGACCAGACCGACAACCGGGAACAGGCCGCCCTGATGCGCGCCTTCACCGACGCCAACAGCGCACTGACCGCCGCACAACCGGGCCTCGGCCACGCGGCAACGGCCCTCGCCCGCACCTTCCAGGAGACCCGGACCACCATCGAAGCGGCCGGGCGGTTCGCCACCGCCGGCTCGTCCCGGCGGGCCCAGGAACGCATCGGGGAACTGCACGCCCGCCACGCCGACGACGGGCCCGAAAGCCTCCGCTGTCCACCGGTGCTCTGGCGGCGGCTGCTGTGGCCCACGCTGATCGCCGGGGTGGCGTTCGACACGATGTTCATCGGGACCCTGATGCAGCGGTTCTTCGGGCTGGCATCCGGACAGGTCTCCTACTACCTGGCGTACTTGCCGGGATTCGGGATCGCCGTGTGTCTGCTGGCCGCCGGCAGCCTGCTCGCCGAGTCCCTCTTCCGACGGCGGACCCGGACCGCCCGGACGCCGGAGCGGACGCGCCGGGGGCCGGTCGCGGCGCTGCGCGAGACGATATGGCCCACGAGCCCGCGTACGGAGCGGCGCACGCCCGGCGAACTGCCCTGGCCGAACGCGGCCGGGCCGGTGCTCTTCACCGCGGCGATCCTGTCGATGGTCGGGATCTGGGCGCGGATGCGCGCGGCCGACGCGGTACGCGAGCACGTGGACCTGGCGCCGGACCAGAACGCCGTCCTCATCCTCACCCTGGTGCTCAGCACCGCCGCGATCGTGGTCAAGGTCCTCGCCCACAACCCCTGTGCCGACAGCGACCGGGAGGCCCAGCGGTCCGTCGCCTCCGCGGAGAAGCGCGGCCGGGCGCTGGTGGCGGAGGCGCGGCGCAGCCTGGTGGGGCACACCGAGACCTGGTGGCGGCTGCGGTCCGCCGTCGAGGCCGCGGCCACCGATGCCCGCCGTACGCTCGACGAGGCATGCATCCGCATCGTCGAGGAACGTGCCCGCACCGGCGTGGCCGGCAGCTTCGACCTGCCGCTGACCACACCCGCCTGGCCCTACCCGCGGTCCGTGCGCAACGGATCCGGCGACCGCCCGTCCGGCGGGGAGCGTGGGCCTGCGCACCCCACCCCGCCCCGGGCCCGCCTCGAACTCCTCGACCAGGCCGTCGCGTTGCTCATCCGCTACGCCCCCGAGGCGCTCGAAGACCGCCTCACCGCCATTGCCGACGACATCGGCACCCAGTTCCGGGACGCGACGGGGCGGGCCGGCGGGGAGCAGGGGCACGGTGAGACGCAGACACGTGGCGACGCACCGCGCGGCAGCGACGCGGTGGACGGCCGGCCGCCCGAGGAAGAGGTCACGGCGCCATGACCGCGCAGCCGGCCTTCCGGCCCGATGAAGTGAAGCACCTGGAATTCCTGCAGGCGGTGATCGCCCGGCACGCCAACACCTCCTTCCTGGTCAAGAGCTGGGCGATGACCGTCAGCGGTGCCTTCGTCGCGGTCGCGACCCGCGGACCGAGCTGGCGGACGGCCGCGGTCGCCGTGGGGCTGGCGGCGGGCTTCTGGCTGCTCGACAGCTACTACCTCCGCCAGGAACGGCGGTTCCGCACCCTCTACGAGAAGGTCGCCGACCGGAGTGCGCAGGTGCCGCCCTTCACCATGGACGCCGAGCAGTACGGCGGCCCCGTGTCCTGGCGCGAGGTCGCACTGTCCAGGACGATGCTGCTCTCCTACGGAGTCCTGGTCGCCATCGACACCATGACGGTCGTCTTCCTCGCCTGACCGCCGCGCTCAGGCCCGTACCGGGCGGGCCTGTCCGGTACGGGCTCGTGCCGCGGTCATCTCCGGGCAGGAGCGGCGGTCCACGGCAGCAGCAGGCCGTCGCCGTCGGTGCGCGGGACGAGGTGGAGATGGAGATGGCGGACGGTCTGGGTGGCCGAGGTGCCGCGCGAGGTGATCACGTTGCAGTCGCCGGCCTCCGCCGCGAGTTCGGCGGCGCGCAGCATGGTGGTCGCGGAGACCACCGGGTCCTCCGCGACATCGGCGACATGCACCCGGGGGATGACCAGCGCATGTCCGGCGGTGACCCCTCCGTGGTGCGGTCGGATGGCGATGGTCTCCGGCCACTCGCGCAACAGCGTGGCCGGTGCCTGGCCGCCCACGATCAGACAGAAGGGGCAGCCGGGCCGCCGGGCGGGCCGGGGAGTCCGCGGATGCTGCGGGCGGGTGCCGGGCAGGTCGCCGGCCGCCTCGCGGAACTCCCCGGGACAGACCATGAATCCTCCGCAGCAACGTCGTGGGGGCGGCCGTGCCCCATGAGAGTCCGCTCATGCGTTACTCAGCCAGATTTCCGGCCGTTTGAACGCTATGTTCCGCCGCCGGGCGGACCGTCCTCACCAGAGTCTGTCGATCTCGCCCGGATACACCTCGATACGGGAGTGCGGGAAAGAGGAGCGGTGCCGCCGGGCGAGGGGCGAGAAGAAGCCGCCCAGGGTGACCTTGTCGAAGCCGGGCCGGTCGCTGGGGAACGGGTCCGGCGGCGTACCGCCGATCAGCACCGCACCGGGGAGCCGCTGCCAGCCCGCGCGCTCGTAGAAGGACAGCAGCGGTCGGTCGCAGGTGAACAGGCCGACGTCCAGATCCATGGCGGCCATCTCCGTGCGGGCGGCCGTCACCAGGCGGTGGCCATGACCCTGGCCGCGGGCGGCCCGTCGGGTCACCACCGTGCTCAGCCCCGCGGCCCGGAACCGCTGTCCGTCGTGGACGAGTTCCTTGCGGAGGATGTCGAGCGCGGCGAGCACCGAGGATCCCTCGACGAGCAGCATCGACACCGGCCGCAGTGCCGGGTCGTGGGCGAACGTGCCGGGCGCCGACGCGGAATCCGGGGGCCAGGCCTCGTCCCTGAGCGCCGACACCTGTTGGTGCAGGGCGGGCGGGACAGCGGCTTCCGGGAATGTCATGATCGGCACACGTCCATTGTGGCTGCCCGCCTCACGGAGACCAAGGCGTTTCCGGTCCCGCCGGCTGTGACCGCCGACCGTTCCCGCCCCCGCCCCCGCCCCCGGGCCCGACGTGATCGCGGACCGGCATCCTTGCATGTCCATGGCGTCCGTCGGGCAGGCGACCGTCATGGGAATGCTGAGGCGTTTGGAACGTGCGGTGGAGGACTGCGAGAGCGCGCTGCTGGCCAAGATCTTCCACACCGACCCGGTCCAGTTGCTCGATGACCTGCGGCAGGAGTGCGATGAGCACGCCGTCGTGTGCAGCCGGCATCGAGTTCTGGTACCCAACGACTACACCGTTGAACTCGCGCAGGAAGTACATGACGAACTCGTCGCAGGCGGCGGAGAGGTGGGGCAGCAGCTGACCGATGTGCTGGCCCGGCACGCCATCGAGCGCGACTACGAATGGGCGGGCCCGCTGACGGTCCACGTCACCACCGCCGAGGTCCCGAACGGCCGGTACCGCGTGTCGAGCGCCGCCCTCGCGCACATCCCCGCCGTTGCCGCTGGCCCCCAACAGGCCACACCAGCGGTGGGATTCACCTGATCCGTCCGGCGTCGCCGGGGCAGACCGGGCATCTGTCGCACAGACCCTTTGGAGGCCTGAATGGACCGGACCGCACACCCTCAGCTCGATGAGATCACCCTGCGGCCCATCGGCCGGGTGGTGAGCACCCGCGTGGCAACCCCGACTGGCCGCTGGTCGGCATCTTCGCGCAGCGCGGCAAGGACCGTCCCAACCGGCTGGGCGTCTCGCGCTGCACGCTGGTGAAGGCCGACGGCGTGGACCTCCACGTCCTCGGCCTGGACGCGGTGGACGCAACCCCGGTCCTCGACATCAAGCCCTACCTCCACGAGTTCGGCCCCCGCGGCGAGCTTCGGCAGCCGCAATGGGCGAGCGAACTGATGGCCCGCTACTACAGACAGACAGACAGACAGCCGGAGCCGCGCCGTGGGGAGCACCACGGCACGGCCCGCCGGCCGTCCGCCGGGCTCACTCCAACGAGTCGGCGATCTCCGCGATCACCTGGGCATGGCAGGGCTCAGGAAGGCACCAGCAGCCCAGCCGGCGGCCGCGCAGCTCGGGCAGGAGAGCGAGCAGATCGGGGCGCGCCAGCAGATGGTCGCGGTACTTCGCCAGGACCTCCGCGCGCGTTCCGTCCGGGCCCGGACGAAAGGGACTGGCCAGCGGTGAGGCGTTGAGGTGCCAGCCGCCCCGGTGCATCGCCCGCCCGACGTAGACCACGTCGGCGTACTCCGGATCGTCGCGGTGGCCCTTGAGGTTGACGACCGTCGTGCGCTTCATACCGTCATCCTCGCGCCGTTCGCCGCGTCCGGCAGTGCGAACACTGCGCACGTCGTGGTCGCATGGGCGTAGACCTTGCCGTCGGCCGCCCCGACCACCCGGGCCTCGGCGGTCGCGGTCGTACGGCCCGCGTGCACGACGTTGCCCTCGCAGCGCAGCAGGGGGCCGTGGGCGAAGACGGGGCGCACCAGATGCACCCCGAGCTGGACCGTGGTGTACGCGCGTCCCGGCGGCAGTGTCGTCAGGACCGCACTGCCGAGGGCGGAGTCGAGCAGGGTGGCGAGAAAGCCGCCGTGCACACTGCCCATCGGATTGAGGAGATGCTCGCCGGGCTCCCCCTCGAACACGGCCCGGCCCTCCTCGGCGGCCACCAGCCGGAACCCGAGCGTCCCGCAGATCGGGGCCGGGGGCAGCGTGCCGTCGAGGCTGAGCCGGAGCAGTTCCAGACCGGAACGGCCGCCCACGTCCGCGAAGGAGGTGGGGGAAGCCCAGTGGTGGGTGCGCGAGCGCGTCCCGCCGGTGTCCGTGGACCGTGTCATCTCTCGTTCTCTTCCGTTCGTGCCGCCGCACACCCGGCGGGTGCGGCGGAGCGGGACCGCCGGCGGGCCGCGGCACAGGCCGTGGGCCGGGCGCCGCCCGGTGTCCCCGACTCCTGGGACCGGTGGGTGCCCCAAGCGGGACACCCACCGAACGTACGGCTGCGCACCAGCCGCATGACAGTGTCGTAAACGACTCCTCTGATAGCGTTTCCGACATGGATGTGGCGGTGCTGGCCTACGACGGAGTCTTCGACTCCGGGCTCGCGGCGATCCTCGACGTACTCGACGGCGCCAACGCGATGCGCGGGGAACTGGCCCAGCCGCCGCCCGCCTGGCGGGTCACCACGCACGGCTTCCGCCGCCGGGTGCGCACCGCGGCCGGACACCTCGTGCAGACCGCCCCGGTGAGTGCGGCCGCAGCGGCGGACCTGCTGGTCGTTCCCGCCCTCGCCGAGCGGCGCCCCGAGTCCCTCCTCGCCCATGTCTCGGGTGCGGCGTCCGCCCCGCTGCGGCGTCTGGTGGCGACCGCACGCGAGCGCGGCACCCCCGTCGCCTCGGCGTGCACCGGCACCTTCCTGCTGGCGGAGTCCGGGGTCCTGGACGGACGGCGGGCCACCACGAGCTGGTGGCTGGCCCCGGTCTTCCGCACCCGCTATCCCGCGGTCGAGGTCGAGCAGACCCGCATGGTGATCACCTCGGACGGTGTGACGACGGCCGGCGCCGCCTTCGGCCATGTCGACCTCGCACTCGCCGTCGTCCGGATGACCAGCCCCGCGCTGGCGGACCTGGTGGCCCGCTATCTGGTGGTCGACGAACGGCCCTCGCAGTCGGCGTACACCATCCCCGGCGCCCTCGCCCGGAGCGACCCGCTGGTGTCGGCCTTCGAGGGCTGGGTCCGCGGGCGGCTGTCCGGGCCGATCAGCATCAGTACGGCCGCCCGCGAGCTGGGCGTCAGCGAACGGACCCTGCAACGCACGGTGCGGCGCACCCTGGGCATCTCCCCGGTGCGCTTCGTGCAGGACGTCCGGGTGGAGCAGGCGGCGCATCTGCTGCGGACCACCGATCTGACGCTGGAGGCCGTCGCCCGCACGGTCGGATACGAGCACGCCAACACCCTCCGCGTCCTGCTGCGCCGGCTCACCGGCCGGACGGCGGGAGCCCTCCGGGGCCCGGACGGCTGACGTCCGGGCCGAGAGCGGCCGCCCCCGTACGTTCGGGGACGTACGGGGGCGGCCCGCCTCCCGGGCGCCGCACCCGGTGACCACCGGTGTGCTGGCGGGAGGTGTGCGCTGCCGGGAGGTGCCGGCGGTTTACAGCGGCCGGGCCCAGAGGTCCCACTGGAGACCCCCGCCGTCGCAGAACGGATCGGCCCACTTGCCGCTGCTGACCAGGTCGGTGCCGGCGGCCTGGCATCCGCTGAGGGTCCAGAACTTCTTGCCGGTCCACACGGTTCCAGGCGGGCCGTCCATCGGCGTGACGTGGTGCTGAGCCCGAGCCACCGGCGCGGCGGCCGCGGTGGCGGGGGCCGCATGGGCCTGAGCGGCGCCCCCCAGTCCGAGGACAGTGAGTGTGGCGGCAGCGAGTGCGGTGGTGAGAATGCGCCTGTTTCGCATGTGATTTCCTTCCCCGTCGTTCCGGGCCCCTTGCGGGCCCGTCACCCTGCACACGGATACGGACCCTTCGGTGTATGACACCTCGTGATGTGAGGTGGGTCACACGGGGGGTTGGACCTCGAACGGCGGCTCGTCCGGCCCCGTCGGGGCCGCCGATGCGGCGCGTCCGGTGGCTCGACCCTCCCGCTCCTTCGCAAAGTCCATTGACTGAAAAGGCATTTGACGAAGCGTCACCACGTCGCTTTTGCGGTTCCGGTCGGCCGGTGTCCTGGGGAGGGTGGTTGCCGGGAAGTGGCGCCGCGGTGCCCGGCGCGTTCCCCGCGTCGAGGTGTCGTGGTGCCGGCCGCGGCGGTCGTGAGGCCTGGTGGGCGGACGGGCGGGCGCCTGGGAGTCGGGGATGGCTGTGCGAACTGCCCCGACTTGCCGGTTTGCCGGTTCTTTTCGGGGTGTTCGCCGGAGACGCTTGCCTTGGAAGTGTGTGGGTGGATAGCGTAACCAGCACCTAAAGCTTTCTGGACAGCTTTAGTGAAAGCTAAAACACTGGATCGTCCCGGGTGGGGGAGAAGTATGCAGATCAAGGTTGCGGTGGCGTACCACAGCGGATACGGCCACACCGCAAAGCAGGCGGCGGCCGTCGCGGCCGGCGCCGAGAAGGTTCCCGACACCCAGGTACGCCTGGTCTCCCTTGCCGAGCTGAACGACGAACTGTGGGAGGTGCTGCAGGAGTCCGATGCGCTGATCTTCGGCACGCCGACCTACATGGGCGGCAGCAGCGCCGTCTTCCGTGCCTTCGTCGAAGCCACCAGTGCGGTCTGGGGCGACAACATGCGCTGGAAGAACAAGATCGCCGGCGGTTTCACCAACAGCGGCAACATGGCCGGTGACAAGCTCAACGCGCTGATCGACATTGCGCTGTTCGCCGCCCAGCACGGCATGGTCTGGGTCGGCCTCGCGGAGTACGGCGGCTGGAACACCTCCACCGGAAGCCCCGAGGACCTCAACCGGCTCGGCAGCTGGCTGGGTGCCATGTCCCAGTCGAACAACGACGAGGGGGCCGATGTCATCCCCTGCGCCAGCGACCTGCGCACCGCCGAGGCGCTCGGCCGCCGGATCGCCGAGACGGCCCACATCCACCGGGCCGGCCGCGCGGCCGTCGAGTTCGACGAGGTGTCCGGCTGACGATCCGCGGTTCTTGTGGAGGCAGCTGCGACGGGAGGGGGGCCCGATGAACAGCCGTCAGAGGCCGGTGCGCCCTGCGGACATCTCCACCATGGAGGTCCGCGGTGGCGGGCCGGTCAACGGGGTGCACGGCACGGCAACCGCCGTGCGGGACAAGGCTGCTGACGGCACGTCCGTGCGGCGGCCGATCGGCCACGCGCCGCGGGAGCGGGCGCGGGCTCGCGTACGCCCGTCCGGCCGGACCCGGGTGCCCCCGGTCCGCGCCCGCCGCTCCCCGCGTGCGGGGCACCGTCACCGCCACCACACTGCCGCCGCAGCGGCCCCCTCATGTCCTTGCCACCCGGCCTCCCCCGGCCCTTCCTTGCCTGCCGCCTTGCCGGCCGCACCGGAGGCGTGAGGCTCATGTGCCGCGACGCCCGGGTGGCCGGTTTCTCCGTGGCCTCACGGAACGCGGCACCGGCGCCCGGAACCGGCGCACACACCAGCAGCTGAACACCACCCGACGGGCCCGCCCCGCCGGGTGAAGCATCACGGCACCACGGCACCAGGCACCACGGCGCGGAACACCCTCCGCTGCGTCTTCCCGGCGCGGCCGGAGCCGGCCCGCCCCGGGGCGCAGTCGTTCCTCCGGCCCCGGCCGGCTGATGCGCGTCCCCGAACGGCGGTCCCACCACTTCCCGTGCCCGCGGGCCCACCGCGAGCACCACATGCCCTGCCGCGTACCGTCTGCGCGGCTCTCCCCTGCCATCCCGAGGAGATCAGCCATGTTCAAGACCACCACCGACGCCGAGCTGGCCGGCAATCCGATCGACGAGGTGATCGGGTCCACCATCCGCTACGCGGCGCTCACCTCCGCCGCCAAGCTCGGCATCTTCACGGCCCTGGAGAAGAGCCCCAAGACCCTCGACGAACTCGCCACGTCGATCGGCGCGAGCACGGACGGCACCCGCGCGGTGGCCGATGTCGCCGCCGTCCTGGGCTGGCTCGCCCTGGAGGACGGGCGGTACCGCAACGGCCCGCTCGCCGAACGCTGGCTGGGCAAGGACGCCGAGTACGACTTCACCCCGGCGCTGCTGTGGGCGTACGAACTCACCAACGTCATGTGGGATCTGCCGCAGGCCGTACGCGACGGCAAGCCCGCCCAGTCCCTCTGGGAGCGCTGGGCCGACAAGCCAGAGGCCGGGCGGGACTTCTCCGCCTACATGCGGATCAAGTCCCGGCTGACCGTACAGTCCATCGTCGACGCCGTACCGGTGCCCGAAGGGGCCCGGCGCCTGCTGGACCTGGGAGGTTCGCACGGGCTGCACTCCATGGCCATGTGCGAGCGGCACCCCGAGCTGTCCGCGACCATCCTCGACCTGCCCGAGGCGCTCGCCGACACCGGAACCGCGATCGAGAAGGCGGGCCTGGCCGACCGGATCACCCTGCAGAGCGGCAGCTTCCTGAGCGGCGACCTCGGCACCGGCTACGACGTCGTCTTCCTCTTCGAGATCGTGCACAACCACACCGACGAGGAGAACCGGGACCTGATCGCACGGGCCGCCAAGGCGCTGCGGCCCGGCGGCCGGATCGTGGTCCTCGAAGACGTCCGCGGGGAGCAGCTCGACGAGCACAACGCCGCCTTCTCCCTGGCGATGTACGCCTGCTCCGGTGACCGCACCTACAGCCTGCCGGAGATCTCCGGCTGGCTGAACGACGCAGGTCTGTCGGGCGTCGAGCGGATCGCGCTGCCCTCTTCCGTCTCCCTGGTCGTCGGTACCAAGTAGAGCCGGCAGCCGGGGAAGGGGGAGCACCGTGCAGATCGATCTGGCACACCGGTCCACCAGCTCATGGCTGGACGCCGCGGACCTCGCTCGTGAGGTGTACGCCCAGGCATACGGCGCCGATGTGGCGCCCCGGCCCGACTCATTCATCGTCGCCCGCCCGGCCTGCGGCGGGACGGAGGAACCCGCGGCGCCACTGGCCTGCGCGGGGCTCACCTTCGGCAGCGACCAGGAACTGTTCTCCGAGCGCTACCTCGACACCGGTGTCGAGGAAGCCGCACTGGCCCGTCTCGGGGTCACGGTGGACCGCAGGCGGGTGGTGGAAGTGGGGGCGCTGGCCACCCGCCGCTCCTCGGTCGGCCGCGAACTGATCAGAGCCACCCCGATCATCGCCTGGTGCCTGGGCATGGAGTACATCCTGTGCACCGTGACCCGGAGCCTGATCACGACGCTGGGCCGGACCGGCATCTGCTTCGAGCCGTTCGGCCCCGCCGACCCCCGCCGGCTGTCTCCCGAGGAGGCGGCGTGCTGGGGCTCGTACTACGACCACGAACCCCAGGTCGGCGTCATCGCCCTGAACGCCCTGGACCGGCTCTTCTCCGACGCCACCGGGCGCTACTCCGTCACCGATCTCCAACTGAGCATCAGCGCCATGGAGGTGGCCGGCCATGCTGGGCATTGAACAGAGCCTGGTCGGCTTCGGCGAATCGGAGCGGCCGCTGATCGAGGTGCTGGGGGACGACGGTGCGCCGGCGCGCACGCTCACCTACCGGGAAGTGACGCGCCGGGCCGCGGACCTCGCCGAACGGATCGGCCCCGGGAACGGCCGGCCGCCACGAGTCGGCGTGGTCTGCGGCAACACCCCCGCCTTCGTGGTCGCCGACCTCGCCCTGCTCGCCGCGCACGCCATCGAGGTCCCGGTCCCGCTCGCCTTCTCCGCCGAGCAGGCCGCCGGTCTGCTGGCGGAGACCGATCTGTGCGTGGTGGACGCCGCCGGGCAGGAGCGCCTCACCCAGTGGGGGAGGGACCGGGTCCTGCCCCCGCACTGCACGGTGCTGCCGCTGTCCACCGACGGGCCCGTGCCGTCCGCGCCGCTGGTGCTGCGCGCGGCCGGGGCCGGGGCCGGCGGCGCGGACTGGGAATGCAAGGTCATTCACACCTCCGGGACGACCTCCCGCCCCAAGGGGGTACGGATCCGGGCGGGGGCCCTGAACGAACTGCTGGGCTCACTGCGGTCGGTGATGCCCCGCGGGGCCTTCGCCCGCTATCTCTCCGTCGTTCCGTTCAGCCTGCTCATCGAGCAGGTCACCGGCCTGTACATGGTCCTGCTCGACGGCGGGACGCTCGTCCTGACCCCGCCCGGCAGGGCCCTGGTCGGCACCGCAGCGGCGGCCGCCGCCGACATGCTGCCGTATGTGGCCGCGGCCCGACCGACCGCGCTGGTCGCCACGCCCGCCCTGGTCGACGCCGTCGCCACCGCCGCGGACGAGGCCGCGAAGAGCGGACAGGCGGTGGCCGAGGCCCTGTTCGGCCGCGACGAAGCGCCGCTGCTCTGTTGCGGCGGGGCGCCCGTCCACCCCGAGCTGCTGCGCCGTCTCGAGGACCACGGCCTCCCCGTCCACGAGGGGTACGGACTGTCCGAGAACAGCTCCGTGGTCAGCTGGAACACCCCGGCGGCGCGCCGCCCCGGAACCGTCGGCCGGCCGCTGCCCCACGTCCGGGTGCGGATCGCCGACGACGGTGAACTCCTCATCCGGAGCACCTCGTTGTTCGCCGGCTACACCCGCGACGATCCCTCCAGCCTGCTCTTCGACGCCGACGGCTGGCTACGGACGGGCGACCTGGCCCGGATCGACGAGGACGGATTCATCAGCATCACCGGACGCAAGAAGAACGTCATCATCACCGCGGCCGGCCGCAATGTGGCACCCGAGTGGGTCGAGGCGCAATACGCCCAACTGCCCTTCGTCCGCGCGGTCGCGGTGTTCGGTGACGGACTCGACGCGCTCCACGGGCTCTTCCTCGTGGAGGAGTCCACCGACCTCGCCACGGCCGAGGCGGCCGTCCGGGAGTTCGGCGCGGCGCAGCTGTCGGAGGTGGAGCAGGTCGCCGTACCGCACCTCACCGTCGCCGACGAGCGTCTCTACCGCAGGTTCTTCACCGTCACCGGGCGGCCCATGCGGGCCGCCCTCCGCACCGCCCTGTCCAACGGCACGCTGTTCGACCACCAAGGAGCAGACGCATGACCACGAACGCTGACGTCCGGCCCTACGGCGGTGCCACCGGGCGGCTCGTCCTGCCCACCGGGGACCGGTCGCTCGGTGCACTGGACCCCTCCTGGGTCACCGGGCTGCTCGCCGACGCCGGTTTTCTGCTCTTCCGGGGCTTCGACACCGACCTGGAGGCGTTCACCTCGTTCGTGAAGGCGCACTCCAGCCGGATCACCCTCGATCCGGCGCGCACCTTCCATGGCGGCGAGGTCGCCCAGAAGGTGGACGCGGGCACCGGAGCCATCGGCCTCCATCTGGAGAACGGCAACAGCCCCTTCGGCCCCGACCTCACCTGGTTCCTGTGCGAGAAGGCCGCGGCCGGCGGCTCGCAGACCACCGTCTGCGACGGCTACCGCGTCTGGGACGCGGCCAGCGACAACGCCCACGCGGTCTTCGGCGTCAAGGACATCATGTACAGCCGCCGGGTGGAGGAGCCCAAGTGGAAGGCGTTCGTCTGCCACCAGTCCGAAGGCCGTAAGGACCCCGACCGCGTCACCTTCGACGACATGAAGGCGCTGGTGGGCGGCAATGTGTCCACCACCCTCCAGCTCAACGACGACGGCTCGATCCACTACGCCTACCGCACCGGCGCCGCCCACCGCACCCTCTTCGGCAGCCGGCTCGCCTGGGCCAACAGCGTCTTCGGCCCCTCATACAACTACGAAGCCCCGCGGATCACCTTCGCCGACGGCACGGAGATCCCCGAGGAACTGCTCGCCGAATTCCGCCGCCTGACCGCCAAGCTGACCGAGGAACTCGACTGGCAGGACGGCGATGTGGCGCTGATCGACAACACCCGGGTGATGCACGGCCGGCGCGAGATCCTCGACACCGACCGGACCATCTACAACGCCCAGAGCTACCTCGAACCGG
Organism: Streptomyces sp. NBC_01454; assembly: GCF_036227565.1. Lineage (NCBI taxonomy): Bacteria > Bacillati > Actinomycetota > Actinomycetes > Kitasatosporales > Streptomycetaceae > Streptomyces > Streptomyces sp. NBC_01454. The sequence goes on from NZ_CP109460.1 coordinate 8,059,952, forward strand.
CGCTGCTGACCGCCGCCCGGGACGGAAGGGCACAGGCATGACCGCCGCACCCGCCGGGCTCGACGACCCCCGCGTGACAGCCGTCCTGAACGAGATCGCCCGGACGGCCGAGAAGAGCGACCGGGCCGTGATGGAACGCGCCTACGCCACCACGGCCGACTGGCCGCAGCCGCCGACCGCGCAGGAGGCCGCCGAGCTGTGCGCCCAGGCCGCGCTGCCGGTGCACCCGCAGGTCGGCACCTTCCTCTACCAGCTCGTACGGGGCATGCGCCCGTCCCTCGTGGTGGAGTTCGGTACCTCCTTCGGCGCCTCGACGATCTATGCGGCGGCGGCACTCCGCGACAACGGGGACGGCCGCATCATCGGCTCCGAGCTGCACCCCGGCAAGGCGGGCCGCGCACACGACCATCTGAAGCGCGCGGGGCTCGACGCCTGGACCGAGATCAGGATCGGCGACGCCCGCGAACAGCTCGCCGACCTCCCCGGAAGCATCGATCTGCTGCTGCTCGACGGATGGAAGGAGCTCTACCTCCCCGTCCTCAAGGTGCTCGAACCCGCCCTGCGGGCCGGCACCCTGATCGTCTCCGACAATCTGCCGATGCTGCCGGCCGAGTTCACCGACCACGTCCGCACCGCGGGCAACGGCTATCTCTCCCAGCAGCTTCCGCTCGGAGACGGTGTCGAACTCTCCCTCCGCCTGTAGTAAACGGGACACTGCTCCCGGGCCGGTGCGCGCGCACCCGCCGGCCTCAGCTCCACCGTCGTCCACACGGAAAGGGCACCGAACACCTGTGAACCCCCGCACCCACCGCCGCACCCTGCTCCGGGCCGGCATGGCCGCACTGCCCCTGGCGGCGGTGACCTCGGCCGCACAGGCCGCCGAGCCGTCCGGCCGGCTGACCACCGCCGATGTGTCCTGCTGGACCGACGCCTACCTGGAGGCCTGGCGGACCAAGAACGACGCCGCCGCGGTCCGGCTGTTCACCCCCGACGCCGTGTACGAGGCGGTGCCGGGCGTGGCCGCGCAGACCTTCCGCGGCCGCGATGCCATCGCGCGCTACTGGCGCGACATCACCGCCGGCCAGAGCGACATGACGGGACGTCACGGCACCCCGGTCGTCACCGGGAACCGGGCGGCCGTCGAACTCTGGGTCACCCTGCGGGCCCCCGCCATCAACCCCGACGGTGATCACTGGGTGACGTTCCTGGAGAGCAACGTCCTGCTCTTCGCCCCGGACGGCCGGTGCCGGCGCAACACCGAGTACTGGAACCTGCAGATGGGCCGCCTCGACCCGCCTCAGGGGTGGGGAGCCGCGTGACCACAGCTCGTACGCTGATCACCGGTGGCCGGGTCCTCACCATGGACCCGGCCACCGGTGAACTGCCCTGCGCCGACATCCTGGTCGAGGACGGCCGGATCACCGCCGTCCGCCCGGGCCTCGACGTGGCGGAGGTGAGCGAACGGATCGACGCGCGCGGCTGCCTGGTGCTCCCCGGCTTCGTCGACACCCACCGGCACATGTGGCAGGCGGCGTTGCGCGGCAGCGGCGCCGACCAGACCCTCGACCAGTATTTCGCGACCGTGCTGCACACCCTGGGGCCGCAGCTCACCGCCGACGAGCTCCACCTCGGCAATCTGCTGAGCGCCTTGGGCGCCCTGGACGCGGGGGTGACCACCGTCCAGGACATCTCCAACGTCGACAAGCCCACCGAGGAGCACACCGACGCCCTGCTCGACGCGCTGACCTCGTCCGGACTGCGCGGCGTCTTCGCCTACGGACACGGCACGGCGCACGACGCCCGACGGGTGCGTGAGCGGCTGCACCGCAAGGACGGCCTGGTGACCATGGCGCTCAACGCCGAGGCCGGCAGCGACGAGAGCACCCGGCGCGGCGGGGCGCTGGCCAGGGAACTCGACCTGCCCACCGCCCTGCACATCCGCGGCGGCCGCCCGGTCTCCCGGCTGCGCCGCCTCGGGGTGCTGCGCCCCGGCACGGTGTTCATCCACGGCACCGGCATGGAGCCGGGCGAACTGCGCCTCATCCACGACAGCGGTGGCGCGCTGTCGGTCGCGCCCGCCATCGAGATGACGATGGGGCACGGGCTGCCGCCGTTCGCCGCGGCGGCGGCCGCCGGTCTGCGGCCCAGCCTCAGCGTGGATGTCGAAGTCGCCGCGCCGAGCGATATGTTCACGCAGATGCGGGCGGCCTTCCAGATCGGCCGCTTCGCCGCGCTGCACGGCCATGCGGGCCCCGAGGCGCCGTTGCTCACGGCGCGCGACGTCCTGGAGTTCGCCACCCTCGGCGGCGCCGAGGCGCTCGGCATGGCCGACCGGATCGGCTCCCTCACCCCGGGCAAGCAGGCCGATCTGCTGGTGCTGCGGACCGACCGCCCCGGTGTGGCGCCGGTGCACGACGCGATCGCGGCCGTCGTGTCGTCGATGGACCGTGCCGATGTCGACACGGTGCTGGTCGCCGGGCGGACCGTCAAGCGCGCGGGAGTGCTGAGCCACCCCGGGCTGCCCCGGCTGCTGGCACAGGCGGACGACCTGCGCGACCGGCTGGCCGTCCGCTGACGTATCCGCCGCTGACGGCCCGCGTCAGCGGCGGATCAGCACGCCCTCCTCGATGGCGGCGAGCGCGATGCGCAGTTGTTCGCTGAGCGCCTTCGCGGTGTGCTCCGGAATCCGGTCGACGAGCCGGGCGTGCACGGCGGTGGTGGCGCGCACCGCCGCCTCGGCGGTCTCCACCCCGCTCGGCGTCAGCTGCACCCAGCTGCTGCGCGCATCGTCCTCGGCCGCCGCGCGGGTGACATAGCCGGCCGCCACCAGGCGCTTGATGACATTGCTGGTGCCACCGGAGGACAGCAGCAGGGCATGCGTCAGGTCGGTCGGCTTGAGGCGGTACGGGGCGCCGATGCGCCGGAGGGTGGCGAGCACGCCGTACTCGGCCTGGGTGAGGCCCAGCTTCTCCAGCTCGGCGCCGGCGGCGATGTCGAAAGCCGAGACCAGGAGGGCGGTCCGTTTGGCCAGTTCCAGCGGGAGACCGGCGATTTCGGGCAGCTCGTGTCCCCAGGCGGAGATGATCTCGTCTACGTGGTCAGGCTCCATGGTGAGCCGCCTTCCCTCTGCCCGATAGCTCAGTACAAAGATATCTCACTGTCCGCACAGGCAGGTTCTGACCTGGGGGGACTGTGTGAGTACCCGATGTGGACACCGTGAAAAGCTTTCCAGCTACCTTTTAATATAGCTTTTCACAATGCTTTCTCTCTATGCTTCTCTCATGTCCCTACGTGAGTCGAGGCGTGCCCTGGCCATGGCGGCAATCCTGACCCTGGCCCTGACCTGTGCCTCTGCCTGTACCGGCCGCGCCCCGGACACGGCCGCACAGGGGAGCGCGATGGCGGAAAACCGCCGCTCCACCGAGGAAGGAACCGCCGGAATGCCAGAGTTCACCGCCGCACCCGACCGGCTGCCGTCGTGCTTCGACGGCAGCCGGCAGGCCGGCGCCTACCGACTGCCCGGCTCCCCGGGCAAGGGCCGGCTGGTCACCTTGGGCGCCGGCCCGCGCGGCGTGGTCTTCGCCCCCATCTCCTGGGGCGACGCCTGCGAATGGGCGGGCGAGGCCAAGCGGCTCGCCGCCGACGGCTACCACGTCGTCACCTTCGACTGGGGACCGGACCGCCGCCGGACCATCTTCGATGCGACCCGCCTGCTGCGCTCGCGCGGCGCCACCGACGTGGCCTGGGTGGGTGGTTGCATGGGAGGCACCGTGATGCTCGGCATGCTGAGGGACCGCACCGAGCGCCCCTCCGGCGTCGCGGGCATCAGCCCGCTCGCCTCACTGGGCGGCTACACCGCGGGGAACGGCTCGTCCTACGACGGTGAAATGCTGCTGCTGGGGACCGCCGACGATCCGCTCTCCGACGAAGGGCGGCTGCGCGAGGTCGCCCACGGCTTCCCCGCGGCCGAGGTCACGGTCCTGCCCGGCACCCTGCACGCCGCCGAGATCTTCGCCGGCCCGCACGGCGACACCGCCCGCCGCAGCCTGGACGGCTTCCTCGGCCGCACCTTCGCCCCGGCGGGCGGCTGACCCGTACGACGCCGCGGACCCCGGCGGCCCGGATCCGATCCGGACCGCCGGTGGGACCGCGGTGGCGGGTCAGGAGTGGGTGGCGAAGTCCTGCGTCCACCAGGGGCCGTTGGCGCTGAGGTTGACGCCCACGCCGGTGGACTTGTAGGAGCAGTTGAGGATGTTGTCGCGGTGGCCCGGGCTCTTCATCCAGCCGTCCATCGCGGTGGCCGGGTCCTTGGGGCTCTTGAAGATGTTCTCCGCCCAACTGCTCCATGGGAAGCCGGCGTTGGTCATCCGGGTGCCGGGGTCGACGCCCTCGGGCGTGTTGTGCTCGTAGTAGTTGCGGGCGGCCATGTCGTCGGAGTGCTTCTGCGCGGCGGTCGTCAGATGGGAGTCGACCTTCAGCGGACCGCAACCGTGCTGCGCCCGCTGGGTGTTGACCAGCTCCACGATCTTCTGCGCGAAGCGTGCGGCGGTCCCGGTCGCGGTCTGCGCGCCGCCGGGCGTGCCGGTCCCCGGTCCGGACTCGACACGGGGCGTGTGCGACGACGTGCTCCCGCCGTGGCTGGTGCGGGTGGGGTGCGGCCGGGGCGCGGCGGGCCGCTTGGTGTGCCGTACGGCCTTGGACGGGGTGGCGGAGGGCTTGCGGTCCTTGGGGGAGTGCGAGGCGCTCGGCGCCGTGGACGGGGAGGCGGTCGGCGTGGGTGCCTGCGGCACGGACTGGTTCGCGGCGAGCGCCTGGTCGGCTCCGGAACCGGGCCGTATCAGCAGCACACAGGATCCGCCCACGACGAGCACGGCCGCCACGGCCACCAGGGTGGTGTTCCGCCGGGGGTGAGCGCCGCCGCGGTGCAGACCGCTGCGGCGCCCGTGCCGCCCGCCCGGACGGCCGGCACCCGAGGCGCCGGAACGCCGGTGCGCGGTGGGCTCCTTCACCCGGCGGCCGTCCCCGGTCGGGGTGAGGTCGTGCAACTCCGTCTGACGGTGGTCTTTGTTCATGGTTCCGTTTCCTGTGGGGGTCGGGTTCGGCCGGGCCTCCGGTCGGGCCGGATCCATGGGCCGGAGGGCCGATGGGATCCGTCGTCCCTGTGGTCCGACACAGGGGAGAGCGGGGGCGCCGGCCCCGATAACGGAAACCGCGAAAAGTTTTTTGCGGGAGCCTGCGCGGGGTGCCCCCGTGGCCGGGCGGGAGGGGCGCGGCCGGGCCCCATTCGCGGGGACCGCACCGCGGGGGTGGGCGGGTGCGCACGGATTTCCGGATCCACGTAGGTTTTTCTGTTGTCGGGGTGCGCCCACCGGGTCACCTGAGTGCGGGGGCCATGGGTACGCACGGATGAACAGGAACGAAAAGGCGTGAAGCAGGAAAACGGGACGGCGGCCGTCGAGGCCGCCCAGGCCGGCGACGAACAGGCCCGCGAGCAGCTGGTCGCCGCATACCTGCCGCTGATCTACAACGTCGTGGGCCGGGCGCTGGACGGCCACGCGGACGTGGACGACGTGGTGCAGGAGACCATGCTGCGCGTCCTGGAGTCGCTGACGGATCTGCGGGAGCCGGCGTCGTTCCGCTCCTGGCTGGTGGCGATCGCCATGAACCAGGTCCGCCGGCGGTGGCACACCGCCCAGAAGGCACCCGCCGTCGGCCTCGACCAGGCGCAGGAACGGGCCGACCGCTCCGCCGACTTCGTGGACCTGACGATTTTGCGCCTGGGGCTCTCCGGCCAGCGTCGTGAGGTGGCCGCGGCCACCCGGTGGCTGGACGAGGGCGACCGTTCGCTGCTCTCCCTGTGGTGGCTGGAGGCCGCCGGCGAGATCAGCAGGCCGGAGCTGGTCGCCGCCGTCGGGATCGACTCACGCCATGCGGCCGTCCGTGTCCAGCGCATGAAACAGCAGCTGGAGGCCGGACGCGTCGTGGTCCGCGCCCTCTCGGCGGATCCCCCCTGCCCCGACCTGACCGAGCTGACGGCCACGTGGGACCGCGAGCCCTGTGCCCTGTGGCGCAAGCGAATAGCCCGCCACGCCCGCCAGTGCGGCGCCTGTTCCGGTCACTGGAACGACCTGCTGCCCGCCGAGGGCCTGCTGGCCGGCCTCGCCATGCTGCCGCTGCCCGCCCATCTCACCCCACCCTCGGTCCTGTCGGCCCCCACTGCCGCGACGGCGCAGGCTGCGGCCGCCCCGCCCCACGGGTCCGGCGGAGCCGGCGCGCACCCGCTGCCCACCCGGCCGACGAGCCCGCGCCGGGTGACCAAGGGGACGGCCGTCACGGGCACCGCCACCCTCGCCGCGGCCGTCCTCGCCGCCGTGTGGTGGTCGGGCGGCACGCCCCAGGACGCACGGAAGGACAAGCCGAAGGCGGTACGGACCGTGGCCACCCACCGCCCGTCCCCGAGCCCCACGCCCACGCCCACCCCCACCCCCACACCGTCACACTCGGCGACTCCGTCCCCCACCCCGTCCGCCCCGCGCACGCCCACCCCGTCGGCCACCCCGCCCGACCTGGAGGAGCAGGTGACCGCGCTGGTCAACGCCCGGCGGGCCCAGGCCGGCTGCCGGCCGCTGCGCATCGACCGCAGACTCCACACCGCGGCGCAGCGGCACTCCGCCGACATGGCGGCACGCCAGTACTACGAGCACGACACCCCGGACGGAACCGGCCCGGACGACCGGATCACCGCCGCCGGATTCCGCTGGAGCAGCTGGGGCGAGAACCTCGACCGCGGCCCGCGCACCGCCGCCGCGGTGGTGAACGACTGGATGGGCGACCGTATGCACCGCGACAACCTGCTCGACTGCAAATTCACGGCCGTGGGTGTCGGCGTCGTCGAGGGCACGGGCGGGCCGTGGTGGACACAGGACCTCGCCGCACCGCTCTGACCGCCGGCCCGCGCCCGGACCGCCTCCGAACCGGCCCGGATCACACCCCCGTTGCCCCGTCGAGCCGCTCACGCAGCAGATCCGCGTGGCCGTTGTGCCGGGCGTACTCAGCGATCATGTCGATCAGGATGCGGCGCAACGAGAGGGGCTCACCGGTCCGTTTGCGGATTCCTGTCTCCTCCAGTGACCGGGCCTGCGCCGTGATCCGCCGGGAATGCGCGCACTCCGCCCGCCAGACGGCGAAGGCCGCGTCCGCATCTCCGTCGAGGACACCGAAGTCCTGGTCGGGATCCTCGTCGGAGTAGTGGAGCAAGGGAAGGTCCTCGCCGGCGAACTGGATGCGGAACCACCATCGCTCCACGCCCGCGAGATGCCGCACCAGCCCGTGCAGGGACAGGGCGGAAGGTGGTATCGCCCGCCGGGAGAGGAGGGCCGGCGGCAGACCGGCGCACTTGAGCGCGAAGGTGTCCCGGTGCCAGTCCAGGACCGCGCCCAGCGTCTCGCGCTCGCCGCCCACGGCGGGCACGGGGCCGCGGCTGTCGCCCTTCCAGCCTGGTGCGAAGTGGCGGGGAGCGTCCTGGCCGGTCATGATCTGCCCTCCTGGTCGTGAGGGAGCCGAGTCTGCCAGGCACCACTGACAACGGCCGGGGGCATGAACCGGGGCCCGGCCGCGCTGCCCGGGCGGAAGAGTTGCCCGACGGAGCCCGCAGACGCCCTGCTCCCACTTCAGCCACAGCGGGTAGGCGCCGGGGACCGCGAGGATGACCGCGACGGCTCCCACCATGACGCCCGAGATGATCCGCAGTCTGCGATAGGCCCCGCGCGAACCGCGGGCTCTCAACCAGGATCCGTCCCGCCCGCCGCCGAGGCCTCGCCCGCCAGGACGAGACACCGACCACCCGCCGTCAGGGACCGGTCGGGGCCAGCCCCGTAGTGGATCCGGACCCGACCGCACCGCCCCGCGCCTGTCCTGGGCGCGGTCCGGGCGATCATGTGTCTCGTCAGGGCGGCTTCGTCCCGTTTGGCTGATCCCGCCCGATGCCCGGACCGAGGATCCGAGCCGATGCCGTCAGGTGACCGGTTGAGTGGCTCCTCGGTCTACGCCTTGTATGCGAGGAGCTGGACTTCCTGGAACTGCCGCCGGTCAGTGGGCCTCGGCTCGATCACCAGGCGGGCGGACTCCGCCAATCCGTGATCGCGCAGGAGCTCGGCAAGGCGATCGGGGGACCAGCGGTAGGCCGTCACCACCGTGTGGTTGTAGGCCTGCGTCTCGTGGTGGGGGCCGTCAGTGGCAGGGAAGTCGATCACAAGATGCCCGCCGGGAGCCAGGACCCGGGCGAACTCGGCCAAGAGGGCGGGCAGGTCCTGCGGCGGGGTGTGGATGACGGACCACCGCGAGAGCACCCCGCCGAGCGCGCCCTCCTCGATGTCCAGCGCGGCCATCGAGCCGACCTCGAACCGCAGCCCGGGGTGGGCTTCGCGAGCGAGCTCGACCATCACAGGGGAGGCGTCGATGCCGAAGGCATGCAGGCCCAGCCCGTGGAGGTGAGCTGTGAGGTGGCCCGGTCCGCAGCCGAGGTCCGCCACCTTGCCGTCGCCGTTCGTCCGCACCAGCTCCGCGAAGGCACTCAGGAAGGCGCGCTCCAAAGGACGGTCGCGCAGGGTGTCGTGGAACAGCTGCGCGTAGGTGGGGGCGAGGGCGTCGTAGGCCTCGCGGGTGGCCTGCACGGTGTCGGGTTCGGTCATCCGGAGACCGTAGCGGGAGGAGAGGCGATGCGGGAACGCTGGCCCGGATGCACGCTGGTGGGGTCGACCGCGACCTCCCACCAGCGTGTACCTGCCGTTGCTCACCGGCAGGAACGGCCACAGCCGTTCCCGCGCGGCATCCGACGGATCACCACGCTGATCCCGCCCCGTGCCCGGACCAACGAGTCACGGGCAAGCCAGTCGCATGATCGCCCGTCAGCTCCTAGTAAGCGGCGACCCGCCAGGTCAGCGAGCGGGACATCAGCTTGCGCACCGCGGGGTCGCGGACCGCGTCGGTACGGTCGGTGGCCCGGACGGTGACCCGATGGGTGCGGCCGTCGGCCGGTACCCCGAGGGCCCGCGGGACGACCGTGTGCCGGCCACGCGCGGCCCGGCGCTCGCGGCCGTCGACGTACCACCGCACCCGCGCGGAGGCGGGCACGGCCACGCGGATACGTGCCCCGCGGGGGACCGCCCGGTCGGTGGTCACCGGACTGCTCAGCACGCTCGCACAGCGGTAGAAGCCCGCGATCATCGCCTCACGGCCGGGCAGGTTGAACTGCCGGCCGAGCGACCGCATGATCGAGTTTTCGGTGGGGCGGTTGAGCCCGTGCGGGTAGTAGCCGCCGCCCTCGAACGCGCCGACCGTGCCGCCGTCCGGTGACTCCTGGCCGATCCAGCGGTACCACTTCTGCTGCTGGGCGGTCATCTGGTCGGCGGAGAGGGTGCTGAGATTGGCCTGGGTGGGCTCGGGGCCCGAGTAGGTCCCGGACTCGCCGTATTCGTACTCGTCGGCGAGCTTGCCGAGCGAGTGACCGGTCTCGTGCACCGCGATCTGGTCGGACCGGTCGTTGTCGGAGGAGGCGGTGGCGATCCCGTCGTAACCGACCTGCGAGGAGATGTCGTTGTAGCCCGCGCCGCCGTACTTGGTGGAGTTCGAGAGCACCACGACGAGGTCGGCGGCCGGGGCCTTGGCCGCGTACGACTCGACCTTGTTGGTGTCCACGCACAGCAGCCGCTCGGTGCCGTCGCAGAAGAAGGCGGAGTTCAGGGCGGTGTCCCGCACCACGTCCTGCGTCGGGTCCCCGGAGACACCCGAGTCGTGGGAAACGGCGTCGACGGCCCAGACGTTGAACAGGCCGGTGTAGGAGGCGTACGGCTCGACGGCGCTCATCTTGGCCCACTTGGTGCGGACGTCCGCGTGGAAGTCCTCCTGCTGGGCGGCGGTGTAGCCGTCACCGATGAAGACGACGTCGAGCTTGCTGCCGACCGGCCCGTTCTGCACGATCGGGGTCACGTCGCCGTCGCCGGCGATCGTGGCCCGCTCGGACGGGGAGAGGGGCTTGGAGACGGGGACACCGGTATGCCGAGGGTGTCCGGAGGCCCCTGTGAAGAACTCGACTTGCTGGGTCTGTTGCGCGTGCGGGGGCGCTGTCGGGGTGGCGCCCTGGGCGGTGGCCCCGGCGGCCCCGGTGGCCGTCGCGGTGGCCACCGCCACCGCGAGGATGCCGACGGACACCGCGCTGCGTATGGGATTGCGTCTGGAGGTGTGAGTGCGCATGGGGGGTTCCTCCCGGATCCCGCCGCACGAGCGGCGGGTCGAAGCCGAATTCAGGCGCGCTCAACGTAGGCGCTCCGGGGGCGTGGAGCAACGGATGGTGCCCAAGTGGCCGGGTGGAGGTGGGTAGTTCGCTGTCGGGTGCGCCCTGGCGGCCTCGTGCCGTCGCGTCCGGCGTGGCGGTCTCCGTCAGTACCTCGGTTGACCGACGGCATCCGCGACCGGCACCGCGAGGTACGACGAGGCCCGTTGTGCCCCGCCTTGTGGTCAGGGGAGTCGCGAGGGGGGCGAGATCTCCTCGCCGGGCGGTGCGGTCTGCGGGACGGCGGCGCGGGTGCGGCGGGAGAAGTGGAAGCCGACCAGCAGGACCGCCGCCCAGACCGGAGCCACGTACAGCGCGATTCTGCTGTCGGCGTCGAAGCCGAGCAGCACCAGAACGAGGCCGAGGAAGGCGAGGACGAAGTAGTTCGACACGGGGGCCAGCGGCATCCGGAAGGCGACCTGCCGCAGCCGTCCGGCGCGAACCGCCGCCCGGTAGCGCAGATGTGCCCAGGCGATGATGCCCCAGGTGAAGACCGCGGCGATGGTCGCGACACTGGTGACGTACGCGAAGGCTTCTTCGGGCACGAAGTAGTTCGCGGCCACCCCCAGCAGCATGACGGTCATGGACGCGAGGATGCCCGCGGCGGGTACGCCCTGGCGGCTGACCTTCCCGAAGACGGCCGGCGCGTGCCGGTCCCGGGACAGGGTGAGCAGCATCCGGCCGGTGGAGAACACCCCGCTGTTGCAGGAGGACAGTGCCGCGGTGAGCACCACCATGTTCACCACTCCGGCCGCCGCGGGAATCCCGACCTTCGCGAAGACCAGCACGAACGGGCTGACGTCCGGATCGAGTTGGTTCCACGGGACCAGCGCCATGACCGCGGTGAGGGCACCGAGATAGAACAGGGCGATCCGCCAGATCACCCGGCGCACGGCGCTGGGCAGGGTCTTCTCCGGGTCCTTGCTCTCCCCGGCGGTCACCCCGAGCAGCTCGACCCCGACGAAGGCGAACACGACCACCTGCATCGCGAGCAGCGGGCCGGCCATGCCGTGCGGGAAGAAGCCACCGTGCGTCCAGATGTTGCTCAGCGCGGCGGTCTTCCCCAGCGGGCCGAAACCGAGGAGGAGGACGGCCGCCGCCATGAGCAGCAGCACGACGATGGTCAGCACCTTGATGAGCGCGAACCAGAACTCGAACTCCCCGAACAGCCGGACCGCCAGCAGATTGGCCAGGCCGAGCACCGCAAGGGCCAGCAGTCCGGGCAGCCACTGGGGTACTTCGGGCCACCAGAAGCGGACGTAGATCCCGGCCGCGGTCAGCTCCGCGGTACCGGTGACCACCCACATCAGCCAGTAGCTCCAGCCGGTGGCGAACCCGGCCCAGTCGCCGATGAACTCCTCGGCGTAGGTGGCGAACGAACCGGACACCGGCCGGTACACCAGCAGCTCACCCAGGGCACGCATCACGAAGAAGACGACCACACCGGCGACCGCGTAGGTGATCAGCAGACCCGGTCCGGCCTCGTGGAGCGCCTTGGCGGAGCCGAGGAACAGCCCGACGCCGATCGTTCCGCCGATGGCGATCATCTGGATGTGGCGGGGCTGCAGCCCCCGGTGGAGGTGTTCGGGGTCGGAGGTGTCAGGGGCGGGGGAGCCGGGGCCAGGGGGGTGGTGCCCCGTGGGGTGCGGTGAGGAGGCGGGAGGCAGGTGCGTCACGGGGAGGCTCTCTCGTCGGGGGCGGAGTGATCCAAGGGTGAGTGGGCGCTCTCAGTACCCGCCGCAGGACGCGCCCGTGTAGGTGCGCGGAACGCGGGAGCCGATACGGGCGACGATTTCGTGGGAGATGGTGTGGGCGGCACGGGCCCAGTCCTCCGCGCCGGGCTCCCCGTGGTCACCGGGCCCGAAGAGCACGACCTCGTCCCCGGGAGCCGCCGGCGCGTCACCGAGGTCGAGGACGAACTGGTCCATGCACACGGTGCCCGCCACCGTGCGGCGCCGGCCGGCGGCGAGGACCGGGCCGGTCTGCGAGGCGTGCCGGGGGACACCGTCGGCGTAGCCGAGGGGGACCAGGCCGAGGGTCGTCTCGCGAGCGGTGCGGTAGCGGTGGCCGTAGGAGACACCCTGCCCGGCGGGCACCCGTTTGACGGAGGCGAGCCGTGCGGTGAGAGTCATCGCCGGCCGCAGCCCCAGCTCCGCAGGGCCGGCCCGGTACGGCACCGGGCTCAGCCCGTAGACGGCGAGCCCGGGACGCACCAGGTCGAAGTGTGCCTCCGGAAGGGTCAGGGTGGCGGCCGAGTTGGACAGATGCAGGACCTCGGGGGTGAGCCCCGCCTTCCGGGCGAGCTCCACCGCACCGCGGAAGCGGGCCAACTGCTGCTCACCGCCGGGGTGTCCGGGCTCGTCGGCGCGGGCCAGGTGCGACCACACCCCGACGACCCGGACGTACCCTGCGGCTTCGGCGCGCGCGGCGGTGTCCAGCAGCGCCCGCCAGTCGGCCTCGCCGGCGCCGCCGCGGCCGAGCCCGGTCTCCGCTTCGAGGTGCAGCAGAGCCGGACGGTCCACGGCACGGGCCGCCCGGACCGCTGCCCGCACCGCCCAGTCGGCACCGGCCGACACCTCGACTCCGGCGGCCACCGCGGCACTCCAGTCGTCCCCCGGCGTCAGCAGCCAGGCCAGCAGCCGCCCGGGGACCCCGGCCGCGCGCAGCGTCAGCGCCTCCCGTAGGCCGGCGACGCCGATCCAGGTGGCGCCGCCCGCCAGTGCCGCGCGGGCGGTGGCGACCATGCCGTGCCCGTAGCCGTCGGCCTTGACCACGGCCATCACCTCGGCGGAGCCCGCCGCCGCACGCAGCCGGCCGACGTTGGCGCGGATCGCCGCCAGATCGATGTGCGCCCGGGCCGGCGGCCCGGCGGACGGGTCGGTCCCTCCGGCCTCCTCGTTGGAGGCCCCGGGAAGCCGCCGTTCCGCGACGGCGGTCACCACCGGTCGATGTCCAGCTCCGACGATCTCGGCCCCGCGGGGAATGCCGAAAGTCATGCCACCGTCCTTCCATGGAATCCGTTACGGCGTGACGCGCCGCAGGTGGAGCCATGGTTTCGGCGGGGGCACGGCCCGTCATCGTTCGCTCGGCACTGTTTCGGAGCACCGGGGAGTGGGCGCGGAACAACGGGCGGGGCCGGGGACGGAGCGGGGCCCGGACGGCAAATGGCGGGCAACGGGCAACGGGCAATGGGCAATGGGCGACGGGCAATGGGCAATGGGCAATGGGCGACGGGCAACGGGCGGCGAGCGGCGGTCGGCGGTCGGCGATGCCGGGGGAGCCCCGCTCAGCGACGCCCGGGAAGGGGCAACCGAGGAAGCCCGGGGCCCGTCACCCGGACATCTCCGCAGCGTTGTCCGGGCCTGCCTCCGTGCCCTCCGCGCCCTCCGCGCCGTATTGGCGGGCCGTGAGCTGGAGCAGCAGTGCGGTACGGACTTCCGGGTCGTCCAGCGGCAGAGCCACCACGTCCTGGAGCCGGCGCATCCGGTGGCGCAGGGTGTTGGGGTGGATGTGCAGCCGGGCCGCGGCGGCTCGCGGATCGCCCCGCTCCTGCAGCCAGGCGTGCAGCGTCGCCACACCACTGGTGCCGTATGCCCGGTCGTGCTCCACCAACTGCGGCAACGGTCCGACGCCCGCGACCCGGGCCGCTCCGGCGGAGCGGGCGAGATGGCGGAGAACGACCGTGGCCCACACCTCGTCGTGGAGCGCCTGCTCGCGGGCGATCAGGCCCGTACGGAGCAGATCGAGGGTGTCATCGGCCTGCTCACGGGAGCGGGCCAGCCCGGCGACCGACGTCGCGAGTCCACCGGCGGCGACGAGGGGAGCGGGCCGGCCGGCGGGACCGCAGAGGGTCTCCAGCCACCCCGATTCCCCGTCCGCTGCCGGGTCGATCCGCTCCGCCGGAACGATCCCGTAGACCACACCACCGACGATCGCCGCAGGTGAACGTAGTCGCGAGCTGCGGAATCGGGACATCCGCTCCCAGACGGTCAGTCGCTGCCGCTCCGCCTCGGCCTCGTCCGTGCCGCGCACCCCTACGGCGATCACCCGCCAGGGGCCGGCCGTCAGTTCCAGGCGCCGCGCCGCGTCCGCCGCTCCGTCCTGGCCGTGCAGCACCGTGGCGACCATGTCGGTCAGCACCAGGCGCTCCACATCCGCCCCGGCCCGTCGGCGCAGCAGGTGCAGCGCCGCCATGGCGGCGGTCTCCGCGAACGCCTCGGCCCGCTCGGCGGGGACCGGCCCCGGCACGATCGCCCAGATCGAGCCGAGCACATCCCCGCCGGCGTGTACCGGCACCACCAGCCGCGGCTTGGTTCCCTCGGCCACCGCGGGGACGTACAGGGGAGCGGTGTCCTGGGCGATCTTGCGGAAGACGCCGTGCCGCCGGAAGTGCGCATTCACCTCGTCGGGCACGCCGCGGCCCATGATGGTGGCGACCCGTGCCTCGTCGCCCCGCTCCTGCCGGGCGGAGTAGGCGAGCACCCGTGAACTGCGGTCCTCGATGGTGACCGGGGCATCGATCACGGCGGCGATGGCGTCGGCCAGCCCGAAGAGATCCCCCGCCTCACCGCACGCCGCGCCCGCGCCGGAGTCCGCGTACCCCTCGCTGTCCAGCACCGCGCGCAGCAGCGACACCACCTGTGCCCAGCCCGCCTGCGGCTCCACCTGCACCAACGGCAGCCCCGCGGCGTTCGCGGCGGTGAGCACCGTTTCGTCGTCCGCGGCCGGGGCCTTCAGCAGCAGCGCGCCGGCCGACCGTGCGGCGCACCACGCCACCAGCCGCCGGGCCTGGGCCCGATCGGTGAGGTTCACCCCGAGGACGACATCGCCGGGGTGCAGATCGAATCCGCCGTCCGGTTCCGCGATCACCACATCGCCCACCGGTACCGCGGTGCCTCCGGGAGCGCACACTCCCGACAGCACGGCCGGCCCGACGGAGCTGAGAAGCCGCTGCAGACTCATCACTGGGCATCACCCGCTCACCGTTCCGCCCCCATCGTGCACCACGGATTCCGCACCGGGGCACGCGGCCTCTGCGGGGGAGACGTGCGGGGGCGCGGCCGGGGTCCGCGCAGGGCTCTGTGGCGGCGGCCGCGCGGGGCTTTGCCGGCCCCCGATCCACCGCGGTGACGAGTCCCGTGCACTCCCGTTTGTCCAAGGTCATCTGCGGGAACCCGAAGAGACTCGGCTGCGGTCCGCGGGCTGTTGCATGCCGGTGGACCGAGATGATCCAGAAGGAGGCTCCTGTGAAGCAGCAAGTGGCGCGGATGGCGTACCTGTTGAAAAGGTCGTTGTGGGGTGGACGGTCGCGGCTCGATCACCCCGAGTCGCACCGCGCGCAGCCCCGGCGCGACGCGAATCTGATCAACCACTATGTGCCGTCGGGGTCGTCGGGGGCGTCGATGCCGAGGGGGCAGTGAGCGGCCGGCTCATCAGGGCCCGGTAGCCGGCTCAAGGGGCCCGGCGGTCGGCTCAAGGGGGTCCGGCCGCCGGCTGACGAGGGCCGGTCACGCCACTGAACGGGCACCGGAGTGCGCGTACTTGACGCAGAGGAGTCCCCTCCCGCTTTTTGCCTACTCGTGACAGGTATTGAACGGTCTCGGGTGTGCCTCCGTATCTTTCGGTGTCCGTGCCCCAGAGGCGCTGATCCACGATGCGAGGAGGACACCATGACTCACCCCGGTATCCCGCCGATCCAGGCCCTGCCGGACGGAGACGCCGAGCTCTCCTTGGTGGTTCGCGTGCAGTGGGAGGACGTCGCCGCGCTCGGCCAGGACGCCGCCCGGCTCGCGGCCCGGTGGAAGCGCCCGGTGACCCTGGACGAGGCCGCCAGCCAGCGGCTGCGGATACGTCCGCCGGCCGCCCAGCCCACCCATGCCAAGACGGTCACCCAGGAGCGGGCCCAGCCCGCCATGGCGGCCACGACGGTGTCCCCCCTGCCCACCCGCTCCCCCCAGGAACAGGCCCGGCAGGCGATCGAGAAGATCAACGGAACCACCGGGCACGAGACGGCGTAGCGCCGCGAAGGGCTGAGACACGCCAGGGGCAACCGCTCCACCGGTCCGGGGGCGGCAGTCAGGGATTGCCGCCCCCGCCGTTTCCCGCGCGGCCGCTGCCGGATGGCCGTCCCGTCGAACGCCATGCTCTACCTCACCGCCGCCGGACCCGTCGTGGTCCAGGAGGAGCCGCTGTGCACCGGACCGGTCGAGGCCGCGCCGTTCGACCGTGCCGCGCTGATCACCGCGCTGCGCGCCGACCAGGCCGGCGAGACCGATTTCCCCGAGTTCGTCCAGGGGCGCCGGCAGGCCGGTGTGCTCTGGTACGACGTCGATCTCGACGCCCGCACCTGCACCTACTACGGAGCCGAGGGCGACAGTTACACCGAGAACTATGCGGCCGTCACCCTCTGAGGTGAGCCCCGGCCGACCGCTGACCACCCACCGGGCCGATCACTGAACATCTGCCGGGCCGCCTGCCCTCCGGCAGCGCGGCTCCGCCGGCCGGGGGAAGATGCTCGGCCCAACGGCGCAACGTGAGCCATCGGTACGTGCGCTCCCGTGCCCGCCGGTGATGCTGTGACGAGCCGGGCGCGACCGGCCGAGTCGCCAAAGTCGCCGTCGCAAGGCAATGGCCCCGAGGTGCGTGGCCCGTGGTGCCGGCCTCCTCCGGGACGATCGGCCGGGCGGCACGGGCGGCCCGCCGGCCACGACGGGGCCCGCTTCCCCGGCGTCCCGGGCAGCAACGGCATGGAGGCATGCACACACCATGGTCCCACTGCTGGCGGACGCCCCGGCTCAACTGCTCCCGGCCAGGGAGCTCATGGCCTTCACCCTGGCCTGCCACATCATTCTGGTGCCGTTCGGAGTGGCGCTGCCGCTGATCACCCTGGTGATGCACCGCCGCGGTCTGCGCCGGAGCGACCCCGTCGCGCTGCTCCTCGCCCGGCGCTGGTCGGCGGTCATGGCCGTGCAGTTCGCCGTCGGTGTGGTCACCGGCACCGTGCTGTCCTTCGAGTTCGGGCTGCTCTGGCCGGGCCTGATGGGCAAGTGGGGCGGCGTCTTCGGCATCGGATTCGGGGTCGAGGCATGGGCCTTCTTCCTCGAAGCGGTACTGATCGCCATCTATCTCTACGGCTGGCGGCGGCTGAAACCCCGCACCCACTTCCTGCTCGGGCTGCCCCTGCCGGCCGCCGCCCTGCTCGGCGCGTTCGGCATCCTGGCGGCCAACTCGTGGATGAACACCCCCCAGGGCTTCACCCTTGACGCCCACGGCAAGCCCGTGAACGTCCAGGTCTGGGCGGCGATCTTCACCCCGATGTTCGGGCCGCAGTTCTGGCACTTCGTCGTGGCGATGCTGATCACCGCCGGATACACCGTCGCCGGGGTCTATGCGGTCGGCTGGCTGCGCGGCCGCCGCGACCGCTACCACCGGCTCGGCTTCACCGTCCCCTTCACCCTCGCCGCGGTGTTCACGCCGGTGCAGTTCCTGCTGGGGGACTCCCTCGCCCGGTCGGTCTTCCACAAGCAGCCGGTGAAGTTCGCCGCGACGGAGATCGTCTGGCGGACCGACACCCGCGTACCGGAGTACATCTTCGGCCGGCTGCACCCGGACGGCAGCATCTCCGGCGGCCTCAAGATCCCCCAATTCGACTCCATCCTGGCGGGGTTCACCACCGACACCAAGGTGACCGGACTGACCTCCGTGCCGGCGAGCGACCGGCCGACGGCCACCCAGGCGACCCTCGTCCACTGGGCCTTCGACCTCATGGTCCTCATCGGCTCCCTGCTGATCCTGCTCGCACTCTGGTACGGCTGGTGTTGGCTTCGGCGGCACCGGCTGCCCGCCTCCCCGTGGTTCTTCCGCGGCGCGGCCTGCGCGGGCGCCGCCTCCGTCGTCGCCGTCGAATGCGGATGGATCACCACCGAAGTGGGGCGCCAGCCGTGGATCGTCTACCAGCACATGCGGATCGGTGAGGCGGTGACGGCGACCCGGTCCACCAGCCTGTGGATCATGCTGGGCCTGGTGGTCGTGGTGTATCTGTTCATCTTCGGATCGCTGCTCGCCGTGCTGCTCAAGATGCGCGCGGGCTGGCGGCTCGACGACGCGCACCGGGTGGCGGCGGAGCGGGGCCGGGAACCGGAGACCGACACCCCCTACGGACCCCGCTCCCGCGTACCGGCCGGCCCTCCACCCACCGATGACGCTCCGCCTCCCGACGGTCCCGCGCAGCCCGGTGACACCGGGTCAGGACCGGCCGGGGACGGGCGACGGTGATGCCCGCGGTCATCGCCGTGGTGCTGCTGCTCGCCGTGGCCGCCTACGCGTGCGCCGGCGGCACCGATTACGGCGCCGGCTTCTGGGACCTGACCGCCGGCGGCGCCGAGCGCGGCCGGCGCCCCCGCTGGCTGATCGACCACGCCATGGCCCCCGTATGGGAGGTCAACAACGTCTGGCTCGTCTTCGTCTTCGTCCTCATGTGGACCGGCTTCCCGGTCTTCTTCCAGACGGTGTTCTCCGCGATGTGGCTGCCGCTGGCCCTGGCCGCCATCGGTCTGGTGCTCCGCGGTGCCGGCTTCGCCCTGCGCAAGCCTCTCCGCCGGCTCGCCGGGCGGCGCCTCTACGGCGCCGTCTTCGCCCTCTCCTCGCTGCTCACCCCGTTCTTCTTCGGCGCGGCGGTCGGCGGGATCGCCTCGGGCCGGGCGGTCCCCGGAACGGAGGCCTCGGCCCACGCCTGGTCCAACCCGACGTCCGTCCTCTTCGGGCTGATCGCCATCGTGTCGACCGCCTTCCTCGGTGCGGTCTTCCTGGCGCGCGACGCCGTCCGCTTCGAGGCCCCCGACCTGGTCGGCTACTTCCGGCGGCGGGCCCTGGGCAGTCTGGTCGCGCTCGCCGTCCTGGCGGCCATCATGCTGACCGTCACCCGGACCGACGCCCCGCACGTCTGGCACGGACTCACCCACGGCGTCGGCCTCGGCCTCGTCATCCTGGCCGGGGTCTGCTCGCTCGCCACCGGACTGCTCCTGCTGCGACGGTCCGGTGCCTGGCCCCGGATCACCGCCGTCGGCGTCGTCGCGGCGGCCGTCCTCGCCTGGGGCGCCGCCCAGCGCCCCTACCTCATCCCCACCTCCCTGACCGTGGCCGACGCCGCCGCGGCCGCCAGCAGTCTGCGCTGGGTCGGCCTGGTCACCCTCGTGGCCGTGCTGCTCATCTGCCCGGCCGTGGCCCTGCTGTACTGGCTGGACATCCACGGCGAACTGGAGCCGCTCTCCGACGCCGACCTGCGCACCGCACCGGACCACGAGGACCCGAGCGGGCGCCACTGACCAGAGGTGGTGGGAGTGGCCGGCGGTGGCTCGTCCGGTCGGAGGGTGCCTCCCGGCCCACGGGGAGCCGGGAGGCAGTGCGGCCGGTGGAGCGAACACGCCGCCCCTGCCGGACGCGCGACGCCGCGCGTCCGTTCAGCCGCTTCCCTCCCTCGTGGTCAGTGCTTCACCACGAACGCATGCCCCTTCCTCACACCCGAGGAGCAGGACTTCTTCTCCGCGGTGGTCATCTTGCGGGTCTTGACGGTCACGGCGTTGCTGCGGCCGTCCGTCCCGTTGGCCGCGGGGCCGGTGACCTTGTCCGGCACGAACCAGAAGTAGTGACCCCACTTCGGGCTGTCGTAGTGCGTCTGCCAGGTGCCGGAGACGGTCTGCATCACCTGTGCGCGGGAGATCCAGCCCACCTCACCCGGCTTGACCGTCATGTTCAGGGAGCTGTTCTCGGTGTGCGAGCTCGACCAGGTGTGGCTGTAGGTCGCGGTGACGCTCAGATCGATCAGACCGGCGATCTTTCCGCCGGCCGTGACGGACACACCGGCGGAGTCCGTGGAGCCCACGGTGTCCGACCAGCCCATCGACTGCGTGGCATCCGACGTGCTGCAGTTGTAGAGCGAGTTGGAGACCTGACGGAAGTCTCCGAGAAACGCCTTGCCGAGCAGTGGCTCGTTGAAGCTGCACTTGCCGTCACCGGAAGCACAGTCCGCTATGAGCTGCTCCCGGGCGGGCCCGTCGTCCGCGACGGCCGGCCCGGCCATCGCCGCAACCAGCCCCAGTGACGCCGCGGTCAACGCCATCAGCCGGCTCCCGCGACGGGTCACTCTGTTGTACGTCATCTTGCTGTTGCCTCTCACCCAGCCTTGTGGAAGCGACGAGTCCGTATGTAGGGGGAGTTCGCCGCTGTTGTCTTTGAGACTGAAGTGAAATCTGCGTCAACTACACCAATAATTGGTAAAGTTGTAGTTGATGATCGAACAGATACCCTATAAGGGCGTACCGGAGGTAACCTCAGGTGAGGTGGACGGGATGGGCGGGCGGCCGGCTCGCGCCTTCAGCAGGTCTTTTTGCGCCCTTCCGGTCCGGGAGGTGACTTCCCCGGAGGCGAGTCCGTCAGGGATCATGCAGCATGCGCCCGGATGACTGGCACCTCACCGAAGACGTCGACGACTTCCGCGCCCGAGCCGGCGACTTCCTGCGCTCGCGCCCCGCCCTGCACACCACACCGCTGACAGTGATCGAGAGGCTGTGCACCCACGGAGCGGACGCATACGGCGGCCGAGCCCCCGTCTTCGGCCGGCTGGAGCGGGCGGGCACGGTGCACGCCACCTTCTGCCTCATCCGCGGTCTGGGCCTCACCCAGCTCACCCCCGAGCGCGCCGACGCCCTCGCCGCCCAGCTGGCCGCCCTCGGGTACTCCCTTCCCCATGTCAGCGCGGACCGCGGCACCGCCACCGCTTTCGCCGAGGCCTGGCAGCGGCGCACCGGCGCCACCTCCACACTGCGCAACCGGCTCCGCCTGTACCGCCTCGGCACGCTCACCCCACCCATGCCCTTCCCGGAGGGCCGGGGTCGACTCGTGGACGAACGGGACCGTGAGCACCTCATGCGCCGGCTGCGCGAGTTCACCGCGGACGTCGGGGAAGCCGTCACGATAGACGCCGACTCCTGGGCCGGCACGCGCTTCGCCGACAAGCACTTCACCTTCTGGGAGACCCCGGACGGCACGCCCGTCTCCATGGCGGGCTCGACTTCGATGGTCGGCGGCATGGTCCGGGTGGACCCCGTCCACACCCCGGCTCACCTCCGGGGCCGCGGCTACGCGGGTGCCGTGACGGTCGAGGTGAGCCGGGCCGCGCTGGCCGCGGGCGCCACGGACGTCGTGCTGTACGCGGACCCGGCCAACCCCACCAGCAACGCCCTCTACCAGCGCATCGGATACCGCCCGATCGCCGACTGGGCCGTGTACGACTTCGCCCATGCCGCACCGTGAGCCGGTGCGGAAAGGGGCAGGCGCGGCCGGCATCGCGCGGTCTGAGGGCTTCGGCGCCGAGACCTGGCGGTGCTCCTTCCGCGCGCGGCGCAGGTGGCGAAACGCCTGCTCAGCCGGCGCCGCGCGCGCCCTCCAGGACGATGCGCACGGTGCGTGTCACGAAGTCCTTCTCCAGCGGGAGTTGGCGGAGTACGACCCGGACCCAGGCGGCCCCGGCCAGCAGATCCACCAGGAGCATCGGGTCGGAGTCCGCAGCGAGTTCGCCGCGGGCCACGGCCCGGGTGAAGACGGGCTGTTCGCGAGCCATCCGATCGGCGAAGAAGTCCTTCACGTGGGCGGCGAGTTCGGCGCTGTGGGTGGCGGCGCCCAGTACGGAGACGGCGATGCCCGAGGCCGGCGGTGTGGTGAGGAGCGTGGTGATCGTGTGCAGCAGGGACTCCAGGTCCCGTTGGAGGCTTCCGGTGTCGGGCGGTGCGAGGTCGAGCCGGCGGGCGCCGATGAGTGCGGCGCCCAGCAGTGCCCCCTTGGACGGCCACCAGCGGTAGATCGTCGTCTTGTTGACGCCGGAACGCTGGGCGACGCCCTCGATGGTCAGGCCCTCGTAGCCCTTCTCCGCGAGCAGATCCAGGGTGGCGTCGAAGATCTCCTGTGCCTTGCGTGGGACGCTGCTCCGCCGCGTACTTCCGTGTCGCTCCTCGCTCATGGGGCAGAGGCTAGCATCGAAAACAACGCAACGTTGCGTTGCATTTCATGTAGCCTGCCGGACATGGAGTCCTCTGAAGCCGGGCTGCCCATCGTCTTCGTGCACGGTCTGCGTGTGAGCGGCACGATGTGGCGACCCGTGATCCAAGCCATCGGGAAAGACCACCCCACCGCCGCACCGGACCTGCCGGGTCACGGCAGCCGGCGCGGTGAACCCTTCAGCATCGCCGGCGCCGTGGCGGCGGTCACCGACACGATCGACGAACTGGGCGGCCGGGCGCTGCTGGTGGGGCTGTCCCTGGGCGGGATTGTCGCCACGGCACGGCGGGAGACGCCATGGTCGCCGGGGGCCTCAGCTCCGGGAACGCGTCGGGCGTCCTCACGGCCGTGTGCGAGACGGACACCCTCGCCTCGCTCTCCGCGTACCCGGGCCCGGTCTGGCTGGTCAACGGTGAGCGCGACCATTTCCGCCGCGACGAACGGGACTTCCTCACGGCCTGCCGCGACGGCCGGCTGCTCCTGCTGCCCCGGTGCGGACACCTCACCGGCCTCGCCGATACGACAGCCCTCGCCGGGCTGGTCCGCGATGCCGCGGCGGTCGTGACGGCCCGGACACCCGGTGCGCCGGTCCCGGGAGGCCGACGGTGACCGCCCGGGAGTGGCACGTGCAGCAGTCCCTGGAGATCCCCCTCCCGCCGCGGACCGTCTACGCGGCCCTGGCGGACGTCCGGCGGATGACGGAGTGGAGCCCGGAGGTGATCGGGGTGTGGCCGCGCGGGGAGTGCTTCGTCGGCTTCAACCGCAAGGCCTGCTGGATCTGGTTCACCACGTGCCGGATCGTCATCGCGGACCCCGGCCGGGAGTTCGCCTTCGATGTCACCACCTTCGGCCTGCCCGTGGCACGCTGGGGCTACCGTCTGACCCCGGCGGAAGAGGGGACCCTGGTCACCGAGTACTGGGTCGATCACCGCCGCCGCGGATGGCGCGGCCGGGCCGCCGAGCTGCTCGGGCTGGTCTTCACCGGAACGCCGGCCGCCCGGCGCGCCACCCGCAATCGCGCCGCCATGCGCAGGACCCTCCACCGGCTCTCCGCCGCGCTCCGGGCGACGGCCTGAACCGTCCGGGGCCCCGCCCCGCCGTGCGAGGACGGCGGGGCGTCCGGACCTGCCAGGCCCCACAAAGCACCGCACACCCCCGGCCCGATCGCCCGGCCAAGAGAGACGTTCCGTACCCAAAGCACAAGATCCGCCGTCTCTTCCGCTTTCGGTCCACGGCGGGGTACTTCTGAAGACGGCGCGCCTCGGCCGCGCCCCCACCTGCCACCCGACCAGGAGGACCCGTCATGACGAACGGCTTGTTACCCGACAGCGCACCGGACGAGGACGCCGGCGAGGGCTGGTACGTCGACGCGCGCTGCACCAACTGCGATGTCGCCCGGCAACTCGCCCCCGACGTGATCATCGAGAAGAACGGGCGCGCGGAGGTGACCCGGCAGCCGCAGAACGACGCGGAGGCCCGGCAGCTGCAGGCGGCCGCCTTCGCCTGCCACACCCGGTCGATCCGGCATGCGGCGCGGCCCCTCACCCCCGACCTCGACCCCTTTCCCCTCGCCCTGGACGACACCGTCCACCTGTGCGGCCACAATTCACGCCAGACGGCAGGCGCCAACGCCTTCCTGCTGCGCCGCGGCGCCGGCACCACGATGATGATCGACACTCCCCGCTGGAGCGAGCAACTGGCCTCCCGGTACGAGGCGTTGGGCCCGGTCACCGACGTCCTGCTCACCCACCAGGACCATGCCGCACACGGCCGCCGCTACGCCGACCGGTTCGGCGCCCGGCTGTGGATCCACGAGGGCGATCTCGACGCCGCACCGGACGCGGACCGTGTCATCCGGGGCACCGACCCGGTCGAGATCGGCCCGGGCGTCATGGCGTACCCGCTTCCCGGCCATACGCGCGGCAGCGTGCTCTACGTCGCCGATGAGCGGTACTGCTTCAGCGGGGACAGCTTCTACTGGTCGCGCAGCACCGGCGACCTCGAGGTGGCCGCCTCCGTCACCTGGTACTCGATCGTGGAACTGGCCGCCTCCCTGGCCCGGACCGCCCCTCGGCTGCGCTTCGAGTGGGTGCTGCCCGGCCACGGCGACCGCAAGCGGCTCCCCGCGGCGGACATGGCCCGCCGTCTCGCCCGGCTGGCGGCCCGCACCGCGGAGCTGCGGCCGCAGCCCGTCGACTTCACCGCGGTGCGCTGGTGAGGTACGGCCCGGCCGGGGCCGGCGGGCAGGAGGCGGTCACCGGGCGCGGGTGGCCACCACCAGCCGGCACCGCGGGCTGCCGTCGGGGCGCCGGCCGAGCTCCGGCAGCGCGTGCAGCTCCACAGCGAATCCGGCCCGGGCCAGCTCCGCACGTACCTCGGTGAGCCGGAACGTCCGGTAGTACATGACGAAGCTCGGGTGCCACAGGGCGTTGCGGACCCGCATCGCGGCGTCGAAGGCCAGCAGCGTCCAGTAGCCCCGTGACCCCGGGCGGGCCGGCGCCGCAATAGGAAAGACGAACCGGCCGCCGGGGCGCAGTACGGAGTGGACCTGTGCGAACAGCTCCGGCCGCTCGCGGGGCAGGAAGTGCCCGAACGCGCCGAAGCTCACCGCGAGGTCGAAGGCCGGCCCGAAGGGGAGGGCCCGGGCATCGGCGCGCACCCACTCGACCCGCGGCGCGGTGGCGGCTGTCCCCGCACGGGCCCGGCCGGCAGCGAGCATGCCGGCACTGAGGTCGACGCCGGTGACCCTCTCGCGGCAGACCTGGCGCAGTACGTCCATCCCGGCGCCGGTACCGCAGCACAGGTCGAGACCGCTGTCGAACGGTCCGAGCGCGCGCAGCGCCCGGGAAACGGGGGTCAGCACCGCGTCCGGGGTCCGGAACGGAGTGCGGTCGAACTTCGGGGCGAGCAGGTCGTATCCCCGCTCGACGGAGGACAGCGCCTGCACGGCGAGTTCACGGAGTGTGGGGCCCTGGGGTGCGAACATCGCCCTCAGCATAGATCCGGACCGGCCCGGCCGCCGCCGACCATGACGTGGCCCCCGGTGAGATCACCGGGGGCCACGGCACCTTCGGACGGCACGGTGCCGAGGCCGGGATGCCTCGGCCGACACCTGTCCGCCGGGCGTCAGCCGCCGAAGCAGGGCGTACCGAAAGCGGGGTTGAGGGCCCCGATGACGCTGATGGTGTTGTTGCAGAGGTTGACCGGGATATGGACGGGGATCTGGAGGGAGTTGCCGGACACGATGCCCGGTGAGTCGAACGCCGCTCCCGAGGCGCCGCTGTCGGCGGTGGCCAGACCGGCACCGCCGAGGACGAGGGCGCAGGTGCCCGCAGTGACGAGGACGCTCTTGATCCGGTGAGCCATCGATCCGTCTCCCAACTGGTGGAGGAGAGGCGGCCCCTGGCGCCGGGCCCCTGAAGGCGCCGGCGCCACGGCTGTGAGCCGCCCTGACAAGGCTGTCGTTCCCCGCCGGCCCCTGCTCCACGGACGCCACGCCCGAAGAGCAGACTTTTAGGTGATATGGCCGACCGTGTTGACGGTCGGGCATGCAACGGGCGGGCAACGGCGGGGCGGCGGATGGAGTGGGGTTGTCCCGTCCCGCCGCCGGTGTCCCGGTGTGGCCGGGTGCCGTCCCGGCGTCAGGCCGGTGCCGCCGGCAGCACATGGGCGCCGGTCCGGTCGGTGCTCAGGCACAGGGAGCAGACCACCCCGTCATGGCTGTGGCAGGCGGCGAGGTCCGGTCGCTCGAACTCGTGCCGGCACACATGGCACGCGTATGTGACCGCGCTGGGATTGCCGTCCTCATCCAGCAGCGGGGAGTCGATCCCGTCCGTGGTGCGCCGCAGGTAGAACCGGCCCTTGGTCAGGACGGCCATGAGCGGGGTCAGCACGAAGGCGATCAGTGCGGCCGCGACCGGTGAGTACGGCTGGAGCGCGTCCCCCAGCGCATGGAAGTACAGGGCGATCGACAGGCCCGAAGCGGCGGTGAAGGACACCACGCCGACGGGGTTGATCGCATGGAGCATGCCGCGGCGGAACTCGGGGACCTGCGGGGAGAGTTTCAGCAGATGCTTGTTGACCATGATGTCGGTGGCGACGGTCACGATCCAGGCGATGGCGCAGTTGGAGTAGAACCCGAGGACGGTGTTGAGGAAGCGGAACATGTCCGCCTCCATCAGCACCAGCGCACAGGCCAGGTTGGCGAGGACGAACACCATCCGGCCCGGATAGCGCTTGGTGACCCGGGTGAACGAGTTCGTCCAGGCCAGAGAACCCGAATAGGCGTTGGTCACGTTGATTTTGATCTGGCTGATCACCACCAGGACCACTGCCAGCGGGATGACCAGCCAGGAGGGCATCATGGCCGCGAAGGCGCCGGTGAACTGGTGGATCGGCTCGGTGGCCGCGGCCGGGCCCGCGGCGGCGAGGAGGTAGACGGCGAGGAAGACACCGATGGCTTGCTTGAGTGCGCCGAGCACCACCCATCCCGGGCCCGCCAGCACCACCGCCGTCCACCAGGCACGCCGGTTCTGCTCCGTCCTGGGCGGCATGAAGCGCAGATAGTCGACCTGTTCGCCGATCTGCGCGATCAGGGAGAGACACACGCCCGCACCCAGCAGCACCGAGGCGGCATCGATGCCGCTGCCGCCGTGGGAGCCCGTATACGACAGGAAGGTGTGCACCGTGCCGGGGTCGGTGGTGACCAGATACAGCAGCGGCCCGACCATCAGCAGCAGCCAGAGGGGCGTCGTCCAGACCTGAAGCTTGCTCAGGGCCTTCATGCCGTGGATGACCAGCGGTATCACCATGCAGGTCGAGACCAGATACCCCAGCCACAACGGCAGGCCGAGGCCCAGCTTCAGGCCCTGCGCCATGATCGAGCCTTCGAGGGCGAAGAAGATGAAGGTGAAGCTGGCGAAAATGACGCTGGTCAGGACCGATCCGTAATAGCCGAAGCCCGAGCCGCGGGTGATCAGGTCCAGATCGATGTTGTACCGCGCCGCGTAGTAGGCGAGCGGGAAGCCGGTGACGAAGATGACCACGGCGGCGACCAGGATCGCGGTCAGTGCGTTCGCGGTGCCATGGGTCAGCCCGATGCCGGCCCCGATCGAGAAGTCGGCCATGTACGCGATGCCGCCCAGCGCGGTGGTCGCCACCACCATCGGGGTCCAGCGGCGGTAACTGCGCGGCGCGAACCGGAGGGTGTAATCCTCCAGGGTTTCGTTGACGGCTCTGTCGGCGGGTGCCGCGGCCTGCGGGGGCCGTCGGCTGCTGTCGGGGACTGTCACCGCATCCGGTCCTGAGTTCATGGCCGGGACAGTAGGCAGGGCGTGTTTCCCGTGAGGTCATCGCAGATGAAGCGGAAGTTTCCGCCGGTGCGCGGAGCGAGGCGCCCCCGGAGGCGACAGCGGTGTGGTGGCTCCGACTCTCCCGCCTCGGAGTGGGGAACGATAGGGATCCAGCGGCACATGGCAACGGGGTGCACCGGCCGGCACCCCGGATGGAACACCCGTACTCAACCCCGCAGGAGTCAGGATGACAGCGGACCGACACGGACACCCGATGAGCCACACCGGCGCCGAGGCCGTGGCCCCTTACGAACAGGCCCTGGACGACCTGTTGTTCTTCCGGCCGCGGGTCGCGGAGACGGCACGGTCGGTGCTGGACGCCTCGCCGCGGTCGGTGATGGGGCAGGTACTGGCCGCGTATCTGGGCGTGTTGGGGACCGAGGAGAAGGACGCGGCCGTGGCCCGGGACGGCTTCCGCCGCTTCCGCTCCGGTCTGGACACCGAGGGGCTCATGCCCCGGGAGCGGATGCATCTGGCCGCCGCGACGGCATGGCTGGACGGCGATCTGCACGGCGCCGGCCGCATCCTCGGCGAGATCGGCATCGCCTTCCCGCGCGATGCGCTGGCGCTCTTCGCCGGACATCAGCACGACTTCCTCACCGGGGACGCCCAGCGCCTGCGCGACCGCATCGGCGGCGCACTGGACGCCTGGCCGCAGGACGATCCGCACCTCGGGCCGCTGCTGGGCATGTACGCGTTCGGCCTGGAGGAGTCCGGCCACTACGCACACGCCGAGGAGGTCGGCCTGGCGGCCCTCGACCGGCATCCGGACGATGTGTGGGGGATCCACGGCGTGGTGCACACCTACGAGATGCGGGGACGTTTCACGGACGGCATCCGCTTTCTCGACGCCCGCAGGCAGGACTGGGCGAGCGGCAGCCTGCTCACCGTCCACAACTGGTGGCACTACGCCCTCTACGCCCTGGAGTCCGGCGACACCGCCCGGGTGCTGGAGATCTACGACGCGGCCCTCCACCACGAGCGTTCGGCAGGGGTGGCGATGGAACTGCTCGACGCCGCGGCCCTGTTGTGGCGCCTGTATCTGGCCGAGGAGGAGCAGAGCGCACGGTGGGCCCGCCTCGCGGACGCCTGGGAGAGCCGTGACGACGGTCCCCACTACGCCTTCAACGACGCCCATGCGGTCATGGCCTATGTGGGGGCGGGCCGGATCGCCCGGGCGCAGCGTCTGGTTCAGGAGCGGGAGGACTGGCTGGCGGGGGAGCCAGCCGTCGACAACCGTGCCATGACGGCCGCGATCGGCCTGCCCGTGTGCCGCGCCCTCATCGCCTACGGACAGCAGGACCACGCCCGGGCCGTCGATCTGCTGCTGCCCGTCCGCCACCGGCTGCACGAATTCGGCGGCAGCCACGCCCAGCGGGACGCGATCCAGCGGACCCTCGTCGAGGCCGCCCTGCGCGCGGGCCGCACCGAGCTGGCCCGGACCCTGCTCAGTGAACGGAGCCGGCTGCGCCCGGTCTGCCCGTACAACTGGTCCGCCAAGGCCCGTCTGGAGGAGCAGCTCGGCGACCCGGCGCGGGCCGCGGCCGCCCGGGAGCGTGCCGCGGCGCAGGCGTCGGGCCGCGCCTGAGCGGACGCCCGGGGACGCTCGGGGACGTTCGGGGACGTTCGGTCTCCCGCGGCCGCCGGGGCCCGCTCCCGGGCGGCCGCGGGAGGTCAGCGCCGGCCCGCCGGAAGGCTCGCGACGCCGGTCTGCGGTGCGGCGGACAGCGAGTCGGACAGCGAGTCGGACGGCACGTCGGGCAGTTCAGCGGACGGTGCGGTGAACTCCGGGTCGGGAACGAGGAGCCGGATGGCGACCGCGGTGGCGAGATGGAGGAGGGCGAAGATCCACACGATGCCCGCGACACCGACCGGCCCCAGGGCCAGGGCGACGACGGCCGGTCCGGCGAAGGTGCTGGCCCCGGCGCCCAGGTTGAGGGCCGACATGGCCTGCCCCTTGTGGCGCGGGGCCAGCGCGGGCACCAGCGCCGAGATCGGGACGTAGCCGGCGAGGGCGATGCCGTACAGGGCGGCGGCCACCGCGGCGGGAAGGAAGTGCGGACCGGCCACGACGGGGACGTAGTACAGCCCGAGACAGGTCACCGCACAGGCCACGGCGCCGAACCAGGTCATGGTGCGCTGCCATCCGAGCCGGTCGCCGACGGCTCCGAAGAACAGGTTGGCGAAGATGTTCGCGGCGAACATCACGCTGAGCAGCCGCAGCCAGCCCGAGGTGCTGAACCCGACGGTCTCGGTGAAGAAGAACGGCATACAGACCAGGAAGCCGAACTGGGAGCCGGTGCTGACGACGCGCACGGCGGCGCCGACGGCCACCCGCGGCCGGCGCCGCATGATCGAGACGCTGCCCGCCAGGGTCGCCAGCGGGCGCTCGCCGTGCGGAGCGAGCGGGGAGCGCCCGGTGGGCTCGCGCACCAGCAGCAGGGCGAGCAGCCCGCCGAGCGTCACCAGTCCGAGGGCGCACCACAGGGTGTGGTACGAGCCGATCGCCGGGATCGTGGCGCTGGCCACGAGGGAGCCCAGGGTCGGCAGACCGCCGGTGAAGGCGAACCAGTACCAGCCGACCGCGGTTCCCATCCGCCGGGGCTCGGTCGCCGCGGTGACCCACACCAGGAACCCGTAGGCGAACAAGGGGTAGCCGAAACCGCGCAGCCCGTAGATGAGCAGCAGCAGCGGATAGTTCATGGCCGGCAGTGCCACCGTCAGCAGGAGCACCTGGAAGACGAGCCAGATGGCGAAGCCGGCGGTCATCACCCGCCGTGGCCCCCACAGGTCCGACAGGGCCCCCGAGAGCCAGGCGCCGATGGCGACGGTGATGCCGTAGACGGCGATGACCACCGCCGCGTCGGTCTTGCCCATGCCCTGGTCGGCCAGGTACTTCGAGAAGAAGCCTGTCTCCACGCCGTCGCCGGTCATGAACAGCAGCACCCCCACGAAACCCCAGGTCAGGGCCGGCGGTATGCCCAGGCGTGCGGGCAGCGAGCGGATACGGCCCGGCGGTGGGGAGCCGGCGGCCGGTGTCCGCACGGGCGGGAGGTGGGCGGAGCTGCTCATGGGCCCTCCAAAAGGGCGGGGCGGGCGCGGGTGGGGGGACGGCGCGCGCCCTCGGTGTCGGCGTTCGGGAAGCCCGCGCAAGTCTTCTCGTATTTTGTGCGAAGTCAAGGCTTCACTGATAGAAAAAGAAGAGGTAGCGTGCGGAAACCGGGAGTGCCGCGCCAGCCTGCCGGCCCGGCACCGGACCCCGCGACACCCCCTTTCCTCTCCACACCCCCAGGGAGCCGTGAGCCCGTCATGACCGTCACCTCCGCGATTCCCGCCACCATGCGAGCCGCCGTCCTGCACGGGCCCGAGCGGCTGAGCATCGAGGAACGCCCCGTCCCCACCCCCGGCCCCGGGGAGGTCCTGGTACGCGTCGAGGCGGTCGGGACCTGCGGCTCGGACGTGCACTACTACCGGCACGGACGCATCGGCGACTTCGTCGTCCGCGCGCCGCTCGTCCTCGGGCACGAAGCGGCCGGCACGGTGGTCGCCGCCGGTCCGGGAGCCGAGGCGGGACGGATCGGCCGACGTGTCTCCATCGAGCCCGGTACGCCCTGCGGCAGCTGCGCCCAATGCCGTCCGGGCCGCTACAACCTGTGCCCCGGCATGCGCTTCCTCGCCACACCGCCGATCGACGGTGCCTTCTGCGAATACCTGGCAGTGCACCAGGACTTCGCCCATGAGGTCCCCGACTCCCTCACCCTCGAGGAGGCCGCCCTGCTGGAACCGCTGTCCGTGGCCGTCTGGGCCTGCCGCAAGGCCCGCGTGGCTCCCGGCGACCGCGTACTGATCAGCGGCGCGGGACCGATCGGCCTGGTCGCCGCCCAGACGGCACGGGCCTTCGGCGCACGGGAGGTGCTGGTCACTGACGTCCTCCCGCACCGACTCGACCTCGCCCGGGCCACCGGCGCCACCGCCCTCGACGTCTCCCGCACCCCGCTGCGTCAGGCGGAGTTCACCCCCACCGTCCTGCTGGAGTGCTCCGGCGTCCCCGCCGTCAGCGGTGAGGCGATCCGCACCGTCGGCCGGGCCGGCCGGGTGGTGCTCATCGGCATGGGCGGTGACGAGGTGCCGCTGCCGGTCAGCCGCGTGCAGCAGCACGAACTGGAAGTGACCGGCACCTTCCGCTACGCCCACACCTGGCCCACCGCGATGGCCCTGGTGCAGTCGGGAGCGGTCCGGCTCGACTCCCTGGTCTCCCACGGTTACGGTCTTGCCGAGGCCGAGAGCGCACTGACCGTCGCCACCCGCGACGCGACAGCCGTGAAGGCCGTGATTCACCCCCAGCGGTAGGCGCGCTGCCGCTGTCCGACCGGGAAGGGGCAGCCCCGATGGCTTCCACACGGTCGTCGCTGGCCGAGGTCGACCGGCGACGGCAGGACGTACTGGCCCATGTCGTCGAGCACGGAGAAGTGCGCATCGACGAACTCGCCAGACGCTTCGGGGTCAGCCTCGCGACGATGCACCGCGATCTGGACCAGCTCGCCGAACGCCGGCTGCTGCGCAAGGAACGCGGGCGGGCCGCGCCCTTCCCGACCCTCACCATGGAGACCGCCACCCGCTTCCGTCTCGGGGTGAACCTCCCGGTGAAGGAGGCGCTGTGCGCCGCCGTCGCCGACGAGGTGCGGCCCGGCAGCACCCTGGTGCTGGACGACTCGACCACGGTTTTCCCGCTCGCGGCCCACATCGCCCGGACCGAGGCGGTCACGGTGATCACCAACTCCCTCGGCGTGGCACGACTGTTCGACGACACGCCCGGCGCCGATGTCACTCTCCTCGGCGGCCGCTACCGCGGGGAATTCGGCTCCTGCGTCGGCCCCGAGGTGCTGCGCGCCCTCGGCCGCATCCATGCCGATCTCACCGTGATGTCGGCGGTGTCGGTGCTCGGCGGCCGGCTCTTCCACCCGATCCGCGACTACGCCGAGATCAAGGAAGCCATGCTGGAGTGTGCGCAGCGGTCGCTGCTGCTGGTGGACCACACCAAGTTCGGCAAGGCCGCCACGCATGCCTACGGCGACATCGGCCACTACGACCGCGTCGTCACGGACCGCGGCACTCCGGCCGGGGAGCTGGCCGAACTGCGGCGCAGGGGCGCGCCCGTCGACGTGGTCGACGTGGTCGACGTCTGACCCTCGTCCCCGGCCGGCCCATAAGATCCGGGCGCCTCCCGCCCACACCTCCCCTTTCGCGACACCTTGGCCCTTCTTCGGCCAAATGCCGGCCGGCGTACAACGCCGTCACCGCCGGGCCCGTCCTACCGCACGATGCTCTGCTCAGATCTTCTCTGGAGGTACGACATGCGACGGTTAGGGACAGTGGCGGCGGCACTCGTGCTGGCGGGCGCCGGGGTGGCGGGCACGGCCGGCGTGGCCGACGCCGCGACCGGTCCGGTGGGCAACGCGGCGCCGGCCGCGGCCTGTTCGGCCGTCTGGGGCAGCGGCGACAAGTCCGTCACGGGCGCGGACGCCGCACCGCTCACCAACATCAGAACCGGCCGGCACGCGTGCTACGACCGCATGGTGTTCGACGTCGGCACCGCCTCCGGCACGCTCGGCTACCACGTCGGCTATGTCGACGCGTTCCACCAGGACGGCTCGGGCGCACGGATACCGGTCAAGGGGGGCGCCATTTTGCAGATCTATGTGTCCGCACCCAGCTATGACCCGGCGACCGGTAGGCAGACCTACGGCGGGTCCGCCGGCAAGCCGCTGCCGGGAGTGGACATCAGTGGATACAAGACGTTCACGGACACCAAGTTCGGGGCGAGCTTCGAAGGGCAGACCCAGGTCGGCCTGGGCGTCCGCGCCAAGCTTCCCTTCCGGGTGCTCCAGTCCGGCCATGAGCTGATCGTGGACGTCGCACACACCTGGTGACCTGCCCGGTCACCGTGGCGCGCCGCTCGGGCGCACAAAGAGAAATACCCCGGACTGAATTGACAGCCGGGGTATTTCTCTGCGTATATTGAGGGCTTCTGTGTCTGCCTGAATTCAAGACCTGAGCCCAACTTCTTTCCGAACTGTATCCGAGCGGAGCTGAATTGTCAAACGAGGAATTGCGGCACGAGCAGGAATTCATCGATCTGCTCTATGCACGCCTCGCGGAAATGCGGACCGGGGCGGCGGCGTCGGTGACCGAAGCCCTGCCGCGGGAAGGGAACAACGCCCAGGCGCGTCTGGAGCGCGATGTGCTGGTGGCCGAACAGTCCGGACTGCTGGCCGCGTTCGACGCCGGTGAACACGGCCTCTGCTTCGGCCGGCTGCTCTTCCGCGACGGCCGGGACCACCACATCGGCCGCCTCGGAATCCGGCGCGACGACGCGGAGCACACTCCGCTGGTCATCGACTGGCGGGCCGAGGTCGCCCGGCCGTTCTACCTCGCCACCGGGCACACCCCCATGGGGCTGCGCCGCAGGCGTCACCTCACCACTGAGGGCAGGAAGGTCACCGCCCTGCACGACGAGATCCTCGACCTCGCCGACGCCGTGCGCACCGGACACGAAGGCAGCGACGCGGACGCCGTGCTGCTGGCCGCGCTCGACGCGGCGCGCACCGGACGGATGCACGACATCGTGCAGACCATCCAGGCGGAACAGGACGCCATCATCCGCGCCCCGCACGACGGCATCCTCGTCGTGGAGGGCGGGCCCGGCACCGGCAAGACCGTCGTCGCGCTGCACCGCGCGGCGTATCTGCTCTACGCGCACCGGGAGCAACTGGCCCGCCGGGCCGTGCTGATCGTCGGGCCGAATCCGGCCTTCCTCAGCTACATCGGGGAGGTGCTGCCCTCGCTGGGCGAGACGGGGGTGCTGCTCGCCACACCCGCTGAGCTCTTCCCGGGCGTGACCGCGACCGGCACCGAGACCGCCGAGGCCGCCGAGATCAAGGGCCGTGCGGCGATGGCGGACGCCCTGGCGCACTTCGTACGGGACCGCCAGACCCTGCCCGACCCGGTGATCGTGATCGACCACGAGGACGGCGAACTCCGGCTGGACGCGGACCTCGCGCGCGAGGCACGCCGTCATGCCCGCGCCTCCGGACTGCCGCACAACCTCGCCCGCCCGCACTTCGCCTTCCACGTCATCGACGCGCTCACCGCGCAGCTCACCGAACGGATCGGCGCGGACCCCTACGGCGGGCCGAACCTCCTCGGCCCCGACGACATCGCCCAGCTCGGCAAGGCCATCGCCCTCAGCTCCGAAGTGCACGGCGCCATCGAGGAGTTGTGGCCCGCCCTCACCCCGCAGCAACTGGTCGCCGACTTCCTCGCCGAGCCCGTCCACCTCCCCGACGCCGAGGCGGACACGATCCGGCGCACCTGCGGCGGCTGGACCCCCGCGGACATTCCCCTGCTGGACGAGGCCGCCGAGCTCCTCGGCGAGGACGACGCGGCCGCCCGCGCCGCCGCCGAGGCGCGACGCCAGCAGCAGATCGCCTACGCCCAGGGCGTGCTCGACCTCTCCTACGGCTCCCGCACCCAGGAGTTCGAGGACCGCGACGACGAGGAATCGGAGGTGCTGGCCGCGCACGACCTGGTGGACGCCGAACGGCTCGCCGACCGGCACGAGGAGACCGACCACCGCACCGCCGCCGAACGCGCCGCGGCCGACCGCACCTGGGCCTTCGGCCACATCATCGTCGACGAGGCACAGGAACTGTCCGAGATGGCCTGGCGGCTGTTGATGCGCCGCTGCCCGATGCGCTCGATGACCCTGGTCGGCGACCCGGCGCAGACCGCCGAACCGGGCGGCTGCGGCGCCTGGGAGTCGATCCTCGCGCCCTACGCCGACGATCGCTGGCACCATGTCAGACTCGGCGTCAACTACCGCACGCCGAGCGAGATCATGGAGATCGCGGCGCGGGTGCCCCGGTCCACCGACCCCTCCTTCGCGCCGCCCCGCTCGATCCGGTCCACCGGCGAACGTCCGTGGGCGCGGCGCACGGACGACCTGGCCGGTGCGGTGGCCGAGGCCGTCGCGCGGGAGGCGTCCGGGGAGGGGCGGCTCGCGGTGATCGCCCCCCACTCCCGCTGCGCGACGCTGTCCGCGGCCCTCCCGGACGCCTCCGCCGGGTCCTCCCCGGATCTGACCAGCCCGGTGGTGGTGATCGACCCGCGACAGGCCAAGGGCCTGGAGTTCGACACCGTGCTCGTGGTGGAACCGGCGGAGTTCGGGGCCAGCGACCTGTATGTCGCGCTCACCCGGGCGACCCAACGGCTGGGCGTGCTCCACACGGAGCCGTTGCCCGCGGCACTGTCGGAGCTGGCGGAGCCGACGGGGCTGTCGGCGCCGGCGGATCCGGCGGATCTTTCAGAGGTGTCCGCGCTGACGGCGCCGGAGGCCGGGGCGACCGGCCGGTGACCGCCGGCCGAGGGGCGCCGTACCACGGCATGCGGCGCCCCTCAGCTCCCCTCAGCTCCTCCTCAATTCCCGTCCCGCTTGCGTGTGTTGCTCCGGTGGTCCGCGGCGGAGATCCGGTACACCACGCACGGGCGCAACGGGCCCTCGGCCACCTCGGGATCGTCGAAGTCATCGGCCGGATCGCGGGTCATCCCGAGGCGGCGCATCACCGCCTGGGAGCGGAGGTTGGTGGCCGTGGTCACGGCGAGGATCTGCGGCAGCCGGAGGGTGTCGAAGCCGAAGGCCAGCGCGGCGCGGCCGGCCTCGGTGGCATAACCCTGTCCCCAGGCCGAACGGGTCAGCCGCCAGCCGGCTTCCACCCCCGTGAACGGCATGCCCTCGTCCACCGGATCCAGTCCGGTGAAGCCGATGAACTCCCCGGTCGCGCGCACCTCGACCGCCCACCATCCCCAGCCGCGCCGTTCCAGATCGGCCTGGAAGGCGGCCACGGACGCCTCGCTCCGCTCGCGGGTGAGCACTTCGGGGAAGTGTGCCCGGACCTCGGGATCGGCGTTCATCGCCGCCCAGGGCCCGAGGTCGGACGCCCGCCATTCCCGGAGTATCAGCCGTTCGGTTCGCAGTTCAGACATCGCGCCAACGTAACCGGCTCGCGGCCGCGGGGCGAGCGGATATATGGCCCCGGACGGGCGTTCCTCGACGCCGTCCGGGCAGGGCGTCGAGGCTGCCCCGTACGGAACGGCGGCCGTGCCCGCTACTTGACCGAACCGGCCATGATGCCCTGCACGAAGTGCCGCTGGAAGACGAAGAACACGATCAGCGGCACGATCAGGGACAGGAAGGCGCCGGGCGCCAGCACACCGATGTTGCTGCCGAACTGCCGCATCTGCGACTGCAGGGCCACCGTCAGCGGCTGTGATCCGTTGTCGGCGAAGAGCAGGGCGACCAGCATGTCGTTCCACACCCACAGGAACTGGAAGATGGCCAGGCTGGCGATGGCCGGGCGGCCCAGCGGCAGGACCAGCTGGGAGAAGATCCGCCACTCCCCGCCGCCGTCCATCCGGGCCGCCTCCAGCATCTCCTTGGGGATCTCCGCGAAGTAGTTGCGCAGCAGGAAGATGGCGAACGGCAGCCCGTAGGCGGTGTGGAACAGCACGACGCCGGGGATGGAGCCGAACAGTCCGAGCGCGCCGAACAGCTTGGCCACCGGCAGCAGACCGATCTGCACCGGCACCACCAGCATGGCGACCACCACCAGGAAGATCCAGTCGCGGCCGGGGAAGTCCATCCAGGCGAAGGCGTAGCCGGCCAGCGCGGCGATCACCACGACGGCGACGGTGGTGGGCACCGAGATCAGCACGGTGTTCCAGAACGCCTGGACGATGCCCGAGTCCTTCAGCAGCGCCGTGTAGTTGTCCAGCGAGAGCTGCCCGGGTGAGGTGAGCGCGGTCCACCAGCCGCTGTCGGCGTTGGCCTCCTCCGTCCGGAGGGACGAGAGGAAGAGCCCGGCGGCGGGGGTGAGCCAGACCAGGCCGATGACCAGCAGGAACAGCTGGATCACGCCGCGGCTGAGCCACTTCGCCGGCCGTGCGGCCGCCCGCTTGCGGGGCGCGGCGGTTCCCTGAGCGGTGGTCATGACTGGCTCCTGCGGAAACGTCGGATGTTGAGGGCCATGGCCGGGAGCACCAGCAGGAGCAGCAGCACACCGAGGGCGCTGCCGAGGCCCTGGTTGTTGCCGCCGCCGAAGGAGACCAGCCACATCTGCAGGGCCAGGACGTTGGCGTCCTGCTGTACGGGTCCGGGGGCGATGATGTAGACGAGGTCGAAGACCTTCATCACGTTGATCACCATCGTCACGAACACCACGCCCAGGACGGGTCCGAGCAGCGGAACGGTGATCCTGCGGAAGACCTGCCACTCGCCCGCGCCGTCCATCCGGGCGGCCTCGAGCACGTCGCGGGGCATCGCGGCGAGCCCCGCGCCGATCAGGACGAGCGCGAAGCCGGTCCAGATCCACATGTAGGCGCCGATGATGGCGGGTGTGATGAGGGCCGGGCCGAGCCAGGAGATGCCCCCGTAGGGTGCGGCGAAGTCCTTGGCGGGGAGCTGCACGGCGTAGGACCCGGAAGCCAGATGCGGCAGACGGTAGGAGCCGTCCGGGCCGGTGGTGGCTGTGGCCGCCACTTTGCCGTGGGCGTCGACCGCCTCGACGGAGAGCTTCGGCAGCCCGCGTTCACCGCGGTCCACGGCGCCGGGGGTGCCGCGCCCGCCGGGGGTGAAGTCGAGGTAGACCACCCCGCGCAATTCGCTGCTTCCGGCGGGGGACTTGGCGGCCGGTGCGGCGGGGCGGGCCTGCGGCGGCATGTCCTTGGGCGCGACGCCGACCAGGCCGAGGTCGACGGTGTGTCCCGGGCTGGTGCGGTGCGTCGTGCGGTAGGAGCCGTCGTGCCCCTTGGTGAGCTGCTTGTCGCCGAGGCGTGCCTTGGCGCTCGGGAAGGAGGCGGACTCCCCCTGGAACTGGTCGTGGATGCCGACGGTGACGGCGTTGAGCACGCCGCGCTGCGGATCCTGCTCGTAGGTGAGCCGGAAGATGATGCCCGCGGCGAGGAAGGAGATCGCCATCGGCATGAACATCAGCAGCTTGAACGCCGTCTTCCAGCGGATCTTCTCGGTCAGCACGGCGAGCACCAGGCCGAGCCCGGTCAGCAGCGCGGGGGCGAACACGACCCAGATCGCGCTGTTGCGGATGGCCCGGAGCGTGGCCGGGTCCTGGAACATCGCGGTGTAGTTGTCGGCCCCGACGAACGTGTCACCG
This sequence comes from Streptomyces sp. NBC_01454, assembly GCF_036227565.1. Classification (NCBI taxonomy): domain Bacteria; kingdom Bacillati; phylum Actinomycetota; class Actinomycetes; order Kitasatosporales; family Streptomycetaceae; genus Streptomyces; species Streptomyces sp. NBC_01454. The sequence goes on from NZ_CP109460.1 coordinate 8,098,909, forward strand.
GAGGCGTCGTACATGCTGCGGACGACCGAGAACACGATGGGGTACGCGACGAGGGCACCCAGCAGCACGAGCGCTGGGAGCAGGAAGAGCGCGGCGATCCGCCGGCGGCGCCGGGCGGCGTGCCGCACGGCGGCACCGGGGCTGCCGGGGGTGCCGCGCGGGGGGAGGGACGCGGTGCCGCGCGCCGGGGCGGGCGGCACCGCGGGAGTGGTGACAGGCATCGATCGGGCCCTCGGTCCTTACTTTCCGTATGCCTTGGCCGCGGCGGCCTCAAGCTTGCGGGCGGTGGCCGCGGGGTCGGAGGGGTCGCGCAGGAAGTCCTGCAGCAGCTTCCACTCGCCGGCTCCCTGGGTGCCGCCGAAGGCCGCGGGGGCCTGGTCCGACATGTCGAAGCGCACGGAGTTCCCGGCGTCGGTCAGTGACTGGGCGGCCTTGCGGGTGACCTCGTCGTGGTAGGCGCTTGCCGGGACCTTCTTGTTGGGCGAGATGTAGCCGCCGGCCTTGGCCCAGACGCCGGCCGCCTCGGGGCCGGCCAGGTACTTCACCAGTTCCATTGCGGCCTTCTTGTTCTTGCCGGCCTTGAGCACCACGGCGGCGTCGCCACCGCTGACCACCGGCGCCTTGCCGCCGTCGACCGCGGGGAAGGGGTAGAACTTGGCGTCCTTGCCGACCTGCTTGTGGAGCTCGTCGGTGACCAGGGCGCTGACGAAGTCACCCTCGTAGACCGAGGCCGCCTTCGGGTCCGGGCCGAAAACCTGCTGGACGGACTCGGGGAAGTCGGTGCGCAGCGCGCCCGCTCCGCCGCCGGCCACCAGGTTCTTGTCGCCGAACAGCTTGCCGAGCGCGGTGAGCGCCTTGACCACGCTGGGGTCCGTCCACGGGATCTTGTGGGCGGCGAGCTTGTCGTACTTGTCCTGACCGGCCTGGGACAGATAGATGTTCTCGAACCAGTCGGTCAGCGGCCAGCCGGCCTCGCCCGCGACGGCGAACGCCGGCACCCCCGAGTCGGACAGGGTACGGCCCGACTTCAGCATCTCGTCGTAGGTCTTCGCGGGCTTGACCCCGGCCTGGGAGTAGGCCTCCGGGCTGTAC